>CALGNI010000020.1 GCA_937958645.1 Candidatus Absconditabacterales bacterium
TATTCTGCTGCTAGGTCTTGATTATCATCCCAGTCTGCATTGAATACTACTACATCACTTGGTATCTTCGCTACGTTTGCTTTGATATTTGCATCCAACTTAGCACATGATCCACATGATGCTCCATGGAAGAATACTGCTGTTTTCTTTCCTTCAGATGCTGCTAATTTTACCGCTGACTCTGAGTATGGCACATAGTTTGTTGCTACCTTAGCAGCAGGTGCTGCAGCTTGAGGTGCGGCAAACTCTCCAACCAATTTATCCAATTCGAACAGTCCTCATACATTCTTCGCTACTGATCCGTCAGCGTTTAAGTAGGTTACTGTATGATATTTTGGCGCTCCGTATTTTACCGCTAGATCTTGATTATCATCCCAGTCTGCATTGAATACTACTACATCACTTGGTATCTTCGCTACGTTTGCTTTGATATTTGCATCCAACTTAGCACATGATCCACATGATGCTCCATGAAAGAATACTGCTGTTTTCTTTCCTTGTGATACCGCTAGGTTCACCGCTGAAGCAGAGTATGGAACATATCCAGATACTTGTACTGCTGCTTGATCTACTGGGTTGTTAGCGGTTGGAGTTCCAGAACTACATCACACCATAAACAATGATCAAAGTGTTACTCAAGCTATAGCTAATGATTTTAGATTAAACATGATATTAATGATAATATATAAAAGGTTGTACTTAAAGCGTTATTAGTTACTTAATTTCTCTCATGCAAAGCATCACTAGATTATAGTAATAACAATACAATTCAAACATACTCATCTACAAACTCTTTTTTTTCAAGAGCATGACGATCTGGTGGATCATGAGAGTGATATTGATTTGGGTATAAGATATGTTCATACTCAAATTCACTAGAGGAATAAGCTACAGCGAAATGATTTATAAATAGTTTGCTATTTGCTACTGAGAAGAATGAAAAAACTCATGAATTATTTTTTTCTCGACAATTCCTTTTGCTTTCCAAGGTATCTAACTGTTCATTTATACAAAAATCTCCCTCAAGTTCTCATCAGGAGTCAGTGGTAGCAACTGCTTTAATCACAAATTGTGAAAAAAAGAGATACACGAAAATACAGATAAATGATACCAGTTTTTTCATATAGTTTACAATAAGAAAAAAAATCTAATCTCTATGAGTTCAAGTTAGAAAAAATCATATGGAACCTCTGAAAAATTAAAGAATTGAAAAGAATTTTTATTATTTTCGATTTTTTTATTTTTCACGGTTCCTCAAGGAATCTTAAATGATTACCGTCGAAGCAAGCTTCGCGGTATCCTTGGTAGGAATTGCTTTTTATTTGCTACGAAGCAAGCTTCTTGGTATTCTTTCTTCGAAATAAGCCAAAATCTCTTTTAAAAATACTACTACTTTTGGAAGCTGTCGTGAAAATTGTATTTTGCTCAGCTTCCTTATCTACCCACCAATCTACCTAAATCAATTCTTTCTATTTTATCCAGCTGTGACAGGAAATGCTCATCATGAGAAACCATGATAATTGCTCACTCATATGCATTTAATCCTTGTGCAATCACAGGAAGATGACGGAAGTTAATATGATTCGTAGGTTCATCCAAGATCAATAAATGAGGCTTTTGAATAACAAATCTTGCATAACACAAGAGTCATTTTTGTCCTTCTGAGAGGGTGTAGATCGGTTGTTTTAGGAGCTCACCTGTCAATAAAAATCTCGACGCTGCACGGTACACCTCTTGATCAGTTACCTCATTAGATACTTCATGCAGGGCATCTCGCACCACCATATCCATATCTAGAGCATTGAAATCTTGTGAATAATATCCTACTCTAATCTCTTGCGCCAAAGTAGCTCCTGTATCACTTGGATCATCTACAAGCCTTTTGAGTAAGGTTGTTTTCCCAATTCCATTTGGTCCTTCCAACAAATATCTTTGCTTCTTTTTTACTACGAGATTAAATTTCACCTTTTGAGGTTTTCGCTCTTTACCCATCAATGAAAGAGAATCAATCGTAACGATCGGTCACACATAGTTTTCAAAATCAATTGAAAAAGGAGCGATGGTCTTATCATCTTTTCTTACTTCTACAGTATTATCTTCAGCTTCTTCGATTTCTGCCTTCATTTTCTTTGCAATCTTTCTCATCTTCCCTCATTTGTTCGAGAAGAAATTTATTTTCTCTTTCGCATCAGTAATTTTCTTTTCCATCCTCGCATTTTGCTTCTTTTCTTTATCAATCGCAGCCTGGATTTGATCCACTACATCATAGTAATCTCATCGATATTGCTCGACCATTTTACGATCTTTGTTTAGATATAGTACTCCATCAGTAAACATATTCAAAAAGTCCGCATCATGAGAAATCACAATAACCGTCTTTTCATAAGACAACAAAAAAGTGATCAAATCGCCAATACCTGCTGCATCGAGGTTATTGGTAGGCTCGTCTAGCAATAAAATATCTGGTTCTTGAATCAATGCGTGCGCCAAGAGAAGTCTCGCCTGTTGACCTCCAGAATACGTATGCAGTGCTTTCGAAAGATCTGCTCACTCAAGATTCACCTCAGTAAGTATCTTGTTTGCTTTCATTTCTAGTTGATAATCCTTTTCCTCAAAGGCTGTTGCGAAATACTCCAAAACAGTCATCGTCATTTGATCTCTAGGAATCACTTGTCTAGAAATCGCAACTGAAGCTCCTCCATCACGATTGATTTTTCCCATACGGGGTTTCAATTCATCTAAGATCAGCTTGAATAACGTAGACTTCCCTGCCCCATTTTGTCCCATGATCGTGATCTTTGTATTTTCACGAACAGAAAAGCTTGCATCTTCAATGATGACATGCTTTCCTTCATTATATGCGAAGGTGACTTTATCAAAACGCAATATTGATTTACCTGACTCTGACATAATTAGTTTCTTTCTGAAGTAAACAAGGATGAACAATATATATTTAGATGCAGATTCAAAGCTGTATTTGAAGTTTATTGAAGCTTTTTTATATCAGTGTCGCTCGGACTCACAACACAACTCCCTGCAAAACATACAAGATCAATGCATTCTTTGATACCCAAAGCAACAAACGATCTACTCATAGTTTAGTTATCATAACGGTATTATCTTTACTCATCCAGATCATCGATGTACTCAAAAATATTCCAATTCATATCAACCAAGGAACCCACTCAACTCAATATCATTGATACTCAAACATAAATACCAAATGAAACAAGACTCAACCCAAAATGATTCCCGTGGACCTCAGAGATCGTCACCATGATCTTACTCGATACCCGAGTAAAGCAAACACGACTGAAAGTGTACCATAATCAACAACACCTTGAGATTGGGTAGCGAAAATCAATGCAATCAACATCACCAATCGCTCCAAGACTTGGCTTTTTTGCTTCAGCAGCCATCACAACAGTACTCTTGTGGTACCAATTGCTAACAAAATATTCAGTGGACTATAAAATGCTCGTACTCATCATCGCACGGCTCCTCGCATGAGCAGCTGAAGGATAATTCATAAATATCGCAAGCCCGGTCTTCGCTGATATGAATGATTCCATCCCACCAAGAACAAAAATAATGGAAAAGCGATACGACCAACAATACGCAGTATTTCTATCTCTGGATACAGAAAAAACCCTACATGATCAACAATCATTGTCAGTAAGGCGATTATCTTGAGGTAATCGTAGAGGTTAGGTCTTAGATTCATCACTAGAACAACTTATTAAGTTGAGAAACTGTATTAACTCATTGCTTTCTCTCAATTACTGTACCATCACTAGCTAAGGTAACCATAGTATGTTGCTTGGTAACACCATATTGATCTGCCAACTCACTATCATCAAAATCAACTTTAAATATCACGAGATTTGAATCGAGATCTTCAAGGTCTTCTTGAATATTTCCATCAACTGCTACACAAGTTGGACACCAGTTAGCATGAAAAAATAAAATAACATCCTTTCCATCGTTCAATGCTTGAGTAACATTTGCTGGATCATAAGAACTATATGCAGATATTTTTTGCACATCTTTTGATACAAGAGAATCGATATACTTTGATAGTCATTGTAAAATATAATATGTTCTCGAATTTGGATCAAAGCTAGGTAAGATAGCTTTAATTTTGTTGGTAACGGTTACAGTTCTGTTCATGTCAGACTTATAAAGGGCATCTACTCTTGGCTCCAATGAAAGCAACAAGGCATCATCTACAGCTGTAGGTTGATATGCAGCAGTCGTCATTCCAAAAAGAAATAGTGGCAAAATCATCAAAAAGAGTTTTTTCATAGGATGTAATACAAAATTAAAATTTCTATAAAAATTCTAAACATCAAAGAAGAAAAATCTAGCTTAACATCAAAAATAACATCAAAAATGAGCTACCGATTTTTATAGAAGCTATGATAAGCAATACACCAACTACCTCTCCAAAACCAATACTCTCTTTGCGCCATTTTGGATTGATCATGCAGCAATGGACACAAAATCATGGAGCGCATTCATCAATACTGCATCAGAATACCTATACCCTTCACCACGCTTAGTTCCTACATCATGAGTGATAAATCAGTTTTCATCATAGCCAACGATCGTAAGCATATGATACCTTGGTCATCAATTAGAGTAATAGATATTACCCAACATCTTTCCTGCAAAGGGAGCTACGATAAGCTTTCCCTCAGACAGTAGTTGTTTCATTTGTTCGACATTTGGGTTATCAATAATAGTTGCTGTTCAAATCCCATAATACAAGTCATACAGTTGCTTAGTTTGGGCTATCGTGGTATCTCTCCAAGAACCAAAGAGTTCATTCTGTATATTGACGAGATCTCGAATATCTGATATCAATTCAGCCCTGCTTAGAGATTTTCCCTTCAATCCATATGCAGCCAAGATAATACTTGCTTCTTCACAGGCATCCTGTCGAGGTTGATTTCGATCTCACTCAGGTGCTTGAGCGAAGAAAGGAATCTGATTAACATAAGATAATGGGATCGCTTTTTCTTGCTCAGGAGGAATTACTTCATCTATTTTTTCTGGGAGTGATTCTTGTTCTTCATTCCCTTCTGGTTCAGGTTCAGGATCACTACCGATCACCTCAAGATCAGATTCTTTCTCTCCCATCTCGATTTCAGGTTCTCACGAATCATCCTCTGTTCCTAGAGACTCATCTTCTACCGCATCTCCATCAGATCTCAGCAATTCCATCAATTTTTTTATTGGTTCATCATCGCTAGGATCGAGTTGATCAGCTGGTAAAACTGGATCATCATTTGGTGCTTTATTAGTATCAATGGTATCTTTTTGATGGAGCTCCTGAATTTCACTTCCTTGATTCAAGATTTGATAACGTTCTTGGGTAATCAAAAAGACTCTGACTCAAAGAAACAGACAAAGCGCTAGAAGAAACTGTTGAACAATTTTTTGCATACAACAAGTATATCTAGTTTTGAGATCAACACAAGCTACTCGACTTATTTCTTCTTGACGAAATCAGCTCTCGCCCGTATACTTAGGTTAATAGATTTTCGACTTTATCCACTTACTTTAAAACTATGTGATTAGAAAAACTTACTGAAAAAGTTATGAACCAATTCCGTTTTTTTGATTTCCCCATCTTCAAGCTCTACCTCATGAGCATTGGGGTCTTGATTAGTATGTACTTTCCTGTTATCTTAGAATTAGATATTCTTTTCTTTGCTATTCTTGCCATACTAATGCTCATTGTTATGATTCCAAAGACGCTCAAGAAAAACAAAAAAGCATCGGGATTCTTCGATAAGATTGAAAGAAATGCTCAGGATCGAAATGCACGAGATGTTTCATTATTCAAAGTAATGATGGTGCTTATTTGAATCATCGCAGTCAAACTTTTTCCTCAACTACTAGAACTAAATCCATTGATCTATCGATGAATAGCATTATTTTGAGCTTCTTGGTTTATAAGTTTGATAAGTCATAGTTAAGGAAATGATGAAAAACTTAGCGAAGAGCTAGAATACAGATGTTCGAAGAAAGTTCAAAAAAATGTTGGCTTGTTTGCTATCATTTCCTCGAGGAGGCAATTCTTCACTGCTCGAAAAAAGATAAAAATACAATCTTTCTATCTCTTTTCGAAGTAAATCGTCACCTCCTTAAGGACACCCTTTACCCTTCATTCAGTATGTGAAAATCACTTTTGATCTTGCTTATATTTATTTGAGCTGCATGGCATATTCGATGACGACGAATCACTCGTGATATCGAAACTCCAAACGCAAAATCGAGCATGAATGGAGATATAGAAATTCGCGAAGTTCCCTCATTGTTGGTAGCTTCAGTTATCGTGCCTTGAGATGAATACACGAGTGGTAATCAAGCTTTTCGTCAACTCGCAGGATTTATCTTTGGTGACAATCAGTCTCGTTCTTCAATCGAAATGACTGCTCCTGTTACTAGCAAACCCATCACCACAAGTGAAAAAATAGCAATGACTGCTCCAGTAACGAGTACCCCAAAGGGGCAAATGACTGAAGTATCATTTATCATGCCGTCAAAGCGAACCAAAGACACCTTACCTATCCCCAACAATAGCAATATAACCATCACTGAAACACTCCCGGTCAAACGCGCTGTTTGGGGCTTTTCAGGGTACGCTACGAGTCTCAATGCTTGAAGAAACAAGGGAGATTTCCTCACTGCATTAGCACAAGCAAATATCCAACGAACTGGCGACATGACTCTAGCCCAATACAATGATCCAATGACTCCCCCATGGATGAGAACTAATGAATGGTGGGTGGAAATAGTTGATGATTGAGAATTGAAGATTGAAGACTAGATACAAAACTCTTTAAAAAAAGCGAACTCAATGAGTTCGCTTAAGAGTAATGTTTTCTTATTTCTCTTGATCAACTTTATTTCGAATACGAATTTCTAGATCAATGATTTCTAGTAAATTTTCTGTATATTTTTTATATTTTAAGAAAGTATCATCTTCAATATTACTCTCTTTCATAAGATGATCTTCATGAATATAGGTATCAAAAATCGAGGTTTTCCAAAAACATAACTTATGAAAATAGTATCCAGTGATTTTTTCTTTAGTAGTTTTTCTGGTAAGTTCTTGTAACTTTTTAACTTTTTTCATATAGCGAGCATTCCCTGGATCATTAAGCGTTTGCTTTTTTAGTTTATCGACTTTTTTCTTGAGTCGATCAGATCTTTTTTGCTTTTGCTTAGAAAGTAAAAGCGGAGTTTCTTCTTTTACAAAGATAGTCAACGATGAATAAAATCCATATTTATACACTACATCAATCATAATATCATCATCAAGCTTACAAACATAAAGATCCTCATGCAAAGGAGGCCTCTTCCTAGAGTACACCGTGTCTTTGGAGCTTGCGTCAATTACTTCTACGTCAGGTCCAAGTTGCTTAACTATTGCATGGCTTATATACGTTTCAAACCTTGGGACAAACTGTTTAACAGCATCTGACTTCTGAGAATACAGAACTATCTGTGAAAATATTAGCAAGCATATAAGTATCTTCTTCATGGTTTTTTGTTTTTATTAGTTTGGAAAATCATTTTTTACTATCTTCTTAACTCGATACGCAATTTTATCAAATTCGATCTTTTCGCCAGAAATTTGATTAGGATCATAGGGTATGTAGTCAGAGGAAATTACAACATTGTCTACAAGAATACTTTCCATGATTCCATAATAATTCCACTCATCAAAAATATATGCACGCTCAATAATCGATTTATCAAGATGAATTGTTTCAAGTATTGAATAATGAGCTATATCATTAATAATCGCCTGAACAATATATACATCATTGTACATTCTCACAAGTTTATTCAGAACATCATCAGATTCTTGGACATATACTATTCCAGTGCGGATTTGGGAACTTTTCGTGATTTTGTCATAATTTTTGGGGTACTGTTTTATAATTTTTTTACACAACTGGAAAATACTATTTATCTCCAAGTTTCCTTCATTACTACTAATGACCTCCTCATTTTGTCCATACCCAAAGTATGGAATAATACACATCAACAAGAGCATACAATGTTTCATAAATTTATGTTTTTATGTTTTTAGAAAATACTACATCATAAATATATAGAAAGTAAATACTTTTGCAAACAAAAAACGGAGACAAATGAAAACTTTAAACTTTTTGGGTGCACGTGAGGATGAGACGAATCAAGTACTAAAATGAGGCAATGAGACGTGAGTTTAGATTCATGCATCCTTGAAACATCAGATCTTGAGGTAAAGCGTCTTTTTGGATGCAAAGCG
>CALGNI010000021.1 GCA_937958645.1 Candidatus Absconditabacterales bacterium
AATTGAACAACTAAAAAAGCACCTTTATCTTACGATTTTGGTGCTTTTTTCATACCCAACCTGTCAAATTAAACTTCTCAAGATACAGTTCTTCTATATGATTTCATTGTTTTTTCTCTTTTTTGGTGCCGAAGGTTAGGTTAGCTATACGCAAGATTGGAGATCCCAATTTGGCACCTCCAATCTTCAAATTCTATCGAGGAGCGATGACGGGACAATTACGTAAGCTTACAGATTCTCGAGATCCTTCATTTCGGGACAGCCCAAAAGGCAGTCCCTACATTCAGGATGACGACGCTAAAACTCAGGATCTCAGCCACTTTCTTTCTCTACTTAATCGCACTCTTCACCACAATCCCATTATTATCCAATGGATGCGTGAGGTATTCGATTTTTTCTAGGGTGACATATATCACTTTTGACAGGGAGTATTTTTTGGTTATAATCTTATAAAAGACAAACTACACCACTACTTGAAATACTCAATTTATTTAATAACCCTCTAATCAATGAGAAAAAATGAAAAACTATCTTTGTTATGAAATGAATGATTAGAAATTATTGATACATACAATATGCGTCCCAGCCCCTACAACAACAGAAATATTCTTTCGTACTATGCAGAAATGAACGGTATTGAGTATAGATTTTCGGACCATTGGTGAGCGCAATCTAATATTTGTAGTGACATAACTAATTTAATCTGACCTAATAAGTGACAATTAGATATAATGATTCTTGCTTCAACTGAAACCAGGAATGACGTTCCTAATCACAGCAAACACTATAAATATATTTCACACACACACAGATATCGCTATAGCAAGACTCAACCTGTATTCAAAAATAGAATACTAAATCTATACAATAAAAAAATCCGAGAACAAGAACTCACAAGAACAAGAGAGCTATATGAAAAGAAAATTATTGTAATTCAATATATTAGAGAAAACTTTCTCCCTTATTCAAAATGAAGATACATTTGACACCTTGATCCCTGGAAGAATTGAAGAATAAATTGAAACTTAAATAGTGAATGGGCAATCTCAAAAACTACATTATCCAAAAATGAGGTCACTAAAGATCTCTATAATGCCCTTATTGAGAAATGATATCGAAAAATAATAAGTAGCGAAAATGATACCTCTAAAGACTTCTATCTGAGAACAATATCTGGGTAAAAGTTAGGCTAGCTCAGCTTATAGTTAGGAAACCTCTGAAAAATTAAAGAATTGAAAAGAATTTTTATTATTTTCGATTACTTCATTTTTCACGGTTCCTCGAGGAAGCTTAAATAGGCCAATTCATTTTTTGCTCATGTTCATAAAATGTGATTATTTCTTAAAATATAAGCTATTTCAGAGCTTCCTTAGATTGTCTCAGTTGGTACTGAGAATGACTCATGAGGATTCATTGCCATGAATCCTTACATGCTATGAACTTTGCATGCCATGAATCCTTACTTGATACTGGATTTCACCACAATCCCATTATTATCCAATGGATGCGTAACGTTTTTCATCATGTGCGACGCATCATCGCATCCTTGCACTCCTTTGCGGGGCTCCATCGTATGCTGGATATGATCAAATCAAGTTCGCTCAACTCCTTCCACATCTACTTCATCCAACTGACCAATCAATCACAAAATACTCTCAAAATCACCTACCAGTGATGCTTTTTGCTCGTCAGAGAGTTTGAGTCTTGCGAGATGTGCGAGGTGTTCGATTTGTTCTAGGGTAACAGCTGTCATGGTAGTAATTGAAAGTTGAAAATTGATGATTGATAATTAATTGTTTACATGATATAGTTATTTACATGTTTTTCAAAAAGAAAACGGACAAAATTTGTCCGTTCCAAATTCACTATTCTTCATCTGTAAGTGTCAGCAAATTAAGGAAACTCTGAAGCTTATATTTTAAGAAATAATTACATTTCATGAACATAAGCAAAAAATGAATTGGCTTATTTAAGGTTCCTTAACCATTTAGCATTATACTCTCCTTGATTGACTCGGTAAACCATGCTGACATTCCAATTTCTTTAGCAATAATGCCTGGGTCGATAAATTTAAACCCTTCTTGAGTTAGCTGTATCCCATCACCAATACTAGCATGAACATCAGATTCTCTAGTTCCAGTGATTTCTGCAATCTGATATATTCCTAAGCTTGTTTCAAGTTCTAAAAACCCTTCTGATGCTAATCCTCTCCTAAAAGCCAATCGCAACAAGTATGCTTTGACTCTTCGAATAGGAGGCAACCTGTTTTCATGGATTCTTTCTTCATAATCAAGCATCTTAGAGCTCAAGTATTTTTGCCAAACACCTTTGTAAGTCTTTTTATTTAGAATTCGCATGAGCTCAGATGTTGAAATCCACTGAACTATAACATCCGTCTCAGCAAGAAAATACTGCTTTCGTCGATAAGATTCTGGAACTTCAAAAAGAAAGATATCTCTGCTCTCATATACATCAAATACCTTCTTGTCATGAGATAAATGAGATATTCTACCTTTCAAGAGTTTATAAATTCCATTTCCCTTTACGCACTCACCTTTTTTTATTTCTCTTTCTCTCACCTCACGCCTAACCGTAGGATGAAGAAGTAATCGTCTTAATTTTATCATATTTTGTTTTTAATTTTTAATCTTTAATTTTATTTAATTATCTATTGTATATTTACTTAGAGAGACATGTCAATAAATAATCTATCAGATTTCCTTAGTTTTGACAAAATCTCCCCTCTCCCCTATACTTAAGCTAGTCAGAAATCTCTATTTTTTATGATGAAACATGTTAACCAAACTCAGCAATCAAATCTATGATACTAATTATCGTCCTCAGATCAGACAGGGTGGATATCCTGTGATAGATCGAGAAGGAATTAGTGCCACTCAGAAACTAGGATTCCTTGATAGGATCGCTTGATTTTTCGTGAAGACGAAGAAAAAAGATGGCGTAAGCAAACAAAACGCAACAAGAAATATCCTGAAAGACAAATCTCTAGAAGATCAACTGGTGTATCTGGTAAAAATGGATGATGAGAAGTATAAAGATTCACTCCTCACTCCAGAGCTCAGGAAGTATGTTCTGGAATTTGAAACTGATTATGTAAAAACCTTGAGTGATTATAAAGGTCATATAGCTCCCTCGTATCGAGAGGTTCGTGGTGGCGATTTTAATATCTCTGGTGTTCTAGGAAAGACGTATTATACCCATAGTTATCCATCATATATCGACTTTTTGTGGACTAGAGATATGCTAGGATTTTATGCGAAGCGGGATATGACTTGGTTTATTTACCCATCAGATGAAAGTACGATCAAGACGGTGCTAAAAAGAAGATCAACGATGCTCAAAGCCGAGATTTCTAGCTCTGCCCAAAAGTGAATCACCTCAGATACTGATGTTTCAGTAGAATATAAAGATGTAGAAAATATTAGACAAAAACTCGCTACTCGCGAAGAAAGATACTTTCAGACGAGTATGTATACTACGATCTATGAACATGATGATGAAAAACTGCGCGAAGAAGGAAAGAAATTTGAACAAAAAATCTGAGGATACGGGATTCGCGTTAAGCAGGCTTCCCAAAGAATGGATGAAGGTCTAGACTGCATGCTTCCTTTATGTATTGATGACTTGGATATTTCCAGAAGTACAGTTACCACCTCACTTGCAGGAAGTTTTCCCTTCATCTCCAATGATCTTATCGAGAACAAAGGAATCTTATATTGAATCAATCTCCATTCGGGATCGTTGGTGATTTTTGATAGATTTTCTAAGAGATTACCAAATGCAAATAGTCTTATCTTAGCTACTTCTGGTGCGGGGAAATCATTTGCTGTAAAATTAGAAATCTTGAGATATCTCCTAATAGGAATTGATGTGATCGTGATCGATCCTGAGAATGAATATAAGGGGCTCGCTACCCAAGTAGATGGTTCATACATCAATATTTCCATCGGATCTTCCCAGTATGTAAATCCATTTGACCTTCCACCTAAGATCGAGGATATCGATTATAAAACAGGAGATCTCCTGAGAACTCAGATCATGAATTTGATTAGTTTGATTTCGGTATTGATCGGGGGTATTGATGCAGAAGAAGAAGCCTTACTAGATAAAGCGCTTCAAGCTACCTACTCTTTGAAGGAAATTAGCTTCCAGGATGACAGTATGGAAGGAAAAACTGTGCCTCAGATGGAGGATCTTCTAAATGTAATGGATGGAATGGATGGTGGTGAAAGCATCTCAATCAAGCTTAGCAAGTATGTCTCAGGAACGTTCGGAAAGATTTTCAACAATCAAACCAATGTAGACTTGACCAACTCTTTGACAGTATTTTCTATCAGAGATCTAGAAGATGCGCTCAAAACCCCAGCGATGTTCAACATTTTGAACTATATCTGGACTTCTGTAAGAGCCAAGAAGAAAAAAAGACTGCTCGTGGTCGATGAAGCTTGGATCATGATGCAAGATGAAGTGTCAGCGAATTTCTTATATCAGCTTATCAAGAGAGCCAGAAAATACGGACTATGAGTAACGACCATCACGCAAGATGTAGAAGATTTCATCTCGAGTAAATATGGTAAACCCATCGTTTCCAATGCTTCGATGCAATTACTGCTCAAGCAGTCGACCTCATCGATCAAATCATTGGAAGAGACCTTCGGATTATCCGAGGCAGAGAAACAACAATTGGTAGCATCGAACATCGGGGAAGGACTCCTGTTCGCATGAAATCAACATGTCGCAGTAAAAATTCTCGCTTCACCAGATGAAAAAGAGTTTATTACGACCGACGTTAAATAATTGATAGTTGAAGATTAATAATTGAAAATTAAAACAATCATCACGTCCCCCCTCTCCTAGCGAAGCGATTGGGAGAGGGGCTGGGGGTGAGGGTATTTATCAAGTAAAACCCCATGAAAAAACTTATCTCCTTAGCGCTCACCTCACTATTTGTCAGCTCACTCTTGAGTATGATCTCATTTGGTTTTGCGCAAAACAACAACAATGGAAATAGATACGAAAATATCTTGGAAGAATTGGTAAGTACGGGTGAACAAGAGCTACCAGAAGGGAAGCAGCTTATAGATTTCTTAGAAAAACCCGATGTCTTGACCGATGGGATATGATGAGGAGAATGAATTAGAAATACCTTGATCAATATCTGAGTTGATATTCTTCTTCCTATTTTTGTGTTTCTCGGGATCATCACGGCGATTATTTGATTTTATAAATTGATGTTTTCAGAAAGCTCTGAAGACACCAGTAGTTCATATAGATATATTGTATTTGGGATTTTATGAACGGTCCTTATGGTCTCAGCGTGATTTATCGCTACTACCCTTGTAGGTGCAGATGGAACCTGAGGTTCAGTATTTTCATTTAATGAGCTGGATGAATTTGACGGACCTCAGATGGCAGTTGATTTGTATCAAAATCTAGCCTTTCCTTTTGTACAACTGTTGTTGAGTGTGATTCTATGAGTGTTATTCATCATCATCTTAGTCATGGCACTAAAAATGATCTTTGGAAATACAGAAGATGAAACAAAAAAGGCAACAAATGTTTTTATTTATGGAGTAATCTGAGTACTAGTGATCTCATTATCTAAAACCATCGTTGAGTTGGTGTATGGGAGTTATGAACAAGTAACTGGCCCTATTGAAGATGGAAACTTGGGAAGTATTGGTTTGTTATTCGACGGAGTAGTTGCAGAAGGATGATCATCATCTTTGAGTGTTATTCGATCAATCATCAACCGAATCTTAAGTCTCGCAGTATTTATTGTAGTGGTGATTATTATCTATCTTGGGTTTATCATGCTATTTAGACCAGATGACGAAGAAGCGTTTAAGAAAGTGAAATCATATATCGTGTATGCCTTGATTGGAATATTTATTATCGGGTTGTCTTATATGTTGAGTAGAGTGTTGATTGTCGTTTAGGCAAGTTGGGTAAATTAGGTAAATTAGGTAAATTAGGTAAATTAGGTAAGTTGGATATACTTACTCTACATCTAAAATTAAGGGGATCAAGAGTAAGGATGCAAGGAATTAAGGAAGCTCTGAAATAGCTTATATTTTAAGAAATATTTACATTTCATGAACATAAGCAAAAAATGAATTGGCTTATTTAAGCTTCCTCGAGGAACCATGAAAAATGAAATAATCGAAAACAATAAAAATTCTTTTCAATTCTTTAATTTTTCAGAGGTTCCTTAACTTGCCTAATTCTCTTGTTCTGTTTCGCAGTTTCACTATTCTCTCGACATGATAAACAAGATCGTGTTCGTATGAGTAGGTTGAGCTGGAGTGTCTGCTGTAGTCAGGCTTTTTTTGTGATGTGGATTCAAAAACTGTGTAGGGATAGATAGCACCAACTGAGAGCTCACCAAACAACTTCAGTCTGAATGATTGGAAATAGTGATTGGACATGGTAACTATGAAGTGAATGCTCATGATTTCGTGATCTATAGTAGTGCCGCGATCAACTCTCCTGAAGTCCAGTCTGCAAAAGCACTCTTTGAGTCAGGCGCATCGATTCGCCCACCTTTTTCTTATTTTGAATTTCTCTGAGAACTTTCCAAATGCTTCAGCACCATAGCTGTAGCTGGGACCCATGGGAAAAGTACGACCACTGCTCTTGCTGCGCATGCTTTGGCTAAACATCATCCAAATTTCTGACTCGGAATCGTGGGTGCAGGACTCGCTGATTGGTGATCTGCCAACATGAAAATCTCTGAGACTCATGCAGAGGATATCCGTGCATTGGTGCGATATATTATCGATCCCAAAGCAGCTGGTTGTGAACATCTCATGAAGAAATACCTCTTTATCGTAGAAGCCTGTGAGTACAATTATCAATTTCTTTCTCTGGATGTGGACCATGCGGTGTTCACGAATATTGAACTCGATCATGCTGATGTGTATGAGACTTTTGAAAACTATCTGGATACCTTTGTGCAATTTAGCAAAAAGGTGCGTCGCAGTGTCACTACACTCGTTGATACTCAGTGAATTCCAAGCATCCAAGCATCACTTGATCTCAAGATCCAAGAACATGAGATACAACAATTCGATTTCAAGCACCTCTTAGGTTCTCACAATCATGCCAATGCGACCCTAGCCTTGAAGATTTGTGAACTGGTGAATGACTGAAATATATACAGCTCAGATGAAATCAAGCATACGATCCAGTGATTTACTTGACTGCGAAGAAGATGAGAACTCCTGGGAAACAACACTCATGGGGTACCAATCATCACAGACTATGCCCATCACCCTACTGAGCTGTCCAGTACACTTCAGGCAGTGCATGAAAAATATGCTGACCAAGAAGTCACACTACTCTTTCAACCTCACCAAGCCCGTCGTGTCGTTGAGTTTTGGGATGAATTTATCGAAACCTTGGCTCCAGAAAATGAGGTGATTATCTATAGTATCTATACCGCCAGAGAAAAAATACAAGACATCTCATGATATACTATCCAATCGAGTTATCTCAATGATGAAGTAGGAAATCTCCAGTCATTTGATGATCTGGGAGAACTGTTCGTAAAACAATTTGATGGGACCTATATCACAGCATTTGATCAGATCAAAGAGATGATCAACAACAAGACTGAGTGAGTCATCCTGATTTGTACTGCGGGGAATTTGGATTGGGAAGTGAGGAAACTAAACGAAGTTTAGAAAAGTATAACAAAATATCTAAATTTAGACTCACCTCGACCGCAAGGGTACGAGGTAGTGCATGCACCGCTTTCACGAAGTGAAAGTATTCGCCTAAATTTTTATCTCATTCTTCGATAATCGATATTTTGTTTCGTTCGGATGTCAACGAATTCATTATCAATTATGAAGAAGCAGGTTTTCTTTGATTGCCTCGCGCTAAAGTGACGAGGTAATTATCCGAATATAAAGCAAAAACTGAAAAGAGTTGCGGGAAAATCACGCAACTCTTTTTTAATTTCAGTAATTTTTGCTGTCACTCCTCTTCATTTTTATTAAAAAGGTAGTCTTCATGGTTCGAAACTTCTAGTGCAAAATCATTGCTCACATATTCTTGATAATTCTTCCAAGCATAATCCATCAAGCTTACAATGTAAGGGCTACATGCATGGCGAATCTTCCTGAGCTTCTTCAATTGCTTCACTATGTGCACAAAGTCTTTTGATCTGTGTTTTTTAATATTTTCCTCAAAGAACATAGAAAAAAATATTTCAGCGTGCTGCTCGTCTTTTGTTTTTAGAAAGTGTTCAACAAATTTACTCGCATCCTTAAATCGACTAGAATGTGGATAGTCAGGATTCGTTACGACAGGAAGGATTTGTTTTTGCTCAGTCTTTTTCTTCGCTGATTTTTGTTTTGTTAGGTGATCTGACATACTCTTTTTATTTAGATGATTTAATAATCGATTGTGTCTTTAAAGTATGGATCTATGAGAGAAATTCAAACGATTGCCGTCGAAGCAAGTTTCTTTATAATCTTTCTTCGAAATCTGAATAAAGTCATCTTTTTCTTGCTTTTTTCTTTGATATAAGATATAGTAATTATTATAGTCTTTATATGTACATTCCCATGACCACTATTACCTTTCATTCTCCACTGGATATCGATCGTTTGGAATTTGATTCTCTTGAAGATTTTCTCATATCAGTCTTTCATATCAAAGATACTTGAGAAGGCACTGATTTTCATGAATTACATGAAAGTGAATTATCAAATGAACTAAAGAACTTGATTCAGAAATCACTAGATAAAAAAACAACTGAATTTAGCTCTATTTCAGTATATGACAAAAATTCCTAAACTGATATATGAAGAAAAATCCATCCTTAAATTTCTTGCTTCAAGGTGATTACTCGAACAATATGTCAGATCTTGTAGAAAAGTACTGAGTAGTAATATCAATTGAGCCAATTTCAAACAAAGAAAATGAACCTGAACATGAGTCCGATCATTTCGTATAAACAAGCAATTTAGAGCGATCTGATACTGGAGATGAGACGACCTTGTGATAGTAAAAATCGATAATCATCAATAATTCAAATACAGACTCATAAACACGAGCAATTTGCATTTGTTCAACAAATATTTATAGTTGACATATTTACTATACAGTGACTCATATGCACGCAGACCTTCCTCCCAAAATAGAAACACAGATCCATCATAAAAAAATCACTCAAGATGAGCGTGTTTTTCTCATGAATACGGTGCAATTACGTCTTGTTGAATCACTCCATGATTCGCTAGAAATTCCTAATGAAGAAATAATAAAGATATATGATGCACTAAAAAAGAACGACGCTATTGCACGAACGAGATCTTCAAGCAGCCAAGGCGAAAACAATATGGTATACTTTAGGCTCTTAGATAACACTCTCCTATGTCTTGAAAAGGTTTCCACTGAAAATATGGAACGCTATCTCATCAATTGTAGATACAGAGAAGTCACTATGAAAGATCTTGAAGAACTCAGTAAGTATGCTGAACTGTATTCTCCATTGGAACACGATGGTATCTTTGCAAAAGATAATAAATCAAAACTTGCTGATGTGAACTGACTCCACGCGAGAGAATTGTAAGCTACTTCAACAGACTTCTCAATACCTCAAAAAATCTCTCCAACTCTCCTATCTCATTGTACTCCCAGAAACTAATTCTACAGGTTTTTTCTAGCATACACGAGGGGTCATCACTCAATCAAGCATGATAGATGTGCGTACAATGCGCCCCCACTCTCAGCGCAATACCCTCTGCTGCCATTTTCTTATCTAAAGCGTGAATATCTACTCCATGAGGAATAAATGAAAATAATCAAATCTTTTTCTTCGCATCATATCATCCCAACAAGGTGATTTTTCATCCATCTTCTAGGATACGAAACTCGTCTAGGCAATATTGAATTAATCACTCATGGTTTGATGATGTGAGTTGTTCTGATTTTTCGTCATCGGTCGCTAGATTTTGTGATCCTATGTCATCGGACGCAAAATATTGCGTCCCTACACCTCTCTTTTTCTCTCTTTCTCCCTTTATCTCTTTCTCTACATATTCTATCGCCTTTGCCAAACTCAACGCGCCTACGACATTGGGTGTTCCTGGTTCAAACTTGTCTGGTGATCAAAGAACGCTGGTATGGTGTTGGGTTACTTGTTCTATTGCTCATCCTCATGCTTTTCCGGGTGTTAGCCTCTTTAGGTGCTCTTGTTTTCCTCGAAGCACACCGATTCCCGTCAAGGCACCCAACTTGTGTCCAGTAAAAAACAAAAAATCACAGCCCAAATCGTTCACATCGATCTCAGCATGCACCACCGCCTGACTCGCATCTACAATTACTAGCGGTGATAAACGATCTGATCCTCTCCCCCTGTAAGGGGAGATGCCGAAGGCAGAGGGGTTTCAAAATCAATCCTCACGTGAACTCAACGATCCATCCTCACTAGAATCAATCAAACGTGTCCCCCCCTCTCTGAGGGGGGCTAGGGGGGAGTCTTTTTCTCCCCTTCCAAGGGGAGATGTCTCCGAAGGAGACAGAGGGGTTCAGGATCAATCATCCCTAAAACCTCAATCCAACCGCCTCGAAACCTGCTTGACCTCCTCCAACCACACTCTCCCCGTGACATTGCTACATGCGCTCAGGGCGATTATTTTTGTGTTGCTGTCTATGGATTTTTTAAGCTTTTCAAGATTCAATACTCCATCGAGTCACACGGGGATCCAACGCAGCTCCACTCCTGCCATCTCAGCGATCATCTGCCATGGCAAAAGATTAGCATGATGTTCGAGCTCAGTCAGGATAATATTATCTCACTTTTCAAACTCGTTACTTGTAAACAATGATCGAGCTAAGAGATTCACGCTATCGGTGCTATTGGCGGTAAAGACCAATTCAGACTCATCATTGGCTCAGATAAAGTCTGCAATAGTAGATCTAGACTGTTCGTAAATGTGCTCTGATCTTTGGGAAAGTTCATACGTCCCTCTATGGATATTGGCATAATCATTCGAAAGATATTCAGATACAGCGTCAATCACTACTTGCGGTTTTTGGAGCGTAGAAGCACTGTCCAGATAAATGAGTTCTGGATGGTTAGCGAAAATGGGAAAATCAGCTTTGATGTTTTTCATTAGAATAAGTATAGCGAAACAATATTTATTTGCGAATAAAAACAAAAAAAAGTCCCCAACGCGATAAACTGCGTTGAGGGCACTTAGCACATTAAGAAATATACAGTCACTCTATTTCATAAGCAATTCTTATAACGTATGTATCAAGTTTTCTATTCCAAACTTGAACATAAGCAAGAATTATTCTATTAATACCTTTGATAATCAATGCAAGGGAAATGATCTCACCTTTTGAAGTAATACAAACGGGATAATAGAAGTCGTATCCATCATCAAATCTTAATATCTCTTCTGGAGTCTCATATTTCATTTTCCCACCGAAATTACTCAGATCAAGTCCGCCGTCTTTATTATAAACTATCCGACTCTTAATATCATTTACCCACTTTTTGACTTCATTCTCTGTAATTTCTCGATATTTGATTTCATTCATTTTCATCACCTGTGTTTTTATAATTATTCCTTAATCGCGAACTTTACAGCATCGCTTATTCTGACTATATAGTTATTTTTATTGAACGGATCGTGTCGAATAGTGTAGAACTTCTTCAAACTATCAACTTGCTTATTACTCAACATAATTGCGGTCCATCGTCCTGAGTATAGCTTCAGGGTTGATCCTCTATCGGAGTAATCATCTTCTAACAAAAGATACATATCATCCTTGCGAAGGAGTATTTGAAATGCTGTATTTCTTGCAAAGACATCCATCTCATTATTGATAATATCAACCACTTCAAATCCCATACGTCTCAGTCTTCTAAGAATAGCGACAGTGTCAAACTGAAGTCTTTTTGTTGAAGACTGCTTAGTTTTGAAGCGCTTTTTGATCGCTTTATAAAAAGCTTTCAATTTGGCTCCCTTTTTCACTCGAAGCTTACATGGGTCTAAAAAGTCTTGTCTTTGCAGATGATCAAAGTACTTCTTATCTTCATCATCAAAGGCTTTGTTTTGTTTGATATTTGCTTTTAAAGAAGCATATACCAAGTACCCATTAGCGCCACATAAAGCTTGATAAACTTTATGTGCATACAATTTTTGTGTTTTTATAAACATAGTTTTATTTTATATTCGTTATTTAATTAATTTCTTTTTCTCAACTTTCGTTGCCCTCACAGGTGGTTGAGATTTACTTGATCTGGTGGTTGTTCTAATACTCTTCTTTAACTTCTTTATCAGCACTCGACTCGGAAGTTCTCGTTTCTCAACTACAGTAGCTCTATGGGCTGTTCTTTTTTTGTTTTTTCCTTGATTATTAGGCATATCTATACGTTTTTATAGTTATTTTACAAATTTCCAACACCCTTTGGTGCCGCCTTAGTTCGTATATGATAATGAACTCGGAGATATACTATAGTATTTATAAAGATTAAGTCAACAAAAAAGACCACTCTCCCGAGTAGCCTTCTTCTTATATTCATCAATTTCCAATTCAACACGATAAGGAGCCTCTAAAAATGTATTTATCAAAGCTTCCATAAATTAATCTTCAATGATCACCTTCTTACTCCCTCCACTCAGAAGATATGCAAGCGGTGCAGCAACGAAGATCGAACTATAGGTACCGGCGATAACACCCATACCCAGAGTAAACGCAAACATCTTCAAGATACCTGTACCAAAAACATACATCCCAGCGATCACAAGCAATGTAGAGATCGATGTAGCCAAAGATCTTCTCATCGTCTGTCGAAGGCTCCTATCAAAAACTTCTGCACGGTCAAAAGCGATTTCTGCGACGATTTCTTGGTTCTTTTTCTTCTTTTGAGGTTTGTTTTCCTCTTCCTCTTTTTCTGATAGATACTCTAGAGTATTTTCACGAATCCTATCAAAAATCACTATCGTATCATTGATACTATATCCCATCACCGTCAACAGCGCGATAATAAAGATCGTATCCACTTGAACTGTTGAGTTTAGCTGCATCAAGATTCCATAGATTCATGAGGCAAAAGAAACATCAAAAATCATGGTTGCGATCGTCACCAATGCTAGAAGCAAAGGAGAGATTACCTTACGCATCCCTGAGAATGCAAACAAGATATATATTGCCATCAAGATCGTACCTACAATCAAAGCATATCTTGCAGACTTTGTAATATAATCACCGATACTTGGACCAATTACCGACTGCTCTAAAATATCATCTTTACTTGAGATAGCATTCGTTGAAAGCAAAGTGTCTTGAATGAGTTCTGTGATCAATGCGACTTCATCATTTCCAGAAAATCTTTGTTGGAGAAGGACGGTTCCGTATCCATCTTTAGATCCAGCCGACAAAGCAAAGTCTTGATATCAAGCGTCATTCAATACGGTCGCAAGACTATCAATCGTAGATTGTTCTACAGCTGATTCCGTCACGACTTCCATCCCTCAGGTAAACTGTACACTCATACGCATATTTGACAGAAATAACCATCGAGAAAGCCCTATAAGGGCTGCTGCGATTCATATTCGAAGAAATGCTTTTTTAATAATTGAGAATTTGATCATTTTAGACAAGTTAGATAAATTAGGTGAATTAGGCAAGTTAATTACTTGTCTGAGAACTAGGACCGAAGGGACGAAGTGATCAGCTGCAAGGAATATATGCCGAAGGCAAAGGCAAGTTGGTGTTTATGCAAATTGCTTTTGAAACGAAATAAAAACAAAGATCTAAAATTGGACTCACTCCGCCGCAAGCAAACGGAGTATTCGCCCAATTTTTCTTCTCGTTCCTCGAAGACCGATCTTTGTTTTCGTTCGGAAGCCTTCTAAAGCAACACTATCATGAAGAAGTATGATATCTATTATTGCCTCGCACTAAAGTGACGAGGTAATATTCCGAATATAATATTCTATGGTTAGTATTACGAAAGTATATATCAGAAACAAGGCTTCAATGATTACCGTATAATATTTTGGGCTTTCTAATTAGACTGATTACAATTCATCCAACTTGTCCAACCAGCGAAGCTGGCCTGACTTGCCCAATTTATCTAATCCTCACCTCCCCCTTCACTACTTCCAACATCCCCATCGCGATCTGCGCTCAGGCTTCTTGGGCGCGTTTTTTGTTCTTTCCTTCTCAGGTACACACATACGTACCCAATACGGTTACTTTAGATCCAAATTTCGTAACATCCCCATACTTATCAGTTTCTAGAGGGATATCTTCATACTTAGGTGTTTCGTTATGGTGTTTTTGAATCAATTCTTGGAGCTGATTTTTGAAGCTCTTTTGGGGCATGACGAGTTCGTTTCAAAGCAGCACATAAATATGATCTTCGATAAAGTCTTCCACTGATTCTCGTCCGTATTGGAGATAGATAAACGCAATCAAGGCCTCCAATCCATCAGATAAGACCGAATCTTTATCTCTCCCTCCACTTCTTTCCTCTCCGGTACCGATTCTCATCACCTCTCCAAGTCCTATATTTCTCGCCACCTGAGCAAGCGTAGACTCTTTTACCAAGAAGATCTTCGACAAGGTCAATTGCGATTCGTTGATTGCATTGAAATTTTTGAACAACAGCCCTGCCACTACAGCTCACAAAATAGCATCACCCAAAAATTCTAACCTCTCGTTAAAATCAACTTCCCCCATCGCAAAGTCCATCGCGTACGACTTATGGGTCAGCGTTTGCAAAAAGAGGTCTTCATCGATGGATGAGGGGTCGAGGGAGAGACTAGAAAGGTAATGAGTGGGGTTTTTCATGATATATGTTCTCTAAACGCTTTACTTTAGGTGATTTTCGCATCTCGCTCTTGGTAGAATTGGTTAAGAAATCATTGCATATAGTCATGTCTTTTGCTTGCTATTTTCTTTGCTGACTGTGTATGCATCATGTCTTTTAGCAAAAGAAGCTTCTCATAAAAATGATTGATGGATGGATTTTCGTTATTTAAGTAATCATTATGATTTTTGAGCTCTTTTGGTTTATTGTTTGGGTCATAGATAGGTCTTCACTTTCATCAACCATATGCAAACGTCCTAGCGATTGCAATAGCTCAAACTGCCTCAAGTCTATCTGCATCTTCTACTATCATAAACTCTATAGTATAAGCAAAATCGTCGTTTCTTTCTAAACTCTTCCCGTATCAAACGTTTTTTACGATAAACATAATTTCATCTATCTTTTCTTGATCAAGACCCAATTCAGATAAGTAGGCTGTGAGTTTCGCAATTTTCTTTTCTTTATCTAAATCTCAAAAAAACTTTTCATCTAATGACTCATGAAGGTAAGCACCTAATTGAATAACAAGCAAATCTCAGTTTCATTCTAGTATCTGTAATTGTGTTGCCAGCTTTACTACTCTTTCGATATGAAAGAAATCATGAGCAGAACATACTCACTCCATTTCTTTTTGAACATATTCTCTTACTCAAGTGAGGATGTGATCAACAATCATTTCATATCAGAAAGAACTAAAAAAAAAGCACTCTACTTAGTAGTGCTTATTAGAATTCTAAATACAAGTGAAAGTACAACACTTTAGACTCTTCACTTACTATTTTCTCTAAGTGTCTCCATTAGTTTAACCTTTTCTTTAGTTGTTAATGATTCTAAATCAAGTGTAGCTGTATAGCTCCTAATAATTTCATCTATTCTCATTTCAAGATCCTTTGATAATTGAAAGGTATTCATCATATGAGCGTATGGATCTGGAAGTTCTTCATCAATCTCTCTTCTTAGATGATCATCAGTTTCTATTCTCATAAGTTCTTTAGCATGTCTCCATGAATCAAAATTACTCATTTCTTTAACTCAATCAGTCAAGATTCACAAAATGATCTCTTTATCATGGTCTGTTATATCAAGTCCTTCGGTAGCCATAGCAAAGATTCGATCAATTCACTGTAGAGTTTGTGTATTTTCAAGATCTAGTTTTGCGTGTTCTTCCAGATCCACAAGTAAAGATTCATATTTTTCTTCATTTACCTCATCGTTGATGAATATATCAATAGCGTATTCATTGGAGAATTTAGTGTTTTTTAGTACTTTAATGATGTTTTTAAAATCCTTTTGAAGATTTAAATCACTATCGATTTCTTGGAGTTCTGAATTAAGATGCTTTCTTTTTAAGGAAAGGTAAGTGTTTTTAGGAAGATTTCTAAAATGCACTGACGCAAGAATAGCATTAAAAATAGTTAGCAATAGTCTAAATGTGTTTGGATCAAATTTTCATGATACTGCCATCACTGCATGCATAAAAACCACTAACACATTCAACAATCAGATATAACTAATATCTCAAGACTCATCTAACGAGTCTAATTTTTCTTTTGTTATGAGGTATGCTTTCTTTAAGTCCTGTGTTTGCTTTAGAATTTCTTTCTGTCTTTCTTTGGACAACCTAGAAATCAACTCTCCATCATCTAAAGAACTAAATATTGAATCATCTTTATCATTCACCTCTGTCATGTTGTTTAGTATATAAAATACAGACTATAATAATACTGACGAAGTATTCAGAAAGCAAAAAACCAAGACAGGGTCTTGGTTTCATGATATATAGCAACATATTTTCCTTTACTTCTTTTTCTTAGGCTTCTCCTTGGTATCTCCCTTCTCCAACTCCTCAAAAATTTTATGCCCAATTCCATTTAATAGCTTTGGACTACTCTCATCTCCATATCTTTTTGCTAGTTCAACCATTTCATTCAGTACTACTTCTTTTGGTGTTTTTAGCTCTACGAATTCGATATATCCCAAGATAAATAAGACTCTATCCATGAGATCCATACTATCATATCCAAAGGTAACTGCATGCGTATCTACTGCTGTACGAACAGCGTCTTTGTATTTAACAAAATGAGGTCCGACATTTTTGATATAGTCAAAATCTATATCTGCATGATCGATCTTCGCAAAATAGTTTTCGATAATATATACGATCTCATGATCAAAATCACCATAGTAGTCATTTTGCATTACCTTAGAAATATTGATATCGATATCTTCGTCATCACCAGGATTGGCCACGATTTTTCTAATCTTATCAATATTATCCAAGACGGTATCTTTTTTGGAAGCCAATATGAAAAAATACTGTTCGTAAAAGTATACGAGCAGTATTTTTCTAGCGGTAATTCTAGCTTTTATATTCATGAGAATGAGACAATGAGGTAAACAATTCGTCATTCTGATGGAAGAATGACTGAAGAATCTCGAGAGGATAGGATCCTTGCGAGATTGCCACGCTTCACTCGCAATCACCATTGTTTTTTACTTTTGGCTTATGCCTCAATTACTTTTTCTGATGATTTAGTCTTCACCGTCATTACTTGTTTACCTTTGTAATAACCAGAAACAGGACAAACTCTGTGATTGAGCTTGAAACACTGTCCTTCTTCAGACCATCTTGTTTGGATCTTATTTGTCCAAAATTTCATCTTCACTCTCTTTCGAGCTGAATGTCTTTGTTTCTTCTTCGATATCGGTCTCTTTTTTCTTGGTCAAATCATGGTAATGATTGATAATGTAAAATTGATGATTGATAATTTAATTTCTATTTTTTACTTTCTACTTTGCAGCTCCGCTGCCTATTTTCCTCAGTCTAATTCATCTTGAAGTGTCTTCAACTCATCCCACTTTCCATTCTTAGCCAAGGTAGCTTGTTTTTTCCAAGTCTTTGGATCATGTTGGGAGAGCTTGTTATCTTCTAGTATTTTTCTTAGGTCTCCTACTTTGCTTGCGCTTAGATCTTCAAAGCTAGCAACACCATTTGCCGCCATTACTTCAGCGATCTTAGGACCAATTCCTTCGATCTTTGTAAGATCGTCAGCTCCTGTTGCTTCTGCTTTAGCTGGTTTTTTGTCAGCCTTTGGTTCTGCTTTTTTAGCCTCAGCTTTTGGTGCAGTCTTCTTAGCTGCAGCCTTTTTAGCTTTTGGTGCTGGAGTATCAGCCTTTGCTTCAGCTGCCATACCTTCTGGCAAGATGTGTACTACCGTTCTGGTATATTTTCTTCCATCAAATCTCATGAAAGCTTTCTTCGTGAAATGTACGATACCGTCAGTATCTGCATGAATCGTAAAATCCTTAGAAAGATAGGTTCCATTTCCTGCTCTATATTTTTGACCTTGTTGTCTTACGATAATATTTCAAGATCTAGCAAATTGTCCTCCATTGAGTTTTAATCAATGATAATTTGGATTTGAATCGCTAAGATTCTTTGCCGATCCGGCAGCTTTCTTATGAGCCATGGGGTTAGGATAAAGGTAAATTAGTATGTTAGTAAGTTAGCTTCAAGCTAATATACAAATCACTAGAACACTTTCTTTGCTCTCTTATAAACAAAAAGAGCTCGTGAAATCACGAAAGTCAGATTAAGATACAGTTTTTTGGGTTGAATGCAAGGAAAAGTCAAGGAAAAATTGAAAACTTTAAACTTTTTGGGTGCACGTGAGGATGAGACGAATCAAGTACTAAAATGAGGCAATGAGACATGAGTTTAGATTCATGCATCCTTGAAACATCAGATCTTGAGGTAAAGCGTCTTTTTGGATGCAAAG
>CALGNI010000022.1 GCA_937958645.1 Candidatus Absconditabacterales bacterium
GCCGAGCGGGACGCGGACCGACTAGGGGTTTTTCGATATTGTTCAACGAAGTATGAGTTGTTTCAATATCAGATGCAGAGCAAAGCTTCGTTTTTGGGCCTATGCCAAAAATGAAGAAAGGAGCAGATAAGCTATGTAGAATTGTTCACGTATCGAAGCTATACATACTTGTGAGCAGTTACCTGGGTTCATTGTTATAATCGCAGCAACTAATACAACAAAAAAAGAGTCGCGGAAACCACGACTCAATGAACATTTTTACAAAATTTTAAACTAGGGTAATGATCAGGGAAATAATAATTGCTTCAACGTCGCTATTGAATTAAGAAGTGAGCCGTCGAGCGACGACTCACTACAACAAATTATAATTCCATGAACATATCCAAATTTTTATTTTAGACAATTCCACAGTAACATACATACTCAAAAATTCAAGCAATTAGCTATTTTATCACAAAACTTGCATTTGTCGATAATTGATAAAAGAAAGTAATTTACATTATCGATGTGAGCAGAGGAAAAGTCGAACTCTGAAAAATCAAAATTCGACCAAATTTGTAAAAATCAAACATATAAACAAGTTTAAGCTCTTAAACTTACCTATTTATACACATAGATACTAAGTTCTTTGGTGATAAACACAAGGAAATTAAAATTATACCATAAGTTTCTAGATTATCCAAAACCATGAAACTTACAGAAAGCTAGGTTCCCAATCAACCTTAAATCATCTCCTTGGTATAGAAAACTTTGAATAAGCAATTTCCATGAAGTTTCTAAGATCAGAGCCTTTTAGAATAATTTGATATCTGTATTTTCCATACATTTTGTACATAGAAGGTGGCGTAGCATAGATTTCTAGATCTTTCATCTCATATTGTTCACGAAGATACAGGAGTTCTTGATACAGCTTGTGTACCGTGGTGTACACTGATTTTTCTATTTCATGCTTATACATAATACTACACAGATCCACAAGAGGTGGGTATTGATATTCCTTTCTTCTTTCAAGTTCAGTTTCTAGCATCTGATCAAGATTTCATAAACATGCGTGTTTGATACTTCCTTCTTCTACTTTGTATGATTGAAGAATAATCTCTGCATCCTGATAGGTCTGAATCACATCATGCAAAAACAAAAAGTTGTTGTACCTGGCAGCAAAGTGAGGAGAATGAAGTCCAATATCTGCTGACACGATACATACTATATCAGGTCTCCATGTTTCAAGAGCAGTGGTCAGCAAGGAAGTACCAATGATCATCTGCGTGTGATTGGTGATACTCGCTTTTAGTTTCTTAATTTTGTTCACACTGTTGGCAACATTTGCTTCGATCAAAAGAGGCTTGACTCAAAATTCATCCGAAACCATGCTCATCAATTGCTGATTTCCGACCCCAAACAAAGAAACTTTCTTTGAATCGCATTCATTACAGGTTTTGGGGAGGGTATAGTGGGTCTTGCAGATATGACAGATCCCAAATAATTCTTGATGTTCGTTCTTATGTCGAGCCAATGATATTGCACACTGATCGCATTGGGGGATATGTCCGCAGTCATGACACATAAGTCATGAAGATCGTCATTTTTTGTTATTGATCAAGAGTATCTTTTTTCCTTGTTTGAGAAACTTCTTGATTCATTTAGTCATCAATTCAGAAAATGGTCTGGTGAGTTCACGAGTCATATCCACCAGGAAAATGTTTTGGTTTCATTGGGTGTATTGGATGTAGTTCATTTGAATAATTGATAATGGATAATGGATAATTGATGATTGATAATTGATAATGGATAATTGATAATTGATGATTGATAATTGATGATTGATAATTGATAATTGATAATTGATGATTGATAATTGATAATGGATGATTGATAATTGATAATTGATAATTGATAATTGATAATTGATGATTGATGATTGATAATTGATGATTGATAATGGATAATTGATAATTGATAATTGATAATTGATGATTGATGATTGATAATTGATAATTGATAATTGATAATTGATGATTGATAATTGATAGTTTTAGGTATGATGAATGACTAATTTCTCTATTTTCCTCTTGATCCTCGAAATACCAAACCAATTCATAGTACTCCAAACGCAGGATAAAATCAAACACTTATTACAGAATATACCGCTGTCGCAATGATTGGTGTGATAGCCCTGTTGGCTGCCATGACTGATTCTTCTAGACCGGTAATGGTTCCTTGCTCAGATCAAGAAACTTGCTTGGTGATCAATCCTTTAAATGAAGACATCACAAAAGCTAATCATGCATCTAAAAAGAATGAAATGAAGAGAAATCGATATAAGTTTGGAGTAAACACAAAAGCAATAAAACTCAAGGAGAGGATTGAGAGTCAAATCAGAAACATCTTTTTATCATCTCGAACTGTAGTTGCTTTTTTGACCGTCACTGCCATATGAAATATTAAAAATAGCCCTACAAAAGCAAATAAGTATCAAATCTGTTCTGGTCCCAATAAGAGCACATCCTTAAAATAAAACACAATAGTGGAAGTGTATCAAACGAACATAAGTCCAAATCACGCATACAAGATAAACCGTTTCTTGAGATCTGGATAGTCCTTCAAGACCTCAAATCTTTTCGTAGCGCTAAGTAAGGTTCCATATGCTATAGGTGATGTGTTTCTGTCTTGTTCATCTAGCGACTCTGGTAGACTAAAGATCAACATGAGCAGAACAACCAATGATATGGCTCATCACAACAACACAGGACCAAAAAATCATATCCCTCGCGTCATGCTCCAAGATCACATCGCAGGTCCAATAATCATCGCAAGACCAATCATCGCTCCCATAAGTCCAAACATCTTGGTCTTTTCTTCCATCGAAGTAACATCAGAAAGATAGGCATTGGCTACAGAGCTATTCCCTCCGGTGATTCCATCAACTATTCTACTAAACAACACTCATCGAAGTATTGAAGATACTCCAAGAAACACAGAAGCTCACTCCAATCAATATCACAGAGCCAGCAAAAAGATTCCATAGCTCAGCAAGGTCCCAAATTGACTCCCGATAAGTAAATTTCTTCTTCCATATTTATCTGAGAGTCTTCAAAATAACGGAGAAGCAAAAAACTGACATACCGAATACGACGCCAACAGCAATCCATAAAAGATTTCCCCCTGACCAAATCATTCTACCAAAAATGGAAAAACAGGTATGAATAAAGCGAATCACATACCATTGACGAACTGCAGTAGGAGGACAGGGAGAATTTTTTTCATCGGTGGAAGAAATATATGCTTGAGGCAAGTTAGACAAGTTGGGCAAGTTGGGCAAGTTAGACAAGTTAGACAAGTTGGGTGAATTAGTAGTGCTTATTCTCAATCTTCAATTCTCCATTATTTCAGCGCATTTCCATACTGCCTCATCCAGACTCTTGCTTCTTTGGTCTTTGGGAACAATACTTCACAGTGATCTCGGAAGGACTGGGAGTGGTTCATGTGAGTGAGGTGGGCGAGTTCGTGGTTGATTACATAATCCATTATTCGTATTGGTGCTTTGATAAGTTTTCGATTCAGACCAATGTTTCTTTGTGAAGAACAGGTTCATCGTTTGGTTTTTTGATCACGAATATAGCATTTGTTGTACTGGAGACCATGGCTTTCTGCTATCGTTTTTAGGCGCTGGGTAAGGTATTGTTTAGCATAGGTTTTGTACCAATGAAGTTGTAATGCGTCATCTTTCAGGTCAAAACCTCGTCGTACATGTTTGGTCTTATGATCTAAGGTAAATTGCTTTCCTTGTCATTCGCGATACATGATCGTATACGCTTCACCATGCAAAAGAATCTGATTCTTTTCAACCAGAAAAGCCTCACGGGCTTTAGCAATCTTTGTCAATTGCTTCACTATTCGAGTTTCTTTTTGCTTTACATATTTCATGATGTCATCTTGGGACATCTTCGTGGGAGCCGTAGCCTGCAGGGTTTTTTCATCTATGACTTTGAGACGGAAGTACTTTACGGGCTTACGTATGATATGGAGTTTATATTTCATACTCCAACTATACCGTTGTTCAAACTAATGTGTAACGATTTTCTCGATTTTTTTGTTGTGTAGATTTGAGAGCTAGAATTGAAACTGGAGATATGATGTGTATACACAAGTATTTATTTTTCTTAGGACCTATGTTTATTCAACCAGAATTATGATTTGCTTATGACGCGTTGGCACCACACATTGACGCGATGACGATGGAAATTCATTATACTAAGCATCATGCATGATACACCAAAAAACTAAATGCCGCGATCGAAGGAACCACTTTTGGTGAAGGAAGTATCGAAGATCTCCTAAGCGATCCAAGTCAAGTTCCTGAAGAAAAAAGACACGCAATCATGAATAATGGGTGAGGGTTTTATAATCACAATCTCTTCCGAGAAAGTATTAATCCAGAAGGAAAGGGAATCCTCTCTGGTGATCTAAAAGATGCAATCATCGCTGAATACTGATCATTTGAAGGATTTCAAGAAGCATTTACTGCTAAGGCACTGAGTCTTTTTGGTAGTGGATGGACATACTTATGTAAAAACAGTGAAGGAGGTCTGTGTATCAAGAGATGTAGTTTCCAAGAAACACCACTCAAGGCATGACTTACACCTTTACTATGATTAGATGTATGGGAACATGCTTACTATCTTCACTATCAAAACCGTAGAGCGGATTATGTAAGCGCTTGGTGGGATGTGATTAATTGGAATGTGGTTGAGAAAAGATATGGGTAAATTAGGTAAATTGGACAAGTTGGGCAAGTTGGGTAAATTAGACAAGTTAATTACTTGCCTGAGAACTAGGACCGAAGGGACGAAGTGATCAGCTGCAAGGAATATATGCCGAAGGCGAAGGCAAGTTGGGTAAATTAGAAAAAAGTGATTACAAAAACATTTTTTTCATAATTTATTCATACAAAATAGATTCATGATATCCATCTAATGACTATACTTTGAGCATTTACTTAAGTGCACAATATGTATATTAAATTTCAAGAGCTAGAAGTATGGAAAAAAAGCAAGGACCTTTGTAAGAAAATTTATATATTGACGAGCCGTGGACTCATATCAAAAGATCGATGACTAAGAGACCAGATTAGAAGGAGTACAATCTCTATATCATCAAATATAGCTGAGTGAAACTGAAGAGCTTCGATTAAACAGTACATATACTTCCTAAAAATTGCTAGAGGATCATGTTCAGAAGTATTTACACAAAGTTTAATTGCTTGAGAAATTTGATATCTTCCAGAATCTGAATATCTAAAGCTAATCGATGAAATCACTATACTTGGGAAACAGATTAGTGCTTACATAAGATCATTAGAAAAAATTAACTAACACTAGTACTTGGTAATTTGAATATACTATATATATTTCACCTAATTCACCTAATTCACCTAATTTATTTAATTCACCTAATTTATCATGTCTAATAAAATTCACAACCTTATCGTAGTATGATCTGGACCGGCTGGTCACACTGCTGCAATATATGCAGGAAGAGCATTGCTTGAGCCAGTGATGTTTGAATGATGGATGGCTGGGGGGGTAGCTGCTGGTGGTCAACTAACTACAACCACTGATGTAGAAAACTACCCTGGATTCTTAGCGATTCAATGACCTGAACTCATGATGAAAATGAGAGAACAGTCACTACATAACGGAACAACTATTCACAGCAAGACTGTTGATAGCATAGATTTTTCAGAAGATTCATCGAAAGAACCTCACAAGATTCATGTAGGAGATGATGTTCATCTAGCAAGAACTGTAGTGATTGCTACGGGTGCAACAGCAAAACGTCTTGGTCTAGAATGAGAAGATACCTACCGACAAAACTGAGTCTCAGCGTGTGCAGTTTGTGATGGATGACTTCCTATTTTCCGTGATAAACATCTCGTGGTGATCGGTGGTGGTGATTCTGCAACAGAAGAAGCAAACTATCTTACCAAATTCGCGAGCAAAGTAACGATGTTGGTAAGAAAAGATGTCATGAGAGCAAGTAAAGTAATGCAAGAAAGAGTAAAAAACAACCCCAAAATCGAAATCTTGTACAATCATGAAGGGAAAGAAATCCTGGGTGACGGTCAGGTGATGACTGGGATGAAGATCTACAACAATAAGACAGATGAAACTATGGATATCCAAGCAGGAGGTCTGTTTTATGCGATCTGACATACACCAAATACCAAGTTTTTGAATGGTCAGATTGAAATAGATGATGCAGGGTATATAATCACACAAGGACATATGTCTACAAAAACTTCTATAAAATGAGTGTTTGCTGGTGGTGACGTTCAAGACAAAAAATATAGACAAGCCATTACCTCAGCAGGTACAGGATGTATGGCAGCTTTAGAGGCTGAACATTATCTTGTTGATAAAGGATTGGTATAAAGCTATATACTGAAGATACTGAAAAAGACAGAACAATGTTCTGTCTTTTTTTGTATTATAACTTTCAAAGTTTAATCGTTATCAAATACCGGATTATTATTTACAACATCAAATCACAATCTTGGATCGTCGATCAAAGAATATCATGGGATGCTTGTATCATCAGCTCCAAAAATGATAGCTCAAGATGAAAGATCATCGATTTCAACTCCTACAGAATCTGAAACTCCCGCAACTGTGGTAACTCAAGTAGCTTTAATTACATAGTCTGCAATCTCTCCAGCCTCAAGAAAAAAATCACCTGAAGATCATGAAGTATCAAAGGTAATTTGTGATCAAGAAACTGTTCACACATAAGCCGCTTCTGTTCATCAGACTTTATACAATTCATACTGAGTAACTGTTGTTTGGGCTCACAAGGTTTCATCTAAGGTGATTTGCTGAACATGCATATCTAGATCACCACCATTCATATCGGTATTTGACCAATTATCAGCAGTAATTCTTAAGATACCAACGGTTGAATTTGTTGTTAGTCATCAATTTTCATTAGCTTTCACTTCGTTTCATGAGAATTGTATAAATTGGACATTACTTATGTCTACTGGAGTAACATAAAAGTCTTCTCCATACATACTATTTAAAGTAGAGTTTGTATTGTCCATAGTATCTCCAGAGATAACTCCATACGCATCATTACCGTCAACAGACAATGAAAGAGCATACGGTCAACCTTGATTTCATGACAATTGTGTTCCAGATACGTTATTACCTATAGGATAGGCCTCTACTTTGACATAAATAGTTTCTCAGGAATTTGTTGGCACGGTGAAATCAATATTATTTAAGATAATTACGTTTGAAGTAACCGATGTTGGTCCATAGATTACTGTCGATTGATCACTTGAATACACGGTGATACTCTGAAGTGAATTTTGTGGATCCACTCATGAAATAGTTAATTCCATATCTTCAATTACGATATCTTCTTGAGTAGCGTGAAAATCAAATGTTGCTACTCGTTCAGATATTTCTCAACCCAGTACATTCTTTTCATCTTCTGTATGAGCATTATTTACAGACACTCAAACATATAACGATCATGCATCAAATATTTTGCTATTATTCATTCTAGGTAAAAACCTATTAGGCAAACAAGCATTACCTAAAGCTGCATTAGTAATACTCAGATCATCAATTCTTGCATACAATAAGTCATCAATGTAGCTAGCATCTTGAGTAATATCTGCTAGTACGTAAAAGTTTTGAATAGTATTAGCTGAAATTAGAACTTGATTAGACGATAAATTTTGATCCATATTCAGGACAACTTGTCATCATGATGCACTGTTCATAGCTGTACTTCCTAGTAAGGTTCAAGATGGATAGAATCAGGCATATAAATGAAGATTGCTTATATGATCAGCATCAAAAAACACTCACTGCTCATTAGTTTGTCAAAGGACAAGATCACTCACAAAAGCTCAATTGTTTCATGTTTCGATCTCAAATTCCATAAATAAAGCACCTGTAGCTCATAAAGGCAATAAATCATTATCGATCTCATTTCTTCTAATAGTGACAAGAGGATCACAAGACTCAAGTGGAGCAGCAATAGTTATTGTAACTGTAGCTGTTTCACAGCTAGGAGAAGGAGCACCACAAGTTCCATCATAAAAACTCGGTGAGAAATCTACATCTGGACAATCATCCTTAATCAGACTAGATCCTCATGCATCAGATGATCATACTCATCATCATCAACTTTCTTGGGCATAGACAATTCCAAGCATATCTGTTCATGTATTTGGGAGAAAATCAGGAAGAGAGATAAAGCTATCTGTATTTCCTCATCAGCTTTCTTCTGATATTCCTTCTAGTAAGTTCATGACAGTATCGATGCGATCTTCAACAATTTCTTCTTCAATTTCATCGACTTCTTCCTCTAAGATTTCACCTGGAGTTGGAGTTGGAACTACTTGAACAACTGTTAATTTTGTCGAAACTAGAGTTTCAGGCACTTGAATTACTGGTTCTGGAATAACAACTGGAGGAGTAACTTCAACTGGTTCTTCAGGAATAATTCTTGATGGAGCAATTGCTCTAGGCCTTCATCATCATCCTCATCAAAATCTTGTTGTTTGCTCTTGATCTTCTTCATTATCATCACAATCAATAATGCTTATTGTTTCTTCAATAGTTTGCTCACATCACAATACATCAGTAAAAGTAAAACTAAGCACTTCATCTCATTCAGTTTTAACTAACGTAGAGGCAATTGAATATTCTCATGAATTATTGGCTACTGGGACTTCTCATGATGAATCTAATAAAGTCCAATCAAGTGTTCATGGAAGTTCATATCAATCTACTGTATACGCAACAGAAATACCTTCAAAAAGGCATACTTCATCTAAAATATAAATATCAACATCTCAGTCACAAGTATGTTCTGTAGGCCCAGGATCTACACAATAAGATACTTGACATCAGGGAGCGCAGAAGCATCCAAATCATCTATCATCATCAAACATAGATGGTCAATCATCACAAGTTTCATTTCATTCAATAAGTCCATCTCAACATACTGGCTCAGATTCATTAATTACTACACATGACTCTGATTCAACAGACTCCGCATTGACAGCAGTTATCTCAGCTGTATTACAAACTTCTCAAATCAGTTCATCTGAAACAACAAACTGTAATGATAGCAATCAACTCGAACCAGTTGGTATGAAACGGATATCGGTAACATCACACTTTCAGACTGTCGTTACTTGATCAACAGCAGAGTTTGATTCTCCGAACAAGTCAGCGAGTATTGCTGCTAGTTCTTCATCTTCGGGCATATCAATTGTTTCTTCATCTCCAAATAGATCCGCTAAAATTACTGATAAATCATCTTCGCTTGGTACCTGATTAGTTTCTTCATCTCCAAACAAGTCAGCGAGAATTGCAGCTAATTCATCATCTTCCGGCATATCGATAGTTTCCTCATCTCCAAATAAATCAGCGAGTATTGCTGATAAATCAGATTGATCTGGCTGAGTGTGATAATACTGCGTAAAGAAATCATCTGGTAGTCATGGTGATCGACTTAGACCATTATTATCTGAATATGAAATCATTGAAGTATCAACTCACTGAGAGGTTAGAACTCAATCAAGACATAATCATTCTGGAATCGAATCAGTAACTATTGGAAATCAAGGTGCTCATTCCATGGCATATTGTATATCGTAGATCACTTTGTTTGTTTCATCATCAGACGCCAATCTCCCTACTTTTTCAATTCAAAGTTCTGCTGTTGCTCACTCTAAATCTGCACAAACTTCATCTTCAACACTTTCAGCATTGCTAGCAGAAAAGGATGCAGTATTACATAGAGGTAATGCTACTGAAGGGTCTTTTCTAACAAATCAAATTGTCAAAGATCAAGATCAAGAATCTAAAGAAGTATAATCACTTGGCAATGAAAACCTTATATCAGTGATACCACATAAATTACTTGATACTATTGCGCTAGTCCAAGTAACTCAATTATTTAAAGAAAAGCTAATACTAGGATTATTCGAAGTAGCTACTGCATTATAACAAAGTCCTTCTGGAACCTTATCTACAATAAAGGAATTTAACAACAGTCATCAAGTGTGACTATAGTTCAGATCGTAGGTTAACTCATTTTTAATAGCGTCATAATCATTATACACCTTGTCCAAAGAGAGAGTAGCGATAGGATGTTGAGATTGACATAGTTCGTATTCAAAAGAAACCTCTCAATTGAATTCATCTGGTCAAGTGTATTCAAATCATCATGTAGTTTCATCCAACAATACAGTTCCAGTAGTCGGAGCTGAAGTTAGCTCAAAGGTTGGATTAGAAAAAATAATAGTATCATTTTCTCCTACTGATCATTCAACAAATGCTCAGGAAGAAGTATACGTATCATCATTCGCGAAAAAATTCCCAGGTGGGGTTGCCGTTCATCCTGTTCAACCTCCTCATCCAGATCATCAGGTCGTCTGAGCCTCAACAATCATTGATCCATAAAGAAAATTTGATCAGAATGACGTAAACAACATCATTATAATAACACTGATGCGAAAAAAGTTACTAACTATGTTCATTTGATAAGTAAGAAAGTAAAGTGTCTTACTTAACTATAGGTAGGCGCGGCAAAATTGTCAAATATTAATATAACATATTGACAAGAATTTATCTCATGATACTTAAAAAAGTTAAGGAAATATCAATAATGATTAGTATAATAATATAGATAGAGTATCTTTATTATTTGATTATCCAAAAAATGAGCATCGATAAACCTTCAGATCTTGAATCTAAAGAAGAAGATAAGCAGGAGAATTTTGATTATAAAAAAATAATGAACAGAACTACGCATACCCTTAAGTTGTGTCTAAAAAAAGGTAAACTCTCAATAAAGAATCTTTTCAAGAAGTATGATGGGAGAATCTCAAAAAGAATCTTATTTTCCAGAAGAAATAATGACAGAAAGAGAAACAACTAAAGAGCAAACCACACCCCAAAACTGGAGATACTCAAGATGAAATAGTCCAAAAAACTTGATAAATGTGAAGAGTATTCATATGATGAAACCATAAGCTCATGCTTATGATTTTATCTCACCAATTTCTATGAACTCAAGAATCAAACTTCACCATCACTTTACAGGGTCTATGACAGAATTGCTCCAAGAAGATCTCTTGGCTCTTGCTCACGATAAGATACAGCATATGAGTGACAGTTATTTTAAGAAGGTTCTCAAGAAAGAGGATGCAGAGATTCTTATCTCAATGACAATAGAAAAAAATCATGAAGAAAAATACGAAGGGAAATTTCATTTCACTTTGGATGGATCAGAGTATCATTATCAAAATGACGTACCGTTTAGTGAACCATTGGATGTGGTAAGTCATGCATTCAAGCATCTCAAAGAGCAGCTAGCTGACTAAGTTTTGCTTGCATTCTTGATCAAAAACTGTATTTTGTCATAACTTTCGTGGTTATCACGAACTCTTTTGTTTTTTAAAGAGTAAAAAGAGAGTCTTGAGTATTCTAGTAGTAGTGTTATAGCTTACTTTGATCTCTCAGCTTTACCTGTTTCACTTACACCCATGGCAAGAAAAAAGAAAGACGATAAGCAGTATCTCACCCAGGAGGGATATGACAAACTCCAGAAGGAAATGAATGACCTTATTGATACCAAGCTCCCTTTGACGCTTGAAAGACTTAAGGAAGCGATTTCTCAATGAGATATTTCTGAAAATGCTGAATACGATACAGCAATGACAGAGAAAGATCTTATCCAAGGGAGAATTGCTGAGATAAAAGAAATGCTTAGAGATGTAGAAATCATCAAGAATACAAAAAAATGAGGTGAAATTAGATATGGGTCTGTAGTGACCCTAGAAGATGACAAAAAAAGAACATCAAAATTTACCATCGTTGGTACTGGTGAGGTTGATGTACTAGCAGGAACTATTTCATTTGAGTCTCCAGTGGGAACTGCATTGGAAGGAAAGAAAAAATGAGATGTAGTTACTGTAAGAGCGCCTTCTAGAAGATACGAAATCAAGATTGTCGATGTAAAATAGTCAGTGCACTTTGATTGAGAAATACCGTGAAAGCGGTATTTTTCTTTTGTTTAAAAAGTAGTTGTAATAGGTCAATGTGACTAGGCTTGAATTGAAAGTGATCATCATTACAGTGAGCTTACTTTTAATTTGTTACGTAAATTTATGAAAAAAGGACTTTTATTATTGATGTGAGCACTAATGACTTGAAGTATGCTAACCGGATGTAGTAGTAATGGTTGAACGGCACCAACGGGAGCTGCTGATACTGTAGAAGTAGGTGACACCATTAAAGTTGACTATATAGGAACGCTTGATGAGGATGGAACAGTATTTGACACAAGCCTTGAGGCAGTGGCTAAAGAAAATGATTTGTTTGCAGAAGAAAGACCATATGAACCATTGGGATTCACGGTGGGTGCTAGACAAATGATCCCAGGATTTGATGCTGGAGTAGTAGGAATGAAACTTGATGAAACGAAAAACATCAAGGTACAAGCAGCTGATGGATATGGAGAAAGAACTGAAGAAGCTATTCAGGAAGTACCAACAGAAATGTTCGCAGAAGCAGGTATTGTGCCAGCTGTAGGTGAACAAATCGTACTCAATAGCCCTATGGGACCTATCCCAGGAACAGTAATTGAAGTAGGATCAGGAACAACGACAGTAGACATGAATCACTTCCTAGCAGGAAAGACCATAAGTTTTGAAGCGACGATTAAAGAAATCACAAAAGGAACAGGAGAAATTCCAGCGGAAGCACCAATCGAAGCTCCAGTAGTTGCACCTGAAGAAGTAGCAGAAGCAGAAGACACAGCTGAAGCAGGAGAATAATCAGAACAAAAGAAAAATTTACTTAACATCTAGCATTGATATGATTCGTAAAATATTGGGAAAGGTCTTGTTATATGCATTCCTTGTCTTCTTTGTCGTACAGTATGGAGCAGAATATGGATTTACACCACTTGAGATTGTGTCAACAAACGGGACGAGTGATTTCATCATTTATCTTATCTTGGGATGATTGTTTTGGGTAGTGTATGATTTGATAAGAAGAGTAGTCAAGATATTGACTAAGCCTCTTTCATGGCTTAGTCTTTGACTCTTGGGGGTATTGATAAATATCGTAGCGATTTACGGGTTTGCATATATAGCAACCTTTGTCTTGGAACTGTGAATTAGTGTCCAACCATGAACACCTCTTGAAATTATCCTCTTTTCTCTTATAGTGCGAGTTATTGATATCTTATTTTAGATATCTCGTGTTACTATATTTTAGTTTGAAACGGTCTTGATGAAGTATGTCTATTTGTTCTTAGGAATCGGTCTCTTGATTCTTCTTCTCATCCCGTATTTTCAAATGATGGTATTTGGGACCTTTCCGTTCCCGTACTATACAATAATTGTTGATAATGATATCTGGGTACTGATGATCATTGTTAACGCAATATTCACTGGGGTATTTTTTACCCTCTGAATCAAAGGCTTTTTAGATAATAATTCAATAGATGAGTGATTTGACTTATAACCTAAGTAGACAACAAGCAGCTGATATGCTCGGTGTTTCTACAAGATCAATTGACAGATATGTCAAAGGATGAAAACTAAGCTACAAAAAAGTAGCTAACAAAGTACTTCTTGCTAAAGAAGAAGTAGATGAAATGCAAGAAGACTATGATCTTCTTCATCAGCATCCTGTTACAGAAACGGTGGTTATCAAGAGCAAACTTGATGGGAGCGCTTCTAACAAAGTAACAAGAGTGAACGCTGGTCTAGGTTTGTGATCTGTAAAAGAATTTGCAGACATCCTAGGACAAAAAGACGTGATCTTGGAAGAAAAAAACCAAATGATCTACGCTCTTCAACGTAAAATCGGTGAGATTGAAACGAAGATGCAACAAATGATCGCTCTTCCTGACTACAGCGCTGAGAAAGAAAATCTCACACTAGAGATGCAAAAACTCACGATGGAAAAGAAAGATCTTCAAGACGGAATCAGAAAAGAAAAGTTAATGAATACGATCTTCTTGGGTCTCGCACTCGTATCAGTTATCTTTGTGTTGTTCTTCATGAGATAATTACTTGCCTATAAGCTAGGACCGAAGGGACGACGATTATAGATGCAAGGAATATATATCGAGATGTAATTTATTGCCTGAGAACGCAGTGATCAGCTGCAATACATATATATCGAAGATAAAATTAAGTAAATCAATCTAAACGCCTTTTGGGGCGTTTTTTTGTTTGGAAATTTTATTTAGTATTTCTTTTTGCGGAGCTAGCTAAACCTCCCCAACCAGTTCTATAAGGAAGTTCATAATATCCATTATTTTCAGTATAAGCTCTTATATACAAATATGAACTATATCTATTTTGTTCATTAATAACTTTTGAGTATTGATCAAAATGAAGAATATCTTCATACATAAGAGTCAGAGATCCATCGCTATAGTTCCCCTTCGCAATAAATACATCATCAACAAAGACATGAAGTTCTTTGATATGTGCGTCTACAATATCCCAGTTGTACGTGATTGATGTCGCTCTATCATCTACTTGCTCAAGAGCATAACTCCATCGAAGATGGGGAGAGAAGTTTGATGATGCATCACAGTCAACAATTGATGCACTTAAACTATTTGAAGAATAGGCAGAGTATCGTCATGATCAAAGAAGATCATTATACTCGTTTATCTGTCATAAAAGTGATGGGTATTTCGAATATCTTTTATTATGATCCTCTTTGATTGAATCCATTAGCTTATCATCACACTGTTTGAGATCATCAAAAGCAGTATTAAATGCATCATATAGCTCCTTAGCAACTTCTTCCTGAGTTCTTTCCAATAAAGAAAGGTCATATCATGATTCCTTGAGCCATGTGTATGTTTGCAATGGTTTTTGAAGTCTTTCTATGATGCTCGTAACATAGGTCTGCACGACTTCATCACTATCGCCACCATCATAGTTTCCTAAAAGGCTAGTCTCAAGAGCGTCCTTTAAAGCTTCTTTAGTGGAGCTGATATTAAACCAGTTAATAAGAACTTGCTTAATTTCGTCATCAGACAGTCATTGTATAGTATCGAAATCGAAATCAGTTAACTCTAGATATTCCTGATAAGACTGAATTCTAAATCAATTTCTCTCTAGATCAGCACTATAAAGATGATAAATATCAAAATCAGTCATTATTCTATTTCCCTCCAAATATTTTGTTCAATCTGAAATATAATTTCTACTACTATTACCGGTACTGTTATCACGACGCTCAACAAAATTGTTAACATCAATATCTATTGGTTCAGAATTATAATAAACACTATGTTTATCTTGAGCATAAGTATCCGTAGAAGAGAGTTTAAATGTCGCTGGATCAGCTCAAATAAGTACTGAACTTCCTTTATAAACATTGTTCTTATCTTTTAAGTTTCATCAGTTTGAATATCTACAAATATAGCTCTCCTCATCATTACATGGAGTACGCACAAGAGTCTCTGGGTCAGCTCATTCAATTTTTTCTAATCATGAGTTGGTTCATCTCCAGAGATATACTCAGTTTTTGTCCATAAATGTTCCTGTTTTCTCATCATATCTAAAAGTAGCGGGATCAACGATAGTGATTTTTTGAACTGAGCCACGATCAAAGTAATACAATCAACTCACATTATCTATATACAAAGATCTGAAATATCTGAATCAATCCGGTGATGCTCATTCAAACACTTTTCCATCACTATAGACAAAGTTTTTATCTTTGGCCATAGTATACTGGTGAATAGCTTGACTCTCGACTTCACTCTTCAAATTTGCAACGAAAGTAGCAGAATCCGCTCAAGGAATCCTTACTCATTGATAATAAACATAGTTTTTATCTTTCGTATATTCACCATTTATATTTACAAATGTAGCAAGATCTGCTCACTGTATTTCATATAGTCAAAGTGGCAATCAACAGAACGTAGTGCTCGTTCACTGAACATCAATCATATCACATAATTCTGTAGTAGTTTGAGAGTAGTAAACTCAATCTTGATTACGAACATAATAAGAGACTGCGATATCCTTAAGTATTTCCATCTCTGATTCGATAATTTCTAATCCATTAGTGCTTTGTGTTAACCTTCTACATGTCATCTGTGAACCATAACTTCATCACCCATAGATATGGCTATCTGTCATAGCCAAAAAGTTATTTAGCTTCACAAACTCTCATTCATTAGCTTCTACTGGACAACAAGCCAGACTTTCTCCAGGAGCATTTATTCTCCCAGATCACAACTCATACTGACATTCTTCATTCTCAGCAGGAAGGGTTACACCTGGTTTGGCAGGATTGAAAGTCTCAGGAGTAAGTCCCTCGATTTTCTTTCCATTTGTATAAACATTATTTTTATCAATTGCGTATCCAGGTTTTCCAGGTCAATAAGATAATCATCTGCTAACTTTTCCTGTATGGATTGAAAAACTTCCCACATCAGCTCATACCACTTTCTCAACACTAACTTCAATTCACTCTTTTTGCCTCAAAATAATCGACCCAAAATACACTCCATTTTTATCAGAGAAGTAATCAGAACCAATAATATTAAAAGACTGAGCATCAAAGTCATCAACAATTTTTCACTTGAAATACACTGAATTTACATCTCTTGCATATTCACTATACCTTTCACTAGTGCCTCAGTTACTAAGGATCTCAAAGGTGGCTGAATCAGCTTCAATAAGTTCCTTTCCATAATACACGCTCTTCGCATCTTTCATGTACTTACCGTTCAAGTATTCATATGTCGATCAGTCAATATCTCCTACCTTCGTACATGATTTATTAGCCTGATACAGGGCATTCTTATCCACGAAGTAACGAATATATTTATCATCATAGGGTGAAATAACTGGACGGAATGTAGCAATATCAGCTCCATCTAACACTTCACCAGAACAGAAGACCGTTTCAGAGTCTTTTCCTGTTTGTCTAGTATATGAATGAAATCACTCTACATCAGTTGAGATCACTCAAGATCAAAAGTACACTCAATCCTTGTCTTTTGCATATCCTCAACTTCACGATCATCTAATAAAATCAGGCTCTATAGTTTCAAAAGTTGCAATATCAGCATCGAGTGTTGCATACTCAACTTCATCAAGATATGATTCAGTAGTTTCATAATAAACTCCATTCTTATCTTTGGAGTATTTATACCATAATGATTCAAACGTAGCAAAATCAGCGGTATTATGGAGCTCATATCATTTAACGACAACTCCTACAGAATTGGTACGCACTGAAGGAGATCATTTATATATCTTTCATAAGTTCTTGAAATACCTACCAGTAAGCATCTCAAATGATGCTCAATCTAATCATTCTACCAATTCTCCGTCGTTATATACATGATCTTTATCAGAAACTAGATTAGAGTGTCGCACCTTAAAACTCTTTGGATCTAGTCCATCAACTCTTATGGTATGCACTTGTCTCTGGTATTCTCCGTCATCATTTAGCTTGGCTCCTTCATAAAATTGAAATACCCCCTTTGGTGTTGCTAAATATTCACCTTCAAATAAATATAAAGGAGAGTCTTCAATGGATTTATAAAATTCTCAGTTCAACCAAATTCAATCGTAATTGACAAAATAATTTCACTTATCAGTAGCAAAAGTAAATGATGTCTCAAGAATATCATCAAGCTCATTATCACCTCATTTCATCTCAATAATCACTTCGCCTTTATATAAGACTTGGAAAACATTGGTAGCAGACATCTCCTCATCACGAGAATGTTCCAGGGTATATCCGTCATCAAACTCAAGAGTTCCAGCATAATTTGGATGAACGGTATAATCAGGAGTAGGAGCATAACTAAGTGCCAAGACTCAAAAGGGGAGAAGCAATAAGAAGAGGAGGCTGTTCTTTAGGATTGAAAAACTCATTAGCTACATGAATAAGTAAAACATTAGAATAAGTATAGAGCAATATTGACAAAATTGCAAATTTGTGATTATGTTTTTTGAGACATCTGTATAGACAAAAATGTTCTAGTATTAGTATGACGAGATCGTTGCATCTTTTTTTAGATTTTCTTACTGCTATTTTTCATAAAAAAAATCGTCCCCCAAAAAAAGGGAGACGAAATAAACATGAAACATTAAAAAGATTGAAGTAGGGTATTTATCTTTTGTTTTGGGAACTAAGCTGTTTTCTCTCTACTTACAAGTATGTTTCGTTTTATTTTTGCGGCAGGCGAATAGGGCATAATGAGATATCTCTCATCAGCATGAGCAATAATCAATGATGTCTTTGTAGACAAATAACTGAGATCTCTCCCATTCTTTGAACAAAAAACATCCTCATCGGTTTTTATCTTCCTTAGAGGAACATAAGGATATTCTCTAAACAATCTAGGTTTACTCAAAGGTTGCCAATGTCCAACACTAAGAATCTCTTCCTCTTTACTTAAGAAGCTATCAGCTTTCATAGCACTGAGACAAAGCAAAAGAATCTTATAGATTTTTTGCATTCGTTTTTCAAAAGTATTACCTTGAAGAGCCAGCACATTTGCAAGTATTTGATCTTGAAAATGGCGTTTATCATGATAATCCCTCCATACAATAGTTTTTGATTTATCGCTAAGCAGTTCAGAACTAAACGAATTGATACAAAACCAACATTCAGCTGCAATTATCCTAAGGTTTGCATATCTTGAGGTTTTATTAGTGATAAGTTGATCTTTTTTTACTAATGTTAAGATGGAAGTAGAGTAGTCTTGAAGGGATCTCCCCCCTCCATTTTCATTATTACTAACAAAGATCTGATAGGCAAGCTCCGACTCAATCACCTGAGTGATATATTGAATCTTCTCCTTTGAAAGGATATTACCTTGGAACAATTCCAAAAATGGTTGTAATCTCATGGGTTTATTTTTATTTGTTACCGTTATTGGTAAAGATGTTGTATTGATTTTGGTGGAGGAGTCAAGATAGAGGTGGTGGGATTTTTTAGTCGCTGTGGATCTCTGAAAGCTTTTTAGGATCGAAATAGATATCTCTTTCTATTCACAATCCAAGCCTCCCTTTGTATTGTTCTAGCTCATCCAAAGAAAAGTATCACAACTCAGTTTCCTGACCATCAACTAGTCAGAAGAACATCCTTGTGCTTGGGTCGTACTCAGTGGCATATCGAGTTCGATTGCTCGTAGGAGTAAAAAACTTAGCGATGACGAGCGGGTCAGGAATGTTTTCTTGTGATCCTACGGTACTAAATCTTTGTTGGAGCTGCTTGGTGAGAAGGATCATTGTTATGATATGTGAGATAAATATGTTTTATTTCTGATATCATAAAATAAATATTGGCGGATTCAAAGTGATTGGTGTGAAATTAGTATGAAAAATAATGTACATTAATACTCATATCCATATGGACACTAATGAATCCATTCTAATTTTGCGATATATTTGTATATGCATTCCAGATTCCTATATATAAAGTATTTATATATAGATCTCCATGGCTACAGAAACAAAATCAAACTTCGAAGCACAACTGTTCAAGGCAGCAGATAAGCTTCGCAAGAATATAGATGCAGCAGAATACAAGCATATCGTGCTAGGTCTCGTATTTTTGAAGTATATCTCTGAATCGTTTCAAGAACTGTATGACAAGCTAGACGCTGATGAGATGTCTGACCCTGAGGATAGGGATGAATACATAGCTGAGAATGTGTTCTTCGTGCCTGAGGTAGCAAGACGACACAACATACATGCTAAGGCAAAGCTACCTACTGTATGACAGGAACTAGATAATGCGATGGAGGCAATAGAAAAAGAAAATGACGAACTCAAGAATGTTCTCCCCAAGGTCTATGGAAAACCAAATCTCGATAAGACTTCACTTGGAGAACTAATAGATCTCATCTCAAACACAGAACTCCAGGCAGAAAACGAAAACTCAAAAGATTTGTTTGGTCGTGTGTATGAATACTTCCTAGGAGAATTTGCAAATGCTGAGGGAAAGAAGTGAGGACAGTTCTATACACCCAAGTCTATCGTAAGACTGATGATCGAAATGATAGAACCATACAAAGGAAGAGTCTATGATCCTGCATGTGGATCATGAGGTATCTTTGTGATGAGTGACAATTTTGTAAAAGAACATAGCGGGAATAGCAAAGATATTACTATCTATGGTCAGGAATCCAATCAAACGACTTGGAAATTATCTAAGATGAATCTCGCTATTCGTAACATCAACTCAAAATTCGTAAAACGAAATACAGAGTGATCATTTTTGAAAGATGCTCATCCTGATCTCAAGGCTGACTTCGTGGTAGCAAATCCACCATTCAATCAAAAGGATCGATGAGTACTTGCTGATGACGCGAGATGGAAATATGGAATACCACCAACAGGAAATGCAAACTATGGATGGATACAACATATGCTGTATCATCTCAATCCTACCAACTGAGTAATGACAACCGTACTAGCTAATGGATCACTCAGTAGTAACTCATGAGGAGAATGAGACATCAGACAGAAGCTTATCGAAGAAGATCAAGTAGAATGTATCGTAGCATTACCGAAGCAACTGTTCTTCAATACTGGTATACCAGCCTGTATATGGTTCTTGAGGAGATGAAGATCAGTAAAAAACAAAGAGGTCTTGTTTATCGATGCGTCTGATATGTGATATATGAAAGACCGTACCCATCGTGATCTGTCTGATGAAGATATGGAGCTGATATCGGGAACGTATCACAACTGGAGGAAGTCTGAATGATACGAAGATATCAAAGGATACTGCAAATCAGCTAACATGGACGAACTCGCGAAGCACAAGTACGTGCTTACACCAGGTCGTTATGTAGGGATACCTGATGAGATAGATGATGGTATTCCATTTGAAGATAAGATGACTGATCTAACTACTGAGCTCAAAGCTCAGATGGAGAAAGAAGCACGGATGAATGAGAACATCAAAGTGCAGCTGGAGAAGATCGGTTTTAGTTTGTAATGACAGTAGTATGTTTGATCCAAAGCTCCCATATAATGATTTACCATTTCTACCATTGGATAAAGATTTTTCAGATTCTGAAATTTCTCAGTTACTTTTGGGTGCTTCTAGATCACTAGCAACATTGAACTGAATGAGTTTTTTTAATGAAAAAACTGTAAGTGAATTGCTTATGATGCCTTTTCTAGTTTCTGAATCAGTTGATAGTAATAATATAGAAAGTATTCATACAACAGTTGAAGAATATTATCAACAAAGTATTTCTTCGAAAGAACTTTCATGAAACAATAAAGAAGTTAGAAACTACAAAGGGGCAATAATGTATGGATTTTGAAAAATTGCTGACAATCAAATGTTGATTACAAATGATATCATTCATATGCAATCACTAATAGAACCTAATAAATGATGAATTCAATCTAGTCCTGATAAGAAAATTATTAATGATAGTACTTGAGAAACACTCTACACGCCTCCTCAATGACAAGATCATCTGCTTAAACTTATGTGAAATTTGGATAAATATATTAATGATGATTCTTTTGATGCTATAGATCCTCTCATTAAAGCAATTATCATTCACTATCAATTTGAGTCTATTCATCCATTTTTGGAGTGAAATGGTAGAACTTGAAGAATGTTGTTGGTGCTTTATCTAAATTTGAAGCAACTCCTGAATTTACCTATTTTATATATAAGTTGATATATAAATAATCATAAAGCTGAGTATTATAAACATCTTAACTATTGAAATCGTACTAACGATCTAAAACCTCTGATTAAATATATGCTCCAATGAATTGATCAACAAGCTAATGACACCTTGATAAAAATTGTTGAGATAAAAAATCTAATCAACAATACTATTGAAACTATATCAATATTAAAAATAAAAAAAGCGAAGGAATTGACTTACGGTTTTTTACAAGACCCTTATTTTACTTTAGGTTCATTAAAAGTCTCTACAGGCATACCAGAACGTACACTCAGAAATTATCTTAATAAACTAGAAAAAGAGAATATAATCAAAAAATCTGCATGATCTCAATGATCATACATATTTTATGAATTGACTTGATTACTTCCTATTATTCGTCAACGATAGCACCGGCGAAAATAGTAGAATATTGCCGGTGATTAGTGATTCACCGGCAAAAATTGTAATTAACTCCCGGTCATAGTTTATTTATTAATCATATATACATGAGAAAAATACATAAAGACATCAAAGTACAATTGGAGAAAATTGGTTTTAGTTTGTAATGTAATCGTATGGATATCAAGAACTATCTTTCACAGTCCTTTGAAGACATCAAACATGTCGATGAAGATCTAGAGTTTTGGTATGCAAGAGATTTGATGCCAATACTATGATACAAAAAGCGAGAAAGATTTTCATGAACAATAGATAAGGCTATGGTAGCATGTGAAAAATCAGGAAAAATCATAGAGGATCAGTTTTTCCCGGCGCCGGGAAAAACCTCATCACCCCAGTGAGGAAGACCAAAAGAAGACTTTCTACTCACGAGATATGCATGTTATCTCATAGCTCAAAATGGTGACTCCAGAAAGCCTGAAATAGCTCAAGCTCAAAGATATTTTGCAACACAAACCAGGAGACAAGAACTCTATATACAAAGAGTAGAGGAAGATAAAAGATTAACCGCTAGACAAAAACTCAAGGAAACCGAAGAGAAAATTGAAGAAACTATCTATACTAGAGGAATCACTGAACCACGAGAATTTGCTACATTCAAAAACAAGAAGATAGAAGCACTGTATAACATCTCTACTCGTGATCTAAAAAGCAAGAGATGAATACCGAACAAAAGAGCTCTTGCAGACTTTGATAGTGAGGTAGAGCTCAAGGCAAAGGATTTTGTGTATGCGATGACTGATCATAATATCAAAGAACAGAATCTAGAAGGCAAGAATCAACTGGAGACAGAGCTAGTAGACAATGCAAAAGCAACAAGAGAGGCACTCATCAAAAGGTGAATCACTCCAGAAAAACTCCCTCCGCAAGAAGATCTCAAAAAGATTGCAAAAAAGAGAAAATGAGAGTCTAAGGTGCTATGAGAGAGTGGAGATATAGAGTCTTTGACAGAATAATTATTTTAGTTTGTAATGTTTATGGATATGTCGCAGACTATGACTGATTGGAAGGAGACAACTTTGTGAGATGTTGTTAAAATTAAGTACTGAAAAGATCATAAAAAACTTGAAGATTGAGAATATCCCTGCTACTGATCTTGATGAGTGATGCGTAAGGTAGATTCTTTTCTCTCAAAAGATCCATCTGTGTTGATTCCAAGGAAGTGAACTCTTACAAATTTATTCTATGTTACTCATCCATTTCGAACCGTTGATACATTGTTTTATACTTTGATAGACCAAGATTTAGCAGATCCCTACTATCTTTATTGTTTATTAAGTTCACTTAATTTAGCTGATCTAAATGTTTGATCTGCTGTTCCTAGTCTCACAACAAATGTGCTCAATCAATTGCCACTAAATCTACCTCCACTACCTGAACAAAAAGCCATCGCATCTGTCCTCTCATCATTTGATGATAAGATTGAATTACTTCGTGAACAGAACTTAACCCTAGAGAAGATTGCTCAGACTTTGTTTAAGGAATGGTTTGGGAAGTATAGTGTGGATAGACCTGAGGAGTTGCCTGAGGGGTGGAGAGTTGGAGTTGTTAGTGAAGAATGCGATATAAATATATGAAGAACTCCTCCTCGCAAAGAGAGTGAACGATTTAGAGATAAACAACCATGAGTTAAGTGGATCTCAATTAAAGATATTTGAAACTCTTGAGTTTATATATTTAATACTTCCGAATATCTTACAGAAGATGCAGTTGAAAAATTCAGAGTTCCAATCATACCTGTAGATACAGTCATACTCAGCTTCAAGATGACTGTATGAAAGATAACTATAACAACAGAAAAGATGTTGTCTAACGAGGCAATAGCTCATTTTAATATAAGAGATGAATCAAATCTATCTAAAGAATATATTTATTCGCATTTAGAGAATCTTGACTTTAACTCTTTGTGAAGCACCTCATCAATAGTTACTGCTATCAACTCTTCAATTATAAAAAACATGTCATTGATTATCCCATCAGATAAGGTGATCACAGAATATACGAAAGTGATACAGCCTGTTTTCAAAAAAATAAAGTTAAACACTCAGGAAATACAATCACTCTCCAAAACTCGTGATGCACTTTTGCCGAAGCTGATGAGTGGGAAAGTGAGAGTGAGGTTTTAGTTTTTAATTAGATACATAAATGTTAATCTGATTATTCATTAGGGGATACAAGGTATATAGGAAATCTACTTTTATCCCTATATATCATCCTAATTTTTGATCTAATTTTTCGGCTTTTGTTGGAGATAACGGAGCGTGAAAGAGTTCAGTATTAGAAGCTCTTGATACTTTTTTTAATAATCAAAATAGATGGAGCATTAATGACTATACACAAAAAAATGCCTACTTAGACCAAGTTGTTGTTTCTCCTATATTTCTTTTTGAGAAAGGAATCTTAAATTCCGAGTTTAATACAGAGGAAGAAAAAGATGAGCTAATAAAAATCACTAAAATATTATCTGAGGAAAAAAATAGTAAACCATATCTAAATCGTTTTAGAGAATTTATTAAATGAATAGATCTAAATAAAAATTATCTAGTCACAACTCCATTATTTTATGATAAGTCTGGATCATCATGGTTCCCTAAAAAACTATCTGAACATGAAAACATAATTGATGAATTGAAAGAATTTGTATATAGAAATTATAACTATATATACATTCCTGTTGAAATTCCTGTGCAAGAAGTAGTGAATTTTCAATCAGAAAAAATACAGCATCTAATTGACAAAGATATAATCAATGAAATTGATTGACTGCTAAAAACAAAAGTTGAAATATCCACTCAGAATAATCGTACTGCTAAAAAATCTATTATTGACTTGATAGATAAGTCATTTGAAATGATGATAAAGAATGTAGAAGATAGATTAAAGCTAACTTGAGTGAATTATGAATATAAATCAGTTGATGAATGACAAACGAGACAAAGAACTAAAAAAATAAGACCTTCAGATTTACGTGAGAATATTTTAGATATCTATTTTTATCAGAGAAGAATTCATAAAGATAACAAGCAATTACAAGAATTATCTTCTGGCGAACAGAGAATTGCATTACTAGAGATAATCTCAAATTTATTATCAAATTGAGAAAAGAAAGCTAAGTATAATATAATATGAATTGATGAACCAGAAGCATCAATGCATTCAAAAAGAATACTTGATCAATTTGAGAAAATTAATGAACTTGCAAAGTTTAATCAATGTTTAATTACAACTCATTGGTATTGACGATTACCCACTTTTTCATATTGATGATTTCATTATTTAGATAAAAACGAGGAGTTAAGTGAAATTAAGGTGTCTTCATTTGAAATATTCAACTACCTAGAGAAATATTGAAGTTTTCCAAAAGATATTGAGCTTAAGAGCTTTTTTGATCTAGCTTCATCAATCATATTATCTATGAAAAATTGATATAGCTGGATTATCTGTGAGTGAAGTGATGACAAACTCTATATTCAAAAACATTTTTGAGACAACAATGTTTGTGTACTATCTGTTTGATGATCAGGAAATGTTAAAAAGATATTTAATTATATTATTTCTACCGTATGAGATGAATCTTATACTTGAAACATTTTATGCTTAGTTGATACTGACCCAAAAATTGACTTAATAATTAATTCTTGAAAGGAAATAAATCAAGTTATATATCGTAGAATACAAAGACTTCCTTCATGAAAGATAGATTTATTAACTAGTAACGAATCAAAAAGTTACCATGAAAAGACAGATATGGAGAATACACTGAATCCTTTAATGTTTTACGTAGCTATAGAAAATCGACTATCTCTGCTTAATGACGAGAGTCTCATAACTGCCTGGAAGGAATTTGAATTCAATTCATGAGTGACATTTGCTGAGATTGAATGAGATGATTCAATATTGAAGCCAATAGTGATCGATTTTCAGAAGAGTAAAAGAATATTAGTGAAAAAAATAAATTCCTTGTCTGCAAAATACTGAATAGCTAAAGAGTATGTGTCTTTAGATGAAGAAAATTTCAAGTACGACTATCAATGAGCTGAATTTTGGAAGAAAATTTCTGATATATTTGATACTTCTGAAACTTAATATATGACCCTCAACGAAAATACCAACAATCAACCTCCCATCCTCATCTACCGCACAGATGATAAAATTTCTGTAGATGTTGTATTGCAGGATGAAACTCTTTGGCTGAGTCAACAGCAAATGGCTAGTGTTTTTGGGAGGGCGAGAAATACTATCACAGAACATGTCGGAAACATCTTTGCTGATTGATAGCTTGATGAATAAGTGGTATGTCGGGATCACCGATATGCCACTCCACATGGCGCACTTCGCTTGCAAATGAATAATTGTTCTCTCGCATTTTCACTCAAAAATACTACATATAGAGTAATAAGCTTTTTTTATTCATAAGCTCCTATGAAGAAATTCATCAGATCCAAGACCCTTAGCTTCTTCAATAACAAGGGAGGGGTGGGAAAAACTACGATAGCATACAATGCTGCCGTAAAATTTGCCCAACATGGATACAAGACCGTGCTTGTAGATCTGGATCCACAGTGTAATATGTCAAGACTCGCTCTTTGAAGTGCGTTTGAGCAGTCATTGTTTTCTGATGAATCAACTAGTATATATCAGATATTATACGGTATCATCAATTGAGGAGCGGATGTCCGTCATGATATCAAGCCAATACCCCTTGTACAGAATCTTTCAATTGTGCCTGGGAGTCTACAATTATCAATGTATGAAGATCTTCTTATCACTGCATATGGACAGGCAACATCATGAGCAACTATAGGGTACTTTCAAACAAGTGCTATTCAAAGATACCTCAAAGAACTCGCACTTACCGATGATGTGGATCTATTTGTGATAGATATTTCACCAAATTTATGATTACTGAATAGAATAGTCATGCTTTGAACTGATTATTTTGTAACACCTCTGATGCCAGACGCTTTTTCTGTACAATGAATAGAAAACTTATGAACTACCTATGCTGATTGGAAGAGAAACCGAAAAAACACAGGGCAAACACTTGCGGGTCAAGTTCCTAATGAGCAAGTTTTGAGATGAGAAGGGATATTCTTGTGATATATCATCAATTCATATAATCAATATGCACAGCAACCAATAAGATCTCATAAAGAGTGGATGAACAAAATTCCTCAATCTATCAAAAAGCATATTTCATCGAGACACTGTATAAACTGATTGGTCGAAACATCATGGAAAGAACCTCTTGTATTGCTCAAGGACTATGGTGAGCTAAGTGCTGATAGTCAGATACATAATAAGGCAATATTTGATTTGATACCATGAAAGGATTACAAGAATGTGAAATGAACCAATGATAATAAAGAACTGTCTGATAGTCAATTTGAAGAACTTTTTGTAAATATATCTTCACTCTTACACAAATATTAACATGACCCTCAACGAAAACACCGTAGAACAAGCATTCATTAAGCAACTAGTAGAGCAACACAACTATGTGTATCACTACTGACCTGACGTCGCACCATACTCTGACAACGCACTTAGGGAGTCTTTTGACGAAGTAATTCTCAAGAGATATTTCTCAGATGCTCTGTTGAAACTCAATCCTGATGTGTCACAGAATACATTGGACCAAGCGATGTCTAAGATACTCAACATCTGAAGCACAGACATCATGACCAATAATGAAACATTTCATGAGATGCTAACCAATGGGGTGGATATAGAAAACTTTGAGGATGGGCATACGAGATGAGTCAAAGTGATGTTGATGGATGTAGAAGATGTAAGCAACAATAGCTATCATGTGATCAATCAGTTTGTGATCAAAGAAACAAATAGAGAAAAAAGATTGGATGCTGTGGTATTTATCAATGGACTACCATTGGTGGTTGTAGAACTCAAGAACGCAACAGATGAGAATGCAACTCTAGATAAAGCATATACTCAGATACAAAACTATAAGACATCTGTACCTAGTATCTTCTATTACAATGCACTGTGTGTGATATCTGATGGGATAGATGCATGAGTATCTAGTGTGTCAGCAGGATTTTCTCGTTACTTAGCTTGGAGATCTCCTGAGAAGATGGAGAATGGAAGTATCCCTGAGTTGGAAATCATGACACAGAGAATGTTTGAACCTGAAACACTGGTCAAACTCATAAGATACAATACCGTATTTGAAAAAGAAGAAGTCAAAGATCCTGAAACTGGACTACTATCGTTAGTCACGATCAAGAAAGTAGCCGCTTATCATCAGTACTACGCAGTACAAAAAGCCGTTCAAGCTACCATAGCAGCAACCCACGAAACTGAATGAGATCGTAAGATATGAGTGATCCGACATACTCAATGATCAGGGAAGTCATTGTCTATGGTATTCTACGCAGGACAAATAGTCGTGCAACCTGAGATGAAGAACCCTACCATCGTGATGCTTACAGATAGAAATGATTTAGATGATCAGTTACATGGAACATTTAATAACTGTGTCTCACTTCTGAGGCAAACACCAGTCCAGGCAGACAGTCGTTCGCATCTCAAAGAACTTTTGAAAGTTTCTGGTGGTGGTATTGTGTTTACTACGATACAGAAATTCTCTCCTGAAGAGTGAAATGTATTTGATACACTCTCAGAAAGAACAAACATCATCGTAGTAGCAGATGAAGCACATCGCTCTCAGTATGGATTCCAAGGAAAAGAAGGTGAAGAAGATGGGAAGTCTATGATAAAATATGGTAATGCTAAATACCTAAGGGATGCAATACCTAATGCTTCATTCATATGATTTACTGGAACACCAATAGAGAAGTGAGATAGATCTACGAGGGCTGTGTTTGGAGATGAGATAGATATCTATGACATCAAACAAGCGAGAGATGATGGAGCTACTGTACCACTTAGTTATGAAAGTAGACTAGCAAAGATAAGACTCAATGAAGAAGTAGCGAAACAAATCGATGCTGATATAGCCAACATAGAATGAGCAACAGAAGAACAGCTAGAAAAATCAATGAAGAGAAATGCAAAAATAGATAGTGTGGTCGGACATCCTGATAGACTCAGAGATATAGCAAAAGATATTACTACCCACTATGCTGCTAGACAAGAAGTGTTTGATGGGAAGGCAATGATCGTTGCTATGAGTAGGTCTATCGCAGTCAAATTATATAAACAAATCATAGAACTGCATCCTGATCGACACGATGATGATCTCATGAAAGGTAAGATAAAGGTAGTAATGACTTCAAGTTCTGATGATCCTGAAGATTTTCAACCACATCATAGCAGCAAGAAAGAGAGAAAACAATTAGCAGCTAGACTCAAAGATCCTCACGATGAGTTGCAAATGGTAATCGTGCGTGATATGTGGCTTACTGGTTTTGATGCACCATGTCTTCATACGATGTATGTAGATAAGAAGATGCAATGAGCGAATCTAATGCAAGCGATAGCGAGAGTTAATCGTACATTCAAGGATAAGCCATGAGGGCTGATCGTAGATTATATAGGTATTGGTCAAGACCTGAGAAAAGCAATGGCTGTGTATACAGAAAGCTGATGAACAGGAGATGCGGTAACGCAATTCGAAGAAATCGTTGCAGGTATGCAGGAAAAGTTTGAGGTAGTGGAACAGATGTTTCATTGATTTAACTACAAAGCCTACTTCTCAGCTGACGGACAGGAGAAGCTAAGAGTGCTTCTTGCTTCATCAAACTTCATCTTGTGAGATGAAGAGCTCAGGAAGAGATTTATTCAAGAGACTACAGCGCTTTCTAAGCTGTTTGCTATGGCAACACCAAGCTTTGAGGCAGAACAAATTAGAGATACTGTCGCATTCTTTCAGTGAGTGAAAGCAAGGATACATAAGTTTACCCCAACAGGTGGTAAGTCCAATGCACAAGTAGACACTGCTATTAAACAAATCGTAGATGATGCACTCAGTAGTGAAGGAGTGATAGACATTTTTGATGCAGCTGGAATCAAAGCACCTTCACTTGATATACTTTCTCCAGAGTTTTTGATGGAAGTGCAAAATATGGAGCAGAAGAATCTTGCTTTCCAACTCCTCAAGAAACTTCTCAATGAAGAAGTAAAGGTAAGAAAGAAAACAAATATGACTCAAGGGAAAAAATTCTCAGAGATGTTAGAGTCTACGATCAAAAGATATCATAACAATCAGATAGATACTGCCCAAGTAATACAAGAACTTGCTGAAATAGCTGAAGAGATGAAACTTCAAGATAATAAGGCTGAGGATCTATGATTAACTGCTCACGAGTATGCATTCTATACTGTTTTATCAGAAAACGAATCAACCAAGTACTTAGAAGATGCAAAGATGAAAGAACTTATTCATGTGATAGTTGATACAGTCCGTAGTAATTCGACAGTAGACCGAGAAAAGAGAGATGATGTGAAAGCTAAACTTCGTCTCACGGTCAAGAAATTATTGATTAGATATGGCTATCCACCTGATCTTGCTAGGTTAGAAGCTGACAGAGTCCTTGAACAGAGTGAGTTGCTGGCAGGGGAGTTTAGTAAGTAGAGCCTTCGTGAATATTTTGTTGTTTGACTAGTAATAACACACAGAGTATTGAACTATATACTTAGCTTAGCTTATATTTTATCTTATCTATCTAATGCTATTCTCAAAATCAAAATCATCTCTAAAGGAAATCAAAGAACTAAAATTTAATCTTGAAAGAGATCTGCAGCAATTAGCTGAATCGAATCTAGAAACTATTTTTTGATTGAAGTTTATATCAACTGAATTTTCTTTGAATAGTAGTAGAATAGATTCGTTAGCATTCGATGAAGAGACTAATGCGTTTGTGATTATAGAATATAAAAGAGATAGGAGTTTTTCGATTATCGATCAATGATATTCTTATCTGTCGTTGATGCTAAACAATAAGGCTGAATTTATCTTGGAATATCAAAGAGTAACCTATAATGGTCCCCTTCTCTGGACAACCATATAAGAAAGATTAAGAATAAATAAGACTGATGTTTGATCTGAACATTTATCTTTATATCAGATACTCTTATGGCAAAAAAACGCACGAATTATTCACCAGAAATGAAATTCC
>CALGNI010000023.1 GCA_937958645.1 Candidatus Absconditabacterales bacterium
CTAGAATTTATGAGCGAAGCGAAATAAAGGCTAGATAGAATCTATATATGTAGCAACCCTTGATGAACTAGTGACGAACGAAGTGAAGGAGCTAGATTCAGCAAGAGGTTTGATACAACAAATCCGCTCATTGGCTAACTATCGAAAAGCTGAAAACGATCTTTTCATCGAATTACTAAAAGAACCATACAATAAAGAAAAACCTCTTCATCGCGAAGAGGTTTTTTTATTCTTGAGTATGTAGGAAATTCTAAATACTGATTGTTTAAGGAAATGATGAAAAAATTAGCGAAGAGTTAGAATACAGAAGTTCGAAGAAAGTTCAAAAAAATGAATTGGCTTGTTTGCTATCATTTCCTCGAGGAGGCAATTCTTCACTGCTCGAAAAAAGATAAAAAAAACAATCTTTCTATCTCTTTTCGAAGTAAATCATCACCTCCTTAAGTCATCATAATTGAAAAAAACTCTCAAGCACATAGCTTGAGAGTTCTTTTATGTTTTTATTTTCTCTTATATTACTTTATTTCTGCTCAGGAATTTGGAAGTAAAGTAGGTAAAGTAATGACTCTTTCTTGAACCAAGTCATCAGAAAGAGACATTAATCTTTGAAGATCGTCAATATAATTCGTGAAAATCATACAGGTAGCTGAACAAATATCTTCTCCATCACATTCCTCATCTCATTCTATAACACCATTACCACAGATAGGTCAAGCATCTTCCAGCAATTGCTGCAACACCTGATCAGTATCAAACGTATCATCATCAGCTGAATCATGGTCATCAACCACTTCCACTATGGTAATCAACTCTTGTTCTGGTGGGTCCACTGGATCTCATCATCATCAAGACTTCACATACTCAGTCTTACAAAGATCATCTGATCTTAGTGTTCAACTTTTATCATAAAGAATACACATTGGTGTAAATACACCTGCAGAAGAATCACTATAATCACAAATTCATTCATAAACATCTCCCACATTCTCCAACTCTTGAATCACTCCATTTCAACAATTCAATTCCATTACTCCTACTTCTTCTTTATCATCCCCTCAGATATCACAACGATACTGTACTTGATCTAGGAAAACAGTTTCCTGAGGCACCACTGAAATCCCTGCACATCGCAACTGAATTCATCAGCTTTTCTTTTCACTTTCTTGAAATCTACACACTGATGTACACCCATCGTTATCATTATCATTTGCGTCATCACATTGCTCACCCGGATCGATAGTCCCATTACCACATAATATGCATTGATTCGTAATTTCCACACTATATCCACCATCTTCAGAGAATCACTGCAGTGTATTTACACTATAGGTAAGTTCATAGGCATCAGCAATCACAAAGTCCAGTGATTCACTATCTGTATAATTAAGAGGGATGATATAGTTTCAATCGCTATCAATATCCTGAACGTACAAAATATATTCATATATAGTCACCCCCTTTTGAGAAAGAGTAACCACTACAGAATCTATATCTAGATTTTCAGAAATCATCACATTCCCTTCAAAATCTCAACCACACTCGTAAGGATCTGAAATCGACAATTCCATAGACTCACCTTCACAAGCACAATTTTTATCTATCATATCATTGATCGTATCTGGATCTCAATCATCGCATACCGCAGGGAGACATCCACAGAAGTCTTTGATTCCATCTCCATTCGCATCAATTGCATCCTTATCCTCCGGACAACAGGCATCAACAATCTTATCATCATCACTATCATATTGCTGAGCTTCAGCACATTCATTACAGGTCTCTAAACATTGATTTTGATTGGTATAAGGTCCGTCAACATGTTGTACACATCATTCAGCAATATTACATGAATATGAATTACAGTCTGGATCATTTGGACAAAGAATATTACAGATATTATCTTCTCCACAGTTTTGACAACTATCTGGTACATCATCTGCATCATCACCATCTACTGGCGTTTCTCATACTTTACAGCACTTATCTAATTTACTGTCTTCATCACTATCATACTGCAATTCTACAGGACACGATTCACATACTGCTGTACATTGATTTTCATTTGTGTAATCACCCGCTGGATCTAATACACACCCAAGTGTCAGATTACATGTATGATCGTCACAGTCTGGATCATTTGGACATTCAATATTACAAATATCATCTTCACTACAGTTTTCACAACGATCTGGTACATCATCTTCATCATCTCCATCTACTGGCGTTTCTCATACTTTACAGCACTTATCCAATTTACTGTCTTCATCACTATCATACTGCAATTCTACAGGACACGATTCACATACTGCTGTACATTGATTTTCATCAGTATATTCTCCTGCTGGATCCATCACGCATCCAAGAGTGATATTGCATGTATGATCATCACAATCTGGATCATTTGGACATTCAATATTACAAATATCATCATCTGAGCAGTCTACACATGTATCAGGTATTAAATCTCCATCACTATCAAAAGGAGTCGTCCCCTCAGGACAACAAGCATCTAATTCAGTATCGTCATCATCGCTATCATATTGCTGTTCAATCGGACAATTGTAACAAGTTGCCTGACAAGAGTTTATTCCTTCATAAGGTCAAGACTCATCCTTGATACAACCTTGTGTCACATCACATTTGTAAGCATTACAATCTGGATCTATTCAATCTGGGTCTCAGAGGTATGGGCAATCTTCGTTACATACACCATCATCTCCACATGGATCACAGGCATCTCACACCTGATCACCAGCTGTACAACTATCATACGCTGTATCAGTACTTAGCACACACTGAAGTGCCGTCACATCACATCTCACTTTACAGTCTGCATTGGTATTTGGATCACATTCAACACACACTACTGATACTTCACATTCCGCTCTCGTATCAAAATCTTCTGTTGATATGTCTTTATCTTGCGCTAAACAGCTTCATTCTGCATCTCCACACAGATAATCACAATCTGGATCTTCTGGACATGTATCATCACAGACATTATCCTCCACACACGTAATACACGGCGTATCTCCTGCTACTTGACCCGAACATTGCGACAATGCTATATCCGTACTCTGTATACACATATCATTTACTTCATCACATCTCACTTTACAATCTGGATCGCTTGGATCACATGTTTCACACACTACTGATACTTCACATTCCGCTCTCGTATCAAAATCTTCTGTTGATATGTCTTTATCTTGTGCTAAACAGCTTCATGCTGCATCTCCACACAGATAATCACAATCTGGATCCTCTGGACATGTATCATCACAGACATTATCCTCCACACACGTAATACACGGCGTATCTCCTGCTACTTGTCATGCTGAACATTCACTCAAAGAAGGATCAGCACTTAAGGTACATTGAAAGATATCTGCTCTACATCTCACCTTACAATCTGGATCCAAAGCTGGATCACATTGTCATTGATTACTTCAACACTGCAAAACAGATCATCAAGCTGAGACACTCCCTGCTGCAAAAGGAAATTCGCTTAGGTCGATCTCACCATTCATGATTCCTGCTAGACTTACTAGATCATCATTTTCACTTGCTGGGTCATCAGTAGCTATTGGGTTTCCATCTCCATCTGGATCACATTCAGCCAATACTTGATCACATTCATATAGATCATCCCCATTTCCATCATCATATACAAAGCTTATGTTTTGTCCTCCTCCAGCTGCATCATATGTTTCGGCACATCATTCGACAATTGCTAGATCATGCTGACTTATTCCTTGTGCTGCCCACGGCTGCTGCTCTGCATCATAGATATTACATTCACATGACACTACTGAGTTTTCTAGCGTACAGCTTGCTGAACAGGTTTGTCCATTTTTCGCTACCCCTGTTCCGTTACCATCTCCAAAGTCACATGCCTCTCCTTCATCTATTACTCAGTTTCCACAAGGATTTGTTATACATTCATTTGCATTCGATTCTTCATAAGTATTTTCACATTCTCCAGTTGATACATCGCAAGTATCTGTTGTACAGACATTATCGTCTTCACATTTTGAACTTGTCTGACAGGTGTTTGTTGAAAGATCACAAGCATCTATCGTACAAAGATTTCCATCATTACACTGACTATCTTGCGTACATTCTACACATGCATCTGCTGTGGTATTTCCATCTGTATCCACTACTACTCCTGTTTCACAGCATGCATCAAGCTCCCCATCTCCGGTACTATCAAATTGTTGATCTAGCGGACATGCAGTTCAATGGTCGCAGTCATCTCATTCTACTTGTCATGCTCAACATTCTACCAAAGAAGGATCAGCACTTAAGGCACATTGAAAGATATCTGCTCTACATCTCACCTTACAATCTGGATCCAAAGCTGGATCACATTGTCATTGATTACTTCAACACTGCAAAACAGATCATCAAGCTGAGATACTCCCTGCTGCAAAAGGAAATTCGCTTAGGTCGATCTCACCATTCATGATTCCTGCTAGACTTGCTAGATCAT
>CALGNI010000024.1 GCA_937958645.1 Candidatus Absconditabacterales bacterium
TGTGTTCAAGGATTATGATCTTAGCATAAAACCTGAAACAGGTATGTTGTTATGTTTTCGCCATAACTTACATCACAAAGGGAGTTTAGTCACTGAAGGACTGAAGTATGTGCTAAGATCAGATATAATGTTTCAAAAAAAATCTAAGAAATTATGAAAGAAATGCTAATTACACTCAACCCAGAACCTAGTGAAAACCAAGACATGACTATTAGACAAGCTCTATCTTTAGCACTATTATCTGAAGAAGCGAGGAAGATTCTACTGCTTGGATTCACTCAAGCACAAGCAGAATTATTTGAAAAATATCTCGAACTTTTAAATGATGCGTTTGGATACGTGGTGCTAATGAAGCATTATTTAAGACCAGAAAAATCAGAGTATGTGACAAATTATCAAGATAAGTTGATCTTCTTTGAAGATCTCAAGGAAGATAAGGAGATTGCAGATTTGGTGAATTTCTTCAAGGGTGCTTCCAAAACAGGATCTAATGGTGTAATAAATGAAAGGTATAAGTACTTTGCATCTATTATTGCTAGATATATCTATAAGGCTTTGGATGAGTTGGAAGAAGCTGTAGAGGTGAAATAAAATGTGAGTAGTTATAAAATCATCATTAAGAAAATAAATCCTAGATCGATTTCGGTCTAGGATTTTTGTATTATCAAAACAATCTACCGTCCTATGGATCCTGAAATAAATTCAGGATGACGAGTCATTTTAGCTTTTTTCTATTACCGAAAACCCATATCCCCCCTTGCATTAAACCCAAACTTACCTATAACAATCTCAACGGAGTCTCACTCCTTTTTTGTTTATTTAAAGAACTTTACTTATGGCTAATACACCACTCGAGAAAGTGCGTAATATTGGGATTATTGCTCATATTGATGCATGAAAGACGACTACTTCAGAAAGAATTTTGTTTTATACAGGGAAGAAGCATAAGATAGGTGAGGTGCATGATGGTGCTGCTGAGATGGATTGGATGGAACAAGAGCAAGAAAGAGGTATTACTATTACTTCTGCTGCTACGACTTGTTTCTGGGGAGATACTCATGTAAATATTATTGATACTCCATGACATGTGGACTTTACGGTAGAGGTTGAAAGATCTTTGCGTGTATTGGACGGATGAGTGGCTGTATTTGATGCTTCTCAAGGTGTAGAACCTCAATCAGAAACAGTGTGGAGACAAGCTGATAGATATGATGTACCAAGAATCGCGTTCGTAAACAAGATGGATAAGATTGGTGCTGATTTTGATATGGCAGTACAGTCTATTGCTGATAAGCTTACTGACAAAGGTGTGGCTATTCAATTTCCTCATGGATCAGCAAATGAATTTGCTGGGATCGTAGATCTCGTAGAGATGAAGTACTTTATCTTCGAAGGAGATATGGGTGAAATCACTACTGAAAAACCTATGCCAGAAGAAATCAAAGAAGCTGTAGAAATGGCTAGAGAAGATATGATCGAAAGAGTTTCAGGATTTGACGATGATGTAGCGATGAAGTTTCTTGAGGGTGAAGAAATCACTGTAGCAGAAATCAAAAAGGCTATACGCGCGTGAGTAATTGAAAATGAACTGTATCCAGTATTATGTGGGTCAGCATTGAAAAATATGGGTGTACAATTGGTATTGGATGCGGTAGTTGACTATCTTCCATCACCTATTGATAGAGGTACTATTAAGGGTATTGAAGTCGATTCTGGTGAAGAAAGTGGGAGAACTCCTGGTAAAGGAGATCCAACTTCGGCAATTGCCTTCAAGATTATGACGGATCCTTTTGTAGGAACACTTACGTTCGTAAGAGTTTACTCAGGGACGATCAATTCAGGTGATACACTAACAAATCCTATCAATGGAAACAAAGAAAGAGTAGGACGTTTACTTTTGATGCATAGTAATAAAAGAGAAGAAATAAAGAGTGTTGGTGAAGGTCATATTGCTGCGTTCTTGGGACTTAAGAACACACAAACAGGACATACACTGTGTGATCCAAACAACGAAATCATCCTAGAAGAAATGAACTTCCCAGAACCAGTAATCTCTCTTGCTATCGAACCAGCAACAAAGAAAGATCAAGAAAAAATGGGTATTGGACTCTCAAAACTAGGAGCAGAAGATCCTTCATTCAAGTATTTCTCTGATGAAGAAACAGGACAAACAATTATTGCAGGGATGGGAGAATTGCATCTTGAAGTGATTGTAGATAGACTCAAAAGAGAACATAATGTATTGGTAGAAGTAGGGGCACCACAAGTATCATATAGAGAATCTATCTCTAGTGAACAAAAAGGACATGGGGTATTCAAAAGACAAACAGGTTGACGTGGTCAATTTGGTGATTGTCACTTGGTACTTACGCCACTTACTGAAGAAGATGTTGATGATAAGGGAGATAGAATAAATTATGAATTCGAATCTACCGTAGTAGGGTGATCAATTCCTAGAGAATTTATTCCAGCTATCGATAAATGATGTAAAGATACGATGGCAAAGGGGATTTTGGCTGGATATCCAATCATCAATGTAAAAGCAGTCGTCTATGACGGTTCTTACCATGAAGTGGATTCATCTGAAGTTGCCTTCAAGATCGCTGCATTTAAAGCATTTAAAGATGCGTTTACCAAAGCAAACCCACAACTTCTCGAACCAGTAATGGATGTAGAAGTGACTTGTCCAGAAGACTATGTTGGTGACGTGATGGGAGATCTAAGTTCTAGAAGAGGTCGTATTGAAGGACAAGAACAAAAAAATAACGTGACGATCATCAAAGTAAGAGTTCCTCTAGCAGAAATGTTTGGATACGCTACTACTGTGAGATCATTGTCTCAAGGGAGAGCGAGTTATTCTATGCAATTTGGTAGCTACGAGCCAGTACCAAACAACGTAAGAGAAGAAATCATCAAGAAGAGAATCGGAGAAGGGAAAGTGAAGGGATTGGATGAAGATTAGAAAATAATTGAGGATTGAAAGTTAAAAGTAAAAAAAAGGTCACTTCGCGAGGAGTGGTTTTTTTTGAATAAAAAAAGATATACCTGAATTTCAGATACATCTTTCTTGATAAGTTAATCCTTGATTAGGCTAATAGATCAACACCAATTTTGAATATTTCGTTGGGAGTTAGTTTAATTTCAGTAAATGGTTCAATTTTTAAATTCCAATGATAGTGGAATGTGATTTTAGGAGTGCCGTTTGCATCCTCAATTGCTACTACCATTAATGGATACTCATTTATTGCGCCAAAGTCATGTTTGACTAGAAGTAGTGGTGAAGGTCGTGGATCCTTTCTAGATGATGTTCCAGACATTTCTTTAAATTTTTTAAGTTCTTCCTGACAAATAGCAAGAATTTTGTTGTTTTTATTAAAGTCGTTAGGCATATTCTATAATTTTAGAGATTGAATAATGTAATCTACATTGTAGTTAATTCCTGCAGAAAGTCAACCCCACCCCTATGTCTTTTGTTATGTCTTTCAGTAATTTTATCACAGCTGCTCATTAAGAAAATTTAACCAAATTCTTACGTTAAGAATTTCAATATAGTGATAAAAAATTGATAGTGGAGTGAATTATTTTGACAGTTAGGAATTTTTTCATATAAATTTCATAGTCAGTCCATAGTAATAATTAGAAAAATGACATCCTTTGGTAATCAGGAAGTGTTTGTATTTAGTTGCAAATGTTTATTTTTCTTGTATTGTTGCTATGTGAAAGAAAAAGAGAGTGGTGAAGGGGATCTACAGTCTTATTAAAAAAGTTGATGAGCATATTGATGCTATTTATGACGTGTATGCTCGTTGAGATAGTTACTTAGTGAAGTATTATATACGTGAAATACAAACTAACTTTATAGATGAAATTGAAAAAAAGAAAAAACGTATAAAGATCACTAAAGAGTTGGAGAGAGATATTTTAGTTTGTTATTTAAGATATGAAAAAGTTAAAAGCTTATCGTGGGACAAATCTTAATGAAGCAGTTCGTATTATGAATCAGAAAATGCCTCGTAAGTATTTATATCGAATTACCGATAAGAGTGAGGCGGATGGTCACGCATCTGTGCATAAATATGATCATGATAATGAAGCTGCGGCAGTGTTAGAGGCTGAAATACAAGTTCCAAAGAGCGTTTTGAGAGAAATTAGTCATGAAGAATTTCAAACGCTTCATCAAAATAGATTTAAACGAGTAAAAGATAAGGTTGCTGTGTATGATGTTTGAAAGTTTTCACTCATTCTTGTTTCTCCTACTCAAGCTAAGAGAATCAAACAAGCGAGAATTGTTGAGGTGATGTAAATACTGATAAAAACCACTCTTTTGGAGTGGTTTTTGTTTGTTTTGATGAATGGTGAGACTACCTAAATTAAACTTTGGTGTCACAAGTTACAGATATGTCTATTGACATAGAATGTAGATTCTAGTTCAAAACGAAACACTCTTCAAAAATAGAAAAAGGCACTCAATGGAAGTATAATTAGAGCGTTTACCTTCTAATTAATTCATCAAATGCCTCATCTAACTTATCCTGAGTGTGTTAAAATTCAAGTCTTACTTGACGAAGCATACTCTCACAGAAAGATCGCTATCAAACTCAATAGATGAAACTCTACTATCTCTAACGAAATTAAGAGATATAGCGTGAATTGAAAGTATATAGCTAGTATTGCTCGAGTCATCAGAAAAACTAAGAGAGCTATAGTAAATTGCTTGGTCCATCGTAGGATTCAAGCTGATTCTGACTTAGAAAAATTTATTATTGAGAATATACAGCAGTACTGGAGTCCTGAACAAGTTGCTGGAAATTGGAAAACTGAAACATGAGAATCTCTGTCCAAAGACACAGTGTACAGGTATATACATCTGAGACATCCAGAACTTATCAAGAAGTACTTTAGGAGGAAGTGAAAGAAGTATAAGTATTGATATCAGCCTGTAGGATACATCTTTGATAGGATTAGTATTCATGATAGACCTAAGATAGATTCAGTATGAAATTGGGAGTGAGATACTATGCGGTGAGCTAAGAGAAAGTGATGATTTGCAACGTTTAATGAGATAGAGAGTTGATATTTATTAGCAGCACCGCTTGAACATAGAAACGCTTCTAGTGTTACTTTAAAGGCTCAAATCCTGTTCAAAAAGATACCGCAAGACTTGAAGAAAACGTTAACGCTCGACAATGGAAGAGAATTTTGTGAACATTATATGATGAGATTGCTTTGTTGAGTAGAAACTTACTTTGCTGATCCTTGAAGACCAGGACAAAGAGGAGCCAATGAGAATACCAATTGATTGCTGAGGCAATTCTATCCGAAATGAGCAGACTTATGAAGCGTAACTCAGGAAGAACTTGATTACTATGTTGAGCTACTTAATAATAGACCAAGAAAAAGACTCTGATACATATCTCCTATTGAGTACTTGAAGAGAAATTACTGTGTCGTTTTGGATTAGATTCCACAGAACAGTCTATTGACATAGATGTAAACTTACTTATAAGAGCACTGTATCAAACGTAAATAAAATTAAGCTTATGAAGAGAATATTATTTTTTATGTTATCGATTTTCATTTTCTCTTGCGGAGGAGATGACAGTGTAGATTGTCCCCCTTACAGCACAAATGCGAAGTTAGTCTACTCACACTCAAGTGTGAATAGTGCTGCTACGAAGGACAAGATTGTTATCACTTATGACCTAAAGGGCTTTGAAGAAAGTCAGCCGAAGTTTGTTTCTGTGGAACTATTTCTTGCTAACGCAAGTGGAACCTCAGTCACAAAGACAGTAGAAATCGTTGATCATACCAATGCATTAATGATCTTCACTGCCAATGAGTTTGGAATCAGTGAATTCTCATCTCCAACGAGTTCCACTCGATACGAGGTATATGGTTCTATGACCGTAACTGTGGGTGATTTTTATGAATCTACCTGTGTTCCTCCAGAAGAGGGATACACAGAAATTATTATGACTCCATAAATCTATGGAGGTTAAAAAAAAGGAAGCGAATTCTCGTTTCCTTTTTTTTGTATGTACTTAAATAAAATCTACTTCTGCTATACTATCTCACAAAATCACTAGACTGATTTGCTCTGGGAGTAGGGGGTGCTTGAGGTGGTGTTGGTGTGTCGCTTGCTCTTTGTTCATTGAAAAGACCTGAGAATTCTTCTTCGACTTTCTTAAATGCATCAGTTTGTCTGTGATCTTCTTCGTGTGGGACTTCTATTTTTTCTTCTTGTGTACGAATATCTCCTGATGTAGAATATGCTAGGTATCAAGCTAAGATCAGTCCAATGATAAGATAAATCAACACGATATAATAACTACTGGTAGTGCTTACTCTTTGTGAGAAATTACTTTCGATCACAGAGACTGTATCTCAGATACCGAAGATAAGAAGAATAAGAGCAAATAAGCAAAAGAAATTGACGAAAGCGTTGCTAGAACGAAATCATGCAAACTTACTCAGTGCAGTTCTTACACTAGCGCTAAGGTTCCAAGAGAGTAAGGTGAGAAGCGCAATCAAAGCGAGAATATTAGTCTTAATCATCCCTAATGAGAAAAATCAGTAGTTTACTGTCTCAGATGAACTTAATGATCATGTCTTGAACAAGGGTAACGCAACTAACAAGATAATCAACAAAAACGAATAGATCAAAAATCACTTTTCGATCAACGAATAGTTTTTTAAATAGCTAATGTTAGGCATCTTTGGTTTTTTGAGTTCCATGAGTGTGGATAGGGGGTAAATGGGATATAATTCTTATAGTCAATAGGGTGAGATGATCAAGTCAAAATTGAGAAAGAGAGAAGGATCCAGTCAGGCTCAGTATTGCTGTAAAGTGTAATGCTTACTGTAGGCTTATTTTCTTACAAGAGAGTAATATTCGTCAAATTCATCTCGAGACCCTGGATTCCACATCGCATGCTGCTACCCATTCCTTTCAGTCATGGAGCATCATCCGACTCTGAATGACGACGTGCATTTTATAAATTCTCAGTCACCCACTTCTTCACCCTCTCTGCATGACCCGTAGCCCTTATGCTTCTTCGTTCATGAACTATATCTCATGCGGAGTCTATCAAAAACGTTGATCTAATAACGCCCATGACGATTTTCCCGTAGTTGTTCTTTTCTCATCGGGTAGAGAACTTAGCATGAAGTTCTAGATCAGGATCAGCGATATAACGAGGAGCGAGCGCGTATTTTTCGATAAATTTGCAGTGAGATTCAGCTTTATCTTTGGACACACCTATGATTTGGATGTCTTTGTTTGCAAAATCTTTCGCCAATCTTGTAAAATCCTGTGCTTCACGCGTGCATCATGGAGTGTCATTTTTGGGATAGAAATACAGGAGGGTATAGGAGCTTTCAGAAAGGAGATCTTCGAAGCTTACTTGTGTTATTAAGTCTTTTTGGATAAGGGTTATCATAGGTAAGGTGAATTAGATAAATTAGACAAGTTGGATGAATTAGGTGAATTAGACAAGTTGGGTGAATTAGACAAGTTGGATAAATTAGGTGAGATAAATTATGAGTGATCCAATTTACCCAATTCAACTAATTTACCTAATTTACCCAATTCAACTAATTTATCTATTATAGTTCAAACTCCCCATTATTCGTTCCTGGTAGCGGCTCAGGGGAAAGAGAACCTCAGGTTGGGGCAGCTCAAGGATTTTGTATCGTATTTGGTAATCAAATATCTCCTCATTCTCTAAAGACCTTGATAGATTCACCACCAAAACTAAAGATATATTCTACGATTTGTATGGCCATATTGAAAATATTTTGTGCTTTGAAAGTGTCGGCAGAGGAGAGTCAGACTCTACTAAGGATGACCGGGAAGACAAATAAGAGCATGATCGTAAATAAAATTCATAAGATCATATATCTAATACTATTCCATGCTTTCTTGATCTTTTCTTCGTCTCAAGCAGAAAAAATAAACAGAAAAATTGCGAAAAAAAACGCATACAGAGACCCCACGAAGATAATAAGCACCAAGACGGCTAAGATTATCAAAATAAGTTGATCAAGTCAGGTTCACATATGGATAAAATAGAAAGTATAAAGTAAAAAGTAGAAAATTACGTGTAAATCTTTAATTATATAGAAGCATACGAAAATTTTTCATCAAAGCAATTCTAGAAGATTTTTTTTGCGAAAAAAAACCTCAGGTTAGTGAGGTTTCGAAATGTATCTTCTATTGTGTACTACTCAGTAGAGAGCTTTGCCTATAAGATCTAAGAACGAAGTGATTAGTTTCTTATCGAGTATCCCGAAGCGTAGCGTAGTGGGCTACTCAGCGGGAGCCTCTTCTTTAGTTTCTTTAGCAGGAGCTTCTTCTTTAGCTTCTTCAGTAGGAGCCTCTTCTTTAGCTTCTTCAGCAGGAGCTTCGGCTTCTTGCCCCGCTTCAGCGGTGGTAGCTTCTTCAGCAGGAGCTTCTTCTTTAACTTCTTCAACAACTGCAGCTACTGCTGCTGCCTCAGCTACTGGAGCTGGAGCCGCTTCTTCTTCTGGTTCATCTGGAGCATTCTTTTTCTTTCTTACTCTATCAGTTTCTTTGATAAACTTCTTGAAGATTTCTTCATTGGTTGCTTTATAACAAATCTTTGCAACTCTGTTAGAAAGTTGAGATCCTTTTCAGATCCATTCCTTTACAGCGTCGTAATTGATTTCTTGAGTATGCTTGATTGGATCAAACCAACCAAGTACTTCTTTATATCATGATTTTACTGGTTTTGAATGTTCTGTAAGAACGACTCTATAAAACGCAGCTTTTTTTCTTCATCATCTTGCTAGTCTAATTATTAACATGGGTAAGGTTTAAGGTGTAAAGTTAAGAGTAGTATATAGTACATTGGTAAGTTAGATGACTTACTGCTTTATTGATACAAAAATACTATCTATCGTTTACTATCATAGTTCAAGATAGGGGCTAATTCCTAAAGAGATCTATTTTAGTCACTATGCTGCTTGAGGAGCGACATAATGTATATTGACGGTTTGGTTACCTAAATAGTTTCATAAACATTGACGAGATGTTAGTGAAGTTTTTTCTTCCAAAGTTTGAACATAGCTCTTTTTTTGAGCTTTTTGTCATACTTCATGAGTTCTAGTCCATCTGGAGTATTCATCTTGTTGTAAGATGTCATATACGTTGTTCCCGTATCAGGATTCCAGATTCTTACTCTCTGTCTAGCTCATTTTTTAGCCAT
>CALGNI010000025.1 GCA_937958645.1 Candidatus Absconditabacterales bacterium
TCGCTAGCATCTCCCTCCATCGCTCATCTCATATGTATGTTATACTTGGATCTTTCACATGAAATTGATGCGTAATTCCATTGATATTGATTCATCAACATTGATACCCATTCCCAAACAAGCCAGTACTCCCATCTTTTACAACCTTCAGATTTTCCATCTTCTTGGCAGCAGATTTAAATACATCTGTCCCATCTCACGAAAGAATGTGGTTTCATTTGAAACGCTTAGCTTTTCTAATTAACCTAGCTGCTTGATTCTGAACGATATCTTCGATTTCCATCTGTCATAGATTATAAGACAACGACTCTCTAAGACTTGGTGCTGATGGCTTATCACTAGTCTTATGCATATGCTGCAATACAGTTGTTTGATTCTCTATTGCTCCAACAAGAAATCTTCTTGTTGCTTTATATTGAGGTCACGTGAGATTGTTTTTGAACGTTCTTATTGAATTATCTAGTAGCTTGTTTACGATAGTAGTAGCTGTCATAACATTATGAGTAAGATTAAAGTTTCTCACTTATATATTACTCGTTATGGCAGTTACTTAAAGTCTTTTCGCGTTTTTTCTATTCTATTTTTCCGAGGTTTTAAGAGATAGGGTCTTTGTGGTAGAACTAATAAGATAAATTGCTATTGACTTTTTGTTAAATTTATATATAAAATACACACATTGTAAAATCTTAAAAAAAATAAATATATGGGAGTATGCATATCTATAGGTAACTGTTATGTTGAGAAGCCAGACGGAAACTTATTCAAAAGTAAGTACACACTTGCGATAGAAAACTTTGATAGTGAGAAAATCAACTTTATTGACGGAGAGTGCGATTCCTCTTATAAGTCAAACATAAACTTATCTTGTTGGGGAAAGCTACTTAGAGATAGCGATTTAGTTGATTGGTGGGAAAACATCATAGAAAATGAAGCTGACCACCAGCTTACACATGAAGATGTAGGCTTAATGAACTTAGCTATTAAAAACTTCAAAGCTAGGTATCCAAATGCAAAACCTGGTTATCCAGGCGTTGATGGAGATTACGAAGATTATCCATTGGAAAATTCTTTACTATCTCGTTTAATCTGGTTACAAAAATGGGTCACTTGGACAGTTAAAAATTGTAAGAGTCCAGCTATTCATATAGCTTAACTCAAACTTATTTAAAAACAATAAATAGTCACTAAATTTTAGTGGCTATTTTTTTTAGTTTACACAATATGTATTCTGTGAAACAAACAAAAAAGTTCGACGGTATTTGGAATGCTTTTCCAAGGGGTGTCGAACTTAGTTGTAAGCGACAGAAAGATAAGTTCTTACCTACTGAGCCTTTCAATATGCTTGATAATCGTAAATATTCAGAATGGCTGAGTACAATAATAGAAATTCGAACTTTTTATAGAAGAAATACTTACTTCACTAATGAGAAACTGTGTTCTGGAGAGTTTGTAGAATTTTGAGAGTATATAGGTGTACTATATAAGAGAAAGCATAGCAAGGAGTAGGTCTTTGCTATGCTTATAATAGATTATTGATAGGGTCTATGTAGTAGAACTTATATAGGGGTTAGTTCAAACTAATTAGATAGACAGAATAAGTTATCAATTATTTCATCAAAACATTTGTCTTGCTATATCATTCAAATCAACTCAAGCTGCATCAGCTTTCTTTCCAAGATTTTCCATATCGAATTTCATCGAATATACTTTAACAGCTTCTGTTCTTAATGAATCATATTTCTCAAGTAAGTTGCTATCAAAAGTTCATCAAGATTCAATAATTGGTTTCAAGTCTTTTAATCTATCTAAGACTTTTGTTTTGAAATCTTCAGAATTTTTAAAATGAATACTAAAGTTACCAATATTCTTCTTAGAAACTTTCTCTAATATAATACCAATTTCTTCAATACTAGAATAAAGGTTTACTCTATCTCCCTCAGATAGTATTTTTGCAAAGTCTTCTTTGAAACATTTTATCTTATCATTAAGAGTTGTAAGTTGTTCTGTCAATTGTTCAGTTCATTCAACCTTTACAATTTCAGTAGTAGATAACTTATCTGAATTTGCTTTAATTTTCTCATTTATTTTCTCAAGGTTAATTGATTTTGATTCTGGATTGGTGGAGAGCAAAAGCTGTGAAATAATCTTTTGTTCATCTTCCAATTCACTCAGAAAACTATAAGCGTCCATACAGTATTCTCATACATTTCAGCTTACATATGTATCTTTATCTCTAAAACTTTTATAAGAATAACTTGAAGACATATAATGTAGGACTTATATAAAATACAAGTATACTCATAGATGTGTAAAAAGTCAACAGCAAGGCAGATATATCGAGTCATAGTTTACACAATATGTATTCTGTAAAGTAAATGCTCTAACAACAGGCAAGCACTACATTTTCGCCTTGCAATAAAACAACACAATTATAATATAGTTTACATAAGTGTTCTATTTTATCTTTTGTAAACAATAATGCAGTTTGTTGAGCCGATTCGTTCCATAAAAAAACTAAACGATTTGAAGGCATTTTTGAAATCCAAGTGAGATATTAAAAATCTCTTACTAATAGAACATTGAATAAACTCTGCATTAAGAATCTCTGACCTTCTCACTCTAAAGGTATGAGATGTATATGAACTAGATTGAACAGTAAAAGAATACTACCTTATAAAAGAAAAGAAAACTAAGAAGAATACCAAGATTCATATTACAGAAAAAGTGAAAGCAACATTGAAGCTGTATCGAGAGCAATATAGCTGAGTGGTCAGTAAGTCATCTAACTATGTATTCTTCCAATCTAGGTCAAACTCCAAGGGAGATAAGCCAATCTCAAGGCAACAAGGACGAAAGATTATCACTAAGGTCTGTAGGCTTGTATGACTACCGTGAAATTATGGAGGACATACTCTGAGAAAGACTCGAGGCTATCAAGCTCGTATGAAATGAATAACTCTTCCAGTCATTCAAGAGAAGCTAAGGCATTCTAATTTAGCTGTAACCAAAAGGTATCTTGGTATAACAGATGACGAAGTGAGAGAAGCTAGTCTTCAGTTGGATTTGTAAGAGAGACGAGAGTCTACCGTTGTGGTAGGCTTTTGTTTTGCAAAGTATGGGGGGCTATTCAACTTTTTGGATATTATCGTAGTCTCGCATATAGAGAGGGTGAGCCTGCTTACCAAGGAAGAGAGCTTAAGAACTATTCTCTATGTCTTTTTATAAGCTAGAATTAGGTATTCACTATTTATGTATGGGTCTTCTCGATTATACTTTTTAATAAATTCTTCCGTAAAAGGAGGATTAGCTTGATGTAATTTTTCATATCATAATCATTCTACTATAGTGTCATATACACTTGATGTTCTATTGTATGAATCAATCCAAGTTCAATTAAGGTCGATAGCACAATTTACGGTTCAATCGTCTAAAGAAGATTGGTGTTTGAATCTACTATATCAATCAATTCATTCTTCTATCCAAGCCTTATTCCGTACTGCAAAAACTAATACACCATCTTTCTTTAGTCAGACATCTAAGTTGTGTATAGTAGATTCAATATCCTCATTTGTGATAAATTGGAATGCCATAATTGATGAAACTAAATCAAATGCTCAAGTAAGTTTTGAATTTTCAAGCAAAACTTCATCATCTCAAACTATTGTCTGTATTATATTTTTACGGAAATCTTCTTTTAGATTAGATATATTCTTATTAGCAAGAGACAACATTTCGTTTGAAGTATCAATTCAAACAACAGTATGTCATCTTTTAGCCATATCAATCATAAATCCTCAAGCTCAGCATCAATAATCTAAGATTATTTTCTTCTTACTCATATCTAAATTATCAGAAATAATACTATGAATTTCTGGTCGTGCAATCAAAATATTGTCAGCAGCTACTGGGTCAATATCAGTTACATCTTTTCAAGTTTCAAATAAATCATCCTATATTTGTGTTCAACCGCTTCCTTCTGCACCTCAATACCTTCTGCGGCAAACAGATCTCCTGCTTCATTTACTGCTTCTCAATTCATGCGCCCATAAAGTTTAAAGTTTTTAGACTTGTGGATCTTGTTGAATCTAGCTCAAAAAGCAGATTTTAGTAATACTTGAGTCTGTTCAATCGTTTATTTACATACTCAATCATAATAGTTCTTTGTAGTGTCTCAATAGGGTTTTTCTAGTAGCAACTTATAAACTAAAGTAAAATATAAAGATAGCTATTGAATTGATTGAATTTGTAATGATCTATAGTTTTCAATTCTGTCATAGGATTTCTAGTATTTGTATAGTAATATCAGAAATTGAATATTTGGGGAAGTCAGATGGGTGAACATATCTTGCATCTGATATTTCTGCTGATGACAGCAATATATCCGTTGTTAGATTAGCAAAGTATACTTTAACCTCTATATGAGATTTACTATGAGGAGTAATTCATTGAAATGAATCATAGTAAGAAATGCAATCTAACCCAGCTCAATTCAGCTCTTCTCATATTTCTCTTAATAAACACTCAGTATCTGATTCATCATTTCTTGGTTTTCATCAAGGTAGAATCCATATATCGTTTTTTTTAACTAGAAGTATCTCCCTTTCTCTAATGATAGCTGCACTGATTGCTTTTTTCATAATTAGCTTTAGATAAAAATCCATACTCTTCTAATGAGAAACTATATTTTGGAGAGTTTGAGAAATTCTGAGAGTATATGGTATAACAAAAAGCATAGGAAACTTGTACTTGTTTGTAGATAGGGTGTTTGTAGTATAACTAATAATATATGTATAACTAATGATAGTCATTGGAAGGAGGAGACAAGAAATCTTGTCCCTCCATCTTCTCTTACTCTACCAGCAGCAATATCCCAGCTTTTCGTACAGAGACTTCCCTTCTTCTCAAAATGGGAATAATTTCTAACGTTTTCATAGCAAATTTGAGGGTTAAAATTGTAAACATCAAATATATGAAATAGTAGCGACCCATCGTATCATTTACTTTATACTCTCCAAGAAAGATTAATCCATCTATATATGAGTACTCAGTAAGATAATGAAGATCAAAAATCACATCTGCAAAAGGAAGAAATAAGACTAACCAACAAGCAATCGTTAGGAAAGAGAATAAAGATAAGATATTTAATCTAGTCTTTCTCATAGCTAAAGAGTGATTTAGATAGTTGAATGTAACCTTACTGCCACCAATCATTTGAAATCCAATAATGAACACTAATGCGAAAATAGTTGATAATGCAATAATAAAAGCAGAGAAATAAAATAAGTCAATCATCTTTTTGTTTTTTATTTTTGTTTTTAATACTCAGACCCACAAACATAAGGAATTATGAAAGCTTCGTGAGTATCTAAAGTTTAATTATTATTAATTTATTGTCAAATATGATTTTATGTGATTTTATGGAGGGATTAATCTGATGATTTTGATTCACCAAACAAAAAACCTCCTCTCACGAGAAGGTTTTCTACTTTCTATTTTTTTACCAAAGGCATATATTTCTTGCATCTATACAAATCGTCCTTTCAGTCCTCATGTATAGGCAAGCAATTAACTTTCTAATTTCAAATGGCTGGGGAGCTAGGACTCGAACCTAGGATCACGGGTTCAAAGCCCGGTGCCTTACCAGCTTGGCTACACCCCATCATGGTAAAATTGTCTATGGTAGTTATTATTAGTGGATAAGTAATATTAATCTATGAGCGGATACTTCATATATTAATCATAACTATTCGATCTTTCGCTTCGCTCGGATCTCATAGGTGATTAATTAGCTACACCCCATCATGGTAGAATTGTTTCATTTACTGCAGTTTTATGTCAACGTGATAAGCATACTAGCAATGTATTGGCTAAATTCAAGAACAGATGAGATTTTTAGTAGTAGTGGGGCTGATAAGCAGTAGTGCTCAAGTAATTGAAGAGTATTCTTCCCAGATTATTTCAACTTATTTCAACTTATGCCCCCTTTATATTAGACAACAACTTCCTATATAGAGACTACTTAAAAACGATATTTCCAAGACTCAAAACGGAATTCTCATAAGCAGTCTCTTCGTAGAGATCAGCAAACAAGCCAATTCATTTTTTGAGTATATATTCATTTTAAGCTAATTCACTCATTTTTTTCTATTTTTAAGTGATCTCTATATAAAGAATATATGTTTATTTTATTTATAAAAAATGATTAAGAAAATATTGCTGCTCATGACTCTGGTGTTGTGAGTCCAGTTTGTGTTTGCTAGCGAAAAATACTCCTTTGAAAAAGCAGAGGCACTCAAGCCATTGATCGAATGGAGGGACTATGGGCCTTCTTCTTTTCAGGAAGCGAAAGATGAAAAGAAGCCGATATTTCTTTTGTTGACTGCGCCATCTTGGTGTTATCGATGCCAAGTGTATGAGAGTGAAGAATATCTGTTTGATCCACAGATCATAGAAATGTTGAATACGAAGACGATTCCGATCTATGTTGATGCGGATATTAGACAAGATCTCACGAGAAAATATCTTGAATGATGATGGCCTTCTACGACGGTGATGACTCCAGAAGGAGTCCGTATTTTTTGATATTCTGGACCAAGACCGATTAGCAATATGCTAGAAAACGTCAGCAATGCATTCAATACTGTCCAGTGAGCAGCTGCTGGATGAGTGCTGAAAACGCTTTTTGTTCCTACCGCTTTGCCAAGTCTTAGTGATCAGCAGCTCAATAGAGTCCATGGTGAAGTCTCCACGCAGGCAAGAGGAACTTTTGATACTCAGTATGGATGATTTGGGACTGCAAAGAAATTTCCCCAAGGAAGAATCCTGAAGTATTTTGTTGACCAATACAAAAAAACCAAAGAAAATAATCGAATCGAAATGGTGCAACTCACGTTAGAGCAACAATATACTGATCCAAGCGAACTAGAAACCAATTATAATCTTTATGACCCGATAGAATGATGATTTCATAGATACGGGACTTCGAGAAATCGAGATCCCCCTCATTATGAAAAGATGCTGTATGATAATGTGAGACTCTTGGATGCATATCACAATTATTGGACCTTAGAGATAGATGATCCATATCTGAGTGAGGTAATGGCTGGGACCTGGAAGTATTTGATAGGGGCGTATTATGATGAGCAAGAATGAGGATTTTTTGCCAATACTGATGTTGCGGGAGAGGCTGCTTATTATGCTCAAGACCCGAGACCTACACCTAGTGCAAGAGTAGAGAAAACTAAATATACTGATCGAAATGCTGATGCGATGGTGTCCTTGCTTGGGATCAGGGCAAGACAGACTACTGATATGGTGTACCAGACTCCGACCTGACCTTATACGGTTACCTTAGAACAACTCGATACGATGATCCTAGATACACTTGCATATCTAGAAGATGAAATGCTCACCAAACAAGGAGCATATCATTACCAGCAACCTGATGGAAAAAAGGGAGTAAGAGGAAGTATTATCGATCAAGCCTTACTTTCCTTGGCGTTTACCCTTGCTTATGAACAATACGAAGATGAAGATTACTTAGATGCCGCACGTGATCTTGCTGACTATTCATTGGATACGTTGTATGATCGATATGGGTGATGATTTTTTGAGAGAAATAGTCCTGATACCTATCTTTATGCTTTGGGTGATCATGTAGATCTTACGAAGCCTATCGCAGAAAACGGTATTTTTGCCCTAACGTTGACGAAGCTTGCTGCACTTACAGATTCTGAACAATACCACGTTGCAGCTCATGATACTATCGCTTGGATGGCTACCCAACCGCGTCAATGACGACTTGATAGAGGATATTATAATATGATTGCTGCTCAGACCTTTCAAGATGCATGAATGCTTGAGACTCTCCCGGAGGACGCAGATGTATTGAGAATCAAAAAACAAAAGAAGTCGCGACTCAATGGATATATTGACGGATCTGCGTTTACCAATGACTTTGAACTCAGTGCTGTAGGATTAGAGTCTTATACGCATAGAGGGTTTGGAGTGTTTGCTTTGTTGGCATTGTTGGCGTGAATCTTGTCCTTTTTATCTCCTTGTACCTTGCCGGTACTTCCTGTGTATGTTGCGAATATTCTTCGTAATGATGAGGGATCAAGTGTCGGTCGTATTATCTGATTTATGATTGGATTGATCGGAATATTTACCGTACTTTGACTTTCTGCTACATGAGTGGGGCAGTTGTTTCATGGTTCGATAGAGGTGTTGGTTCCTCTGATAGGGGTGATATTAATCATCGCTGGAGTCTTGATGATAAGAGGGGAGGAATTTTCATGGATGACTAAATTTATGTGAACCGCGAGAGCGCAGCAGTCATCAAGTATCTTGCTAGGAATGAGTATGTGAGTGGCTTGGACACCATGCGTTTGACCTATCTTACTCAGTATCTTGGCCGTAGCATGACTGCAGTCTCAAATGCGGCAAGGTGCAGTACTGTTGGTGATCTATGGACTAGGACTCGCTATTCCTTTGCTGATCGTGTGACGAGCATTTGATCGTTGGAAACTTAGTGATATGGGACAACGACTCAAATGAGGAATGATCGATGTATACTGACTCGAAATTCATAGAAATACTTTTATCGCAGGTGTATTATTGTGTTTGGTCTGAATATTGATTGTATTTGGAGGACTTGAAGTAATCGCCATTCGAGGAACCAAAGTCTTTGGAAACAGCTGGTTAGGAGAACTTGAGAGATCATTAACCAGATAAAGCCATAAAAAAACAGCGCCAATGCTTGACATATTTGTATTAAATGTGTATAGTATAGATATTTATTATCTGTGCACTTTCATGGCTCTATCTCAAAGAAATCAACAAAAATCCTCTGATCTAAGAATCAGTGAATCAAAAGAAAACCCTGAATCGCCTTCATATGTTCATATGTGAGCCAATGCTCATGTGCAGAAGTATCTACTAGAAACAAGTGGGCCTAAACAGAAAATTATCATCATGGCAAAATTTGGATGATTTGATGATGAATGAAGAGTATTGTCAACAAATCGTGATCAAAAGGAGAACACCACAAGAATAAATTCTTCTTCTCTGGACTTGATTGATTTTGAAGAAGATGAAGATGATAATATCACTTATGAACCTGTAACCAAGCTTTGAGAAATACTAAGAAAATTGGAAGATCTATGAACTGATGTATATCTCCCTTTTGAGCTAAAAGGAGAAAAATGAAGCAAGTCGCTTCAAGTTCCAGATGAATATGCGCAAATGATTCTTTCATACACAGATAAAGATGATTTTTCAACAGTTAATGTTGCTGTAGGTAAGGAGCATTATTGAGAGTTTGTAAAAGAAAGTATGATATGGTTAAATGCATTAGTTATTTGATTTACCCAGCATGGTGATCCTATTGTCTATAGTGGAAATACCGGCCCGCAAATTGCTAAAATAAATAATATTAAATGTGATGCGAACTTGAAAGTCGGTTCCCTGGTTGCAATGAATAATGATGATGGAGTTTCATTGTCTCGTGTTTCTGATGATAATACGCGTAGAATTTCTTTAGATAAAGAATTTGTAACTCCAGAAAAACTTACGCTCCAATGAATATTCCAACCAGCAGCGATGGAGATTTCTTCAGTGTTAGATCCTGATAAAATGATGGCTTGATGGAATTATCGTTTAGAAAAATCTGATTATGATATGCTACCAGAGTTGAAAGCTGATGAAGTTAAAGAAGGCTTAGAAGTTCGAAGTAAGCAGTGAACACCTGGGAAAATAATATCAACCGATACACCAAAAGGAGAGGGCTATGTTGTTGTGGAGTATTATCGAGAGCAAAAAGATAGTGAATGAAACAGATCACGTAAAAAAAGATCCGTTAGGGCGCTTACCCTTATTCAAAACATAAAAAAGAAAGTATACTAAGGAAGCTCTGCAAAATACAATTTTCACGCTATCCTCCAAAAGCAGCTAATATTTGAAAAATAGAGTCTGGCTTATTTAAGCTTCCTCGAGGAACCTCGTCAAATAAATCATCCTATATTTATGTTCAACCGCTTCCTTCTGCACCTCAATACCTTCTGCGGCAAACAGATCTCCTACTTCATTTACTGCTTCTCAAATCATGCACCCATAAAGTTTAAAGTTTTTATAAAATCTCAAATATTGAAAACTTTAAACTTTTTGGGTGCACGTGAGGATGAGACGAATCAAGTACTAAAATGAGGCAATGAGACGTGAGTTTAGATTCATGCATCCTTGAAACATCAGATCTTGAGGTAAAGCGTCTTTTTGGATGCAA
>CALGNI010000026.1 GCA_937958645.1 Candidatus Absconditabacterales bacterium
GACTGAGCCTTAATCCGATGTCAGTACTGAGATTTGTCTCAGAATATTTAGAGATAAATACTTTCTGAAAAAGCACTACTTATGCGGGTCCCAATCTGTTTGGTCACTACAAATCTCAGAAAAAAGTCGGTCTTATTTAGAATAAAGTTCTAGCCAGGTCATAATCATTATACAAATACTCAATTGCACTCTTGTTGAGTACATATTCTTGCTTTTTATTAGACCCTATATTATTATGAATAAATGAATAATAATGTGAATTTTTTAATTTCTCAAGATGAATAACCAAGATTCTTCTCTTATTACGGTCAATAGGTGCAAAAACGTTTTTTCTAATACTAATAATTTCGATTGCTTCTCGCATTGCTTTAGAAAAAACACTATCCTGAATATTAAGACTGAATTCTTTATTCAATTTGTAACAAAGATATACTTGCTTAACTTCATCAGGGAAATCATCTGTAATCGCTTCTAGATTTAAACTTTCAGCAATTAAATTAAAGAATAATCCTTGTTTTTCTTGATAGAAATCCAATAGACTGTCAGATAGATTTGATTTATAGCCAGCCTCTATCAATAGCTGGTAAAACGCTTTGGATTTGCCTTCTCTATTTTTCATAAAGCCTTCAAATTTGTTAACTGTTAATAATAATTATGTTCCTCCTAATATTGAGGATATCAAAGAACTTATAATTAACTTTCTAGAAAAGTCAATTCTCAAAATTGAACATCGTTGCATTAGAATCTCCTTTTCCTATACTCTCTCGAGTTAGATATTTTTGTTTATAAATTTGGTATTGATGAAAAAAGGAATATTATTCTTCTTGATGGCTTCATTGTTCATCACAACAGGACTACGATTTGTTAAAAATAGCTCGATCTGAGCAAGCTGAGGTCTGGTGCAAAAACAAACTCAGGAAATTACGCTGAATCAGTTTTTGAGTGGATACACCAATGAACTGTATGAAAAGATTGATCTAAAGGATTCAGTACTGCTTCAGGGATATGAGCTTCTTGATACTGAGGCTCAACCAAATATCTTAGGAGTAACTCCAGAAAAAAATTACAGAATCTGGGAAACTAATAAACCCCTAGATACTTCATTGACCGATCTTTGACTTACTCTCACATGATCTACACCTATCAATGTCGTTAATGATGAGACGAGTTTTCTTACGAGACTGCTTATAGAACAACTCCTCCCTATCCTCTTTCTCATCTGATTACTCTTGCTCCTATTCAAATTTATGTGAAGATGATGAGGTGCTGGTGGTCTTCCTTTTGGAACTAAGACATGAATCCTAAGAACAGGAACAGATGTAGATACAAAATTTGCTGACGTAGCAGGAATGGATGAAGTAAAAGATGAGCTTATCGAAATAGTTGATTTTTTGAAAGATAGCAAAAAATACTTGAAACTATGAGCAAAGATCCCTAAGGGAGTGTTGTTGTTTGGTCCTCCAGGTTCTGGGAAGACTTTGTTGGCAAGAGCTGTAGCGGGTGAAGCGGGCGTACCGTTTTTCTCGGCCTCTTGATCTGAGTTTATGGAAATGTTGGTGTGAATGTGAGCTGCCAAAGTGAGAGAGTTATTCAAAAAAGCTAAAGCCGCATCACCTGCGATTATCTTCATCGATGAGATAGATAGTATCGGAAAGAAAAGATGAGGAGGGATGACAGGTGGACACCAAGAACAGGAACAAACATTGAATCAAATCTTAACAGAGATGGATGGATTTGATAAAGAAACAAATATTATCGTAATCGCAGCAACCAATAGACCAGACACTTTAGATAGTGCTTTGATGAGATCTGGGAGGTTTGATAGAAAAGTAATGGTGGGAAGACCTACCCTAGAAGAAAGAAAGCTCATCCTAGAATATCATGCAAAAGACAAGAAGATGGACAAGAACATAAACATGGATGCGCTAGCAAGAAGAACAAGTACGATGGTAGGTGCAGATCTTGCAAACATCTTAAATGAAGCGGCATTGAAAGCAGCAAAAGATAATCGTAAGAAGATCGTAGAAAAAGATCTAGAATATGCTCTAGAAAAAATAGTAATGGGACCAGAAAAGAAAATCAAATCACTCAAAGAAAATGAAAGGCAAATCGTTACGTATCATGAGCTAGGTCATGCCGTCACCGCATATTATCTTGAACACGCCGATCCTGTAGAAAAAATCTCTATCGTTAGTAGAGGTCAAGCACTTGGGGTAACCTGGATGATGCCAGAAGAAGATAGTTACTTGAGTTCAAAGGCGAAGTTTATGGATGACATGGTAAGTTTATTGGGATGAAGAGCTGCAGAAGAAATATTCTTCGGTAAAGATCTCATCACCACAGGAGCAAGCAATGACTTCGAAAGAGTGACAAAGATAGCAAGAGGCATGATGACCAAATATGGAATGGATGAAGAACTAGGAACACTCGTGTATGCAGATGACAGAGAATACTCTTCATACAAACCATTCTCAGAAAAGACTGCAGAACTTATCGATCATAAGGTCAAAACTCTCGTAGCTCAATCATATCAAAAAGCACTCAAACTCATCAAAGAAAATAAGAAACTCATGGAACAGATGGCAGAACTCCTCCTAGAAAGAGAATACATCTCACGTGATGAATTTGAACTCATGATGAAAGATCCTAAGAAGATAAAGGAAAAGGTGGCTGAGGTAAGGAAAGGATTGAAGTAATGAAGAAAGAAAGGAGAATTAAGAAATTAGAAACTAGAAATTAGAAATTAGATAATTTAGTTTCATTACTATTCACATGAAGCTCATTCAAAAAACAATAGTATTAGTAAGCTCAGGTATTTTACTATGAGTAGTTCATAGCCAAGTACTGAGCATAGATTCGCTCCCCTTTCCTGTACTCCCGAGCTCTCATGGACATATTAGTATCTCACCAGCATGAGAAATGCTTCATATGGAATATACTCCTACCGCAAAAGACGAGACTACCCTGGATGCACTAGATCAAATTCTCGATCGCTATGCTTGCGAATGATTAACAATAGCAGCAAATGCTATCAATAAAAATCGAGAAGACCACAAACCATCTAGCATAAGAAAACAATTTATGCTTGGATACATTTTCTCATATACCTTGAACACATGTGATCTGTTTATCTCAGCACTTGGAGTAAGAGCACGTCTTGAGACTGACAACCTTAGTTGATTTCCTTATCCGCAATTTACAAATCTAGATGGAGTGACAGAAATAAAGAGCATTGAACTTCCAGTCGAAGACACAGTATTGCCTCTCCCTCAACATTTACCAGTGACATGAAAACCCGTTCTTTATCTTTATCCAGAGTCTAAAACTCAGGTAGATATAACACTAGAAACTACTTGATCATTATTTTATACCTATCCTACATACTGAGATGGATGGTCAGTGACAGCACACCCAGACTGAACACTCTTTGATGATGAGTGAAGTGAATATTCATATCTATTTCGAGATGGATACGATACTCATGACTACTATGACCTCAGCAAAGGATTTGTAATTTCTAGAGATCAAGTAACGAGTTTTCTAAAAGAATCTCTGATCAAGCAATGATTACTCCCTCACGAATACAATGAGTTCATCGTGTACCGAGCACCAAAGATGCATATGCACGATAGTTCATACTTCCTCGTACACTTTGCAAATGATGAAGAATACAATGCCAGAAATCCACTCACCATCACACCCACTCCAGACTCCATCAATCGTATCTATATGGTTTTCAAACCACTTGATGAAAAAGTTTCTGTAGAAGAACAAGAATTGGTCTGATTTGATAGAAATTGATTTACTGTTGTTGAGTTGGGAGGGAGTGAGCTTCGAAAATAGGAAGACACATTATAAAAGAACTACTCCCCAATAATCACATTTAACTGAGCTTGAATTCGCTGGGTTTTCATCAGTTCGTGTTGAGAAATATTCTGTCTTGCTTCAAGCTGTGTTCAGTGGTCTTTCAACGAGAAGGATTTCATAAATATTTCCAGGTCATCACTATTTAAATGAGCTGCTATCTGCGTGTCGGGTCATCTAGAGACATGATTCTCATGTGTAGACTTGAATACCATATATCCATCTCTTGAATTTTTCACTTTTCATACAAGTATGTCATCTTTTACATTGTTTTTTTCGTGTATAAGTCATTGTATATAAGAATCTTTGTCATACGACTTATCTACCATTCAATAATACTCTTCCAAATTATCTGGATGATAAAGATAGTTCTCTAAACAATAATACTGCAGTACATATATCTCAAATGATGCTTGAATCGATACCCTTTCATCATCAGTCAAAAAATCTCTATCGATGATTCATTTTAGTTCATTTGGTTTAGCTTGATTAAGTACTCATGCTTTATTGTTTGCTGGCACAAAGACGGTATTTTCTCTATTGAGATATGCATACATCAGACTATTTTTATTTTCACACAGGATAACTTCCTTTCCAGCAAACAGAGTATGCAACATTGATTGAGGGACCGCTAAATCATATACCATCTCAGACTCTACGGGACTCAACAACTGACTTTCATCAAAGTTTAAATTATCAAAGTCTAAAATTACTCAATCTGGAGTTGATTTTGCATAATCAATAAATCATAAAGCATGACTTGCTGTCCATAGTTGAGAGCTCTTTGGAAGCTGATGCTCAACAATCTCTTGTATAAGATTATATTGTAGCGAAGTATGAAGATGAACATCCATTTCATCAATATAAATCACTTTATCTTCTAATTCCTCTTGTCTCATAAGAAAATTTAGCAAGATAATAATTACTTGTTTCTCTCCATGGCTCAGTGATGTAAAATCGATTTCAGAAACTCATTTTCTAAACGTTAGTTTTGCAGGGTTTTGAGGACTTGGTGCTTGAAATCGTTGAAATTGAAGACAAATATTCTCCTCAAGTCCAAATATTCTTTTTAAAGATTCATTAAATGGGAGGATAATATCATTACGGATTTTAGCTACTCCATCTGCTTCCCCACTCACAGCTTGTCACATTTGTTGTATCATAAGATTAACAAACTTCATAACATCATTATCAAATCTTCTTTCAAAATCTATAGATCTACGGACACTATCATCATCCACATCTCTTCATCCCTTGATTTCTGGCACTATTCTAATACTTGGACGAGTATAGAGTTTTTTTGCTTGTTCTGTTCAACTGATAGTATTTGTTGGTCAGAATACTATAGCTCATTGATCCGTTTCTATATTGATAACACAATCTCATCATTTATTACTATACATTTTGTCTGGATTCCATCACTTCAGTGCTTTATCATACACGGATTGCATAGCATCCATGATGCTAGATTTACCAGAACCGTTTGCTCATATGAGCAATACAAGCTTTGGTAAAATGTTTCCAGAATCTTGATTCTCTAGATCAATTGTAAGATCAGTGAATCTCTTAAATTTTTGGAGCTGAATTTTTTTGATATGCATAGTAAAAATATAGATAAATGATTACTGTCGAAGCAAGCTTCTTAGTATTCTTTCCTCAAAATCAAAGTAAACCTAATTGAAATTATATTACATAAATCATTTACAAACTCAACTAAACTCCAGATGATTACCGACGCTAGCTTCTTGGTAATCTTTCTTCGAAATATAATATAACAAGCAAAGATGCAAAACTGAATTCCTGTTTTGACTTTCGATAAAAAACTACTAAAATTGTGCTGAACAGCTGATTCCTCATAAGAAGATAGATTACCGCACAATTTAGGTTCATTACTGATTCTTGAGTTTAAGGTATGTATAGATATAGATAGGTAAATCAAATAAACGAATATTCAGATTCTTTAGCCCATAATAAACTAAAACTTACACAATGATAATCCAAGAGATTTATGATCAATACCACATCCCACCTCAACTCCAGCTGCATATGCTAAGAGTGGCTTGAGTGATGCAATTGATTTGTGATCATTGGATTGGATCTCAGGTATTAGACAAGAAAAACCTCATTGCTGCTGCACTTGTTCATGATATGGGAAATATTGTAAAGTTTACCTTCACTGAAGATACAAAGCATCTCCTGGAGTGAGTAGATGATCTGGATGCACTCAAAAGATTGCAAAAAATAATGCACGAGAAATATGGTAATGATGATCACGAAGCAAATCTAGCTATCTGCAAGGAACTATGAGTAAATCATAACATCATTGCTTTAGTTGATGCAGTGGATTTCAATAATTTATTTGAATTTGAGATGGAAAGCAATCCTCATGAAATACTCATGACCTATGTAGATCTAAGGGTTGCTCCATTTGGAGTCGTGAGTGTAAAAGAAAGATTAGAAGAAGCTGCTCGTAGATACAAAAAGAAAAAACGATCTGAGCATTCAGACCGTTCCAACACATTAGCTAAGAAGCATGAAGATGATATTTTCGCGCACTGCAGTATCAGTCCAGAGGATATTACTGACGAAACAGTGAATACTTTGATTGAGAAATTGAGGCTTTTTGATATAAGTACAAATCTAAACTAGAATCAATACCTAAAATTAATATATTGTTTCAATAGCCTTCCTAAGTTTATCATGTCCTATGATATCAAGAAGAGTTTCTCAAATAAGTTTTTCTATAGAATCATCATATTTATTTTTTAACTCTAGTATTTTCAAGATTATTTCTTTAGGCAATGGTTTTACAGTATTTGCTAAATTCAAACATGTAAAGCAATCCTCGTAGTGCTCAAAGGTTTTACAAAAACTATCTAAATCATCAAGGACCTTTATGATTTTTCCTGTTTTATATTCAATATTTTGATCTATTTCTAAAAGTTTGTAGATATGTTTAATGTATGCTTGAGGATTCCTATTATGAATTAATTTTCACAATCTATCAATTTCATCTTTTCAGAGAGGAGTTCACAGATTGCTATAATAGATTTTATCAAACAAAGATTTAAAATCACTATTTGATAAATCTTTATGATTCTCTAAGATCGAAAAGTAATATTCGTTAAGTGATTTTTGCAAGTTATCCATATCATTTGACTCTCATAGAACAAATATTGTATCTCTAAAACGTTCCCTCAATGTTCAAGCTAGCCTTCAATCATCATTTGATCGATTTTTGTAATTCTCTATAGTATTAGCAAGTCTTTGCTCATTCAATATCATCACTTTAAACAGATCTTTTTGTGACGACTCTCTTTGATAATCAATTCAAAAATCTGCCTTAACGATCATGGTTTTAAGATCAAGCGAGCTAATAGAATTCTTCATTATTTCATCAATAATAATTTCACTTTTAGTATCAGTAGATGAATCAGATAGTGCCATAAGAAATCATAAGAGTAAATGTCGCATTTATACATAAAAATGCACACTTGTCAAGTGATTGCTCTGTAACTGCTCACAAGGGTATAACTAATTGCTATATAGTATATATCGAAGCATGCTTCCGTTGCGTTCCGCTACCACACGCAACATCCACGAAGGGTCGTCGGCCGCCGAGCGGGACGCGGACCGACTAGGGGTTTT
>CALGNI010000027.1 GCA_937958645.1 Candidatus Absconditabacterales bacterium
CGCTTTGCATCCAAAAAGACGCTTTACCTCAAGATCTGATGTTTCAAGGATGCATGAATCTAAACTCACGTCTCATTGCCTCATTTTAGTACTTGATTCGTCTCATCCTCACGTGCACCCAAAAAGTTTAAAGTTTTCACAAAAAAATCAAGGTTAACCTTGCATTCATAGACTAATTTGCTATATATTCCTTTGCTTCTAGCGATATTTTTCTTTTTAGGTAGCTTGTATATTGCTATATACTAGCCAAAACTACCTCATAAGATGATATGTAATCACTATCGTTACCAGTATAATATATTCCCATTAAACAGTTCTTTCGGGAACTAGCTCAGCCCCGCAATACTGCGGGATAAAATGGCTAACGAGCTATGCTTGAGTTCAAGTAAAGAGTAAGGCAACAGTTAAATCCCATTAAACAGTTCTTTCGGGAACTAGCTCAGATGGCTAGAGCGCCTGGTTTGGGACCAGGAGGTCGCGAGTTCGAGTCCCGCGTTCCCGAGAATTAAAGCATATATGGTAGACAGGCGCGTAGCTCAGCTGGTTAGAGCGCATCTCTGATAAGGATGAGGTCGGTGGTTCGAGTCCACTCGTGCCTACCATAATTAAAGTAGAAAGTAAAAAATTGAAAGGAGAAATTAATATAAGATAAAAAGTAGAATAATATTTCTATTTTTTACTTTATGTTTTCCACCTTTTTAGCCAGTGTAGCTCAGGGGTAGAGCAGAGGATTGAAAATCCTTGTGTCGGTGGTTCAATTCCGCCCACTGGCACCATAAATTGAAATCAAATGTTCAATCATAAAAAAACAAGCAACTGACTGCTTGTTTTTTTGGTTTGATAGAAAGAATACCAAGAGGTCTGACTCGTTCGTAATCATTGGGCAAATCGTAAATGAAAAAAAGACAGAAAACATATTGACTTACGCTCAAACTATACTATATATTGTTTTTACATATGCATCAATAAATGATCCTGTGGAAAAGCTGCTCTATTATCTCTTCATGTTTTTAAATTGTTTTGTATTCAACCTTTTGTAGGTTGTTTTTTTTATGTTTAGAAGTTCTTTATATGGTGTTATTGTCATAAACGAAAATTTTTCATACTTTTTTCTTGCTATGTCGCTTGTGAAATATTGTTCGATACGCATAAGTGACTCAATTGATGATATACATTATTATTTTACTCTCTTATTTTGTTGATATGTCTCATTCTAAATCTCTAAAAATGACAAGCAATGCGCTTAAGAAACGCCATCCAGATGTTTATTCGTCATTTTTTGCTTCTCATGATTTGATTATCTCTGTCCCAGAGATCTTAAATCGAGGGTATTGAGCATGTTGGAGATATGATCCTAAAGTGAGGATACAGCAGAAATTGCCAACGAGACTCTATTTATGAGTTTCACCTTCCGCTAAACCTTGAGTTCATTTTCAAGAATTCATTACCTACAATTTTCATGAAGACCGTTTTGAGAAAGAAAAATTTGAGAGTGTGTATCAGGGTAAAATTGGAGCTAGGATGAAAATCGTTTTTCAAGAACGATTAGATAAGCTTGATATGTATGATGGGATTACGATATCAGTTTTGGGTGAGTTTCGTAGATGAAGTGGTTCGTGATATACAACATCCTTGTGCTTGTTGTATGCGATGTTTATTCATATCTTAAAATCTGACATTGATATTAATCACCTCCAAAAAACAGAACTTCTTAAAATACGAGAGCTGACACTAAAAATTGATGCGGCAATTTATTATCCAAATACTAAGAACCATGAAGGATGATTTTCTCCATATGTTAGTATGGTTGATTCGGATTTCCCAGTAGCATACAATTGACCATCTTTATTTCAAAACAATAAATTCTTAATTGATGGGAGGAGTTTACAGCATAATTCTATCGATCTCAAGGAGTTGGTATGAGATGCTGAATTATGATATCTATGATTTGAGTATGCAGTGATTGATGGAGGGGGACTTTATTTTTCTGATCATATCAGGAAAAAATATGAGTCCCTTTTTGTTTACAACGACAAACCATTTTTGAAAACCTTATTTAAGGAACTAACGAATCAAGCGCTGCATAAGTCCTTTGTGGAAGTACAGGAATACCATTGTCAAAAATCTTTATATATTTTGATGTGATATCTTCATGACCAAACAGAATCCAATCTCAATAAAATGCTCTGAGCTTTCCGTAATTTGTGATCGATTTATCAAACTAAAGTTAGTGGAAAAGATTTTCAAGCTACCATTATTTCCAAATTTAAAGAAAAAGCGGGTCCACAGGCTAAGATGTGAGTATTGCCAATCAACTGTTCTGATGGGAGAGGGAGGATGTTTTGTATAGCGAAGGCATGAGAGTTGAAAAAGTTTTTGCCAAAGGTATTGGTAGAGGTTAACTCCTTGGTTGGTATCGATACTCGTATTATCTATAGCACATGGAGGGATGGAACTTCTCATCAGTGAGCCAAGGTAGATCAATTTTTATCAAACAAACAGTATTCCCAATATATCAAGAAAGGAACCGTAGTATATACCGATATGCAGTGAAACAAAAGAATCATGACCATGTCAGAGGTAATGGCGCTGGCGCAGCAGTGATTTTTGCTTGATGGAGTGTCGAAGAAAATCTGGTACAATGGAAAGAAGTTGACCTCTAAGGATCTCGTGTCTCAAAGCACTACTGTTGATGTCCTCCTTATGCTTTTCAAGCATCTAAATAAAGACATCAGCAATAAAAAACTCGAGCGCTCGTGTTACGCCAGAAACAAAAACGAAATGCTCAGTAAAGTCGTTTTGCCTTTTAAAAAGTATGTTAAAAATAAAACCAATATGCTGCTTCCTTTAGACTGCAAAGGAGGTTTGTATGACTATATGATCCGTCTATGAGAAAGTACAATACCCTTTCATTGCGTGAGTAAAGTTGGGGAGGGGATGAGTTTGAGTGAGGAGGAGTAGTTTTGAAAGTAAAAAGCTGAAAGTTAAAATTGAGAGTAGGGTATAGAGGGTAGAATACTGTTAGTTAGAAACTTGATTTTTTTGTGATTTGCAGTATATTTATATTATTTATATGGATTTAGTATGATGATAACTGAATACGTGAAATATTTATTAAATCAAGCTATATATAAAGAAGATGAATCTTGATATATTTATGCTGAGGTGCCTTGATATCAAGGCTTTATTTCACAATGAACAAATTACGAATTAGCAAGAGATAATTTAAAGGATGCTATAGAGTGAGTTATTACGATCAAAATTTCGCAGTGAGATAAAAGTATATCAGAAGATATTCAGGCATTTATTTCCACTCAAGATCATGCCAAGGCTCGTGCCACTCTCGCATAAGAAGTTGATAAATAAGTTAAAGAAGTTATGATTTGTCTGACCAAAATTTGAAGGAAGACATGCTCACATGATTAGATGAACTACTGTAATACCTATACCAATCCATTGAGGAAAGGGAATTTGAGTTTGACTAATTTCTGCTATTATCAAACAAGTATGAGTCTCAAGACAAGAGTGGATTGATTTATAACTTTTGGCTGTTGTACTTTGTGGAATCATAATAAAAAGAACTCCTCACTCCACTTAAGGAATTATAGCATCGGCAGTACATACAAAGAAGATGCCTAGCTATCTTAAGGAAATGATGAAAAACTTAGCGAAGAGTTAGGATATAAAAGTTCGAAGAAAGTTAAAAAAAATGAATTGGCTTGTTTGCTATTATTTCCTCGAGGAGGCAATTCTTCACCGCTCGAAAAAAAGATAAAAAAACAATCTTTCTATCTCTTTTCGAAGTAAATCATCACCTCCTTGAAGATGACTACTTTTATTAGTAATGACTTCGTTTCAAAGATCTTAAATCGCAAGAGAAAACTAACCCTCTCGATGATCAGAAAAATCTCAGCAGCCTTAAGTATTCCTTTGGGGGTATTGGTGCAGGAGTATAGTTTGGGAGGGTAGAAGATATGTAACCCTAATTGCTGCAATTATAACAACATAAAAGAAAGTTGACATTTGACTTATGATGCATATGATCTAATCGACATATATTTCTGAAAACCTAAAAATAAAATTATGAAACGAACCTTAACATTTTTTCTTTCCTTATTTTTGCTCCAATCTTTTTGTAATCTCATTGCGCAAAACGATGATACAGTTTCAGCTGTGTATGTGGGTGTAGAAAAATATGAACATATGAACTCATTGAAGTACACTGTCGAAGATGTCTTAAAGATGGATAGTCTGATGAATGCACGAATGAATATTGATCAGTCTTATATCTTGCTTGATGAAAGAGCTACTAAAAATAATATGGAGTATTATATTGAGGAAGCGCTGAAAGCAGATGTTACCTATATCTTCTTATCAGGACATGGCTGGGAAGAAAGTTTCTTGCCCGCTGATTTTGATGGACTTCATAATGAATGCCTCTATAAAGATATTGTTTCTTTGATCAATAAAGGACAAGCAAGACATGTTGTATTAGTAATTGATGGTTGTCATTCTGGTAGCATACAGAGAGATTTAGATGAGTATTTGTTATGCAATAAAGAGAAATCTGTGATTGCACTGTATGGATCTCAGGCTGATGGAACATCGTTAGAGTCAAGCGGCTTAAGACAAGGAGTTTTTTCACATTATCTTGTATTGTCTTTAGAATATAAAAATATCCAGACCTATGAGTATCTTGCTGAATCTGTGATTTGGAATATTGAAGAGTATACTAGTAAAAGACAAACCCCTGGGATTTGGTATTCACAAATACACCTGAAATACTATCCCGCGTTTGGTAATATGGTTCCTAGGCCCAAGAGAATAGTCGTCTTGGAGTCAGAACATGACAAGCCTATTGTTGGCTATGAGTTTGAGTTGTGGTGAATTAATATTTCGCTTAGGATTTTTTACCCTAAGATTAAATCGCTAAATGTTTTATGCATTTAGCGATTTTTTTATGCTTAAAAATATTAAGGAAGCTCTGAAATAGCTCATATTTTGAGAAATAATTACATTTCATGAGCCTAGTCAAAAAATGAATTGGCTTATTTCGAAGAAAGAATACCAAGAAGCTTGCTTCGACGGTATTCATTTAAGCTTCCTCGAGGAACCGTGAAAAATGAAATAATAGAAAATAATAAAAATTCTTTTCAATTCTTTAATTTTTCAGAGGTTCCTTAAAGGATTTGATAGTAGACAATTGAGTTGAAATGAGCTTTAAATTTTAATTCCCCTTGCATTCACCCCAAAAAATGATAAACATAGTCTGTTTGATGAAAGTCTCGTATTAAGTCTAGCAAGTCCCAATGCGCGGAAACTGCAGTGAGAAACTCCATTAATCCATAGTTCTGTTGTTGATTTGCGAGAAGCAAAACGACATTATTTTTTTTAGAAATTTATTTCTAAGGAAAGAAAAGCGGGAACAAATTACTTTTGTGTATTTATTTATTACTATATTACATTATGTCTAAACCACACGTGAATGTAGGTACTATTGGTCATGTTGATCATGGTAAAACTACTACTACTGCTGCAATTTGTGCGGTACTTGCTACTAAAGGATTCGCTAAGGATCTAGGGTTCGGTAATATCGACAAGGCTCCAGAAGAAAGAGAAAGAGGTATTACTATTAACACTGCTCATGTTGAGTACGAAACGGAAAACAGACATTACGCGCATATCGACTGTCCTTGACATGCTGATTATGTGAAGAACATGATTGTTGGTGCTGCTCAAATGGATGGTGGTATCTTGGTGGTATCTGCTGCAGATTGACCAATGCCTCAAACAAGAGAACATATTCTTCTTGCTAAGCAAGTAAATGTACCAAAATTGGTAGTGTTCTTGAATAAGTGTGATATGGTTGACGATGCGGACATGTTGGAATTGGTAGAAGAAGAAATTAGAGATCTTCTTAGTCAGTATGACTTCCCAGGAGACGAAATCCCTATTATTAGAGGATCTGCTTTGAAAGCTGGTGAAAACCCAACTGACGAAGGAGGAGATGCTAAGTGTATTTGGGATCTTATGGAACAATTGGATACATACGTACCAATTCCAGAAAGAGAAACAAGCAAGCCATTCTTGATGCCTGTAGAAGATGTATTCTCTATTAAAGGGAGAGGTACAGTAGTTACTGGGAGAATTGAATCAGGAATTATTAAGATTAACGACGATATTGAAATAGTTGGATTGTCTGATGAACCTACTGCTACTACAGTAACTTGAGTAGAAATGTTCCATAAACAATTTGAACAAGGTGAAGCTGGGATGAACTGTGGTCTTCTTTTGAGAGGTATTGAAAAAGACGCTGTTCAAAGAGGTCAAGTATTGGCCGCTAAAGGAACAGTGACTCCACATAAGAAATTTGAAGCTGAGGTATATGTATTGAAGAAAGAAGAAGGAGGTAGACATACACCATTTATGTCAGGATATAAACCACAGTTCTTTATTAGAACGACTGATGTAACAGGTACTGTTGAACTTCCAGCAGGAACTGAAATGATTATGCCTGGTGATAACGCTAAGATGATCGTTGAATTGATCTACAAGGTTGCTATGGATGAAGGACTAAGATTCGCTATTCGTGAGGGTGGTAGAACTGTTGGTGCTGGTGTAGTTACTAAAGTTATTGAATAATCATAGAGTAAAAAATAAATGGGAAAGACGATCGGCTTCGATGAAGTTGATTGTCTTTTTATCCCATGATCATTAGCACTCTACTTTACTTATTTCATGTTTCACGTATGTCTGATTGAAAAAAAACTGCTCCTAAATTGAGAATCAAGCTCAAAAGCTATGATCTCAAGATGTTGGAAAATTCTGTAACAAAAGTTCTTGGTCTTTTGATTAAGTCTGGAGCTACAGTAAAAGGACCGATTCCGTTGCCAAAAAAGATCAAAAAATATACGGTAATCAAGTCTCATTTTGTGTACAAGGATTCTAGAGATCAATACGAAAGAATCACATACACAAGATTGTTGGATGTAGTTGAAACATGAGCTAAGACGGTTGAGTACTTACAAAACATCTCTATTCCAGTAGGAGTGAGTGTTGAGGTGAGAGTGTACTAAAGAAAGTTAAAAGAATGGTGATCGTCATTGCGAGCGAAGCGTGGCAATCTCGAGAATTTGTAGATCTGCCGTTTATAAGTTCACGAGATTACCACGTCGACCTACATTTCATTCCGGTCTCCTCGTAATGACGTAATTGCTTTCATATCCCTCTAGATTGGGGCTCTGTGTAGAATATTTATTATTTAATGTAAGATCTTATGTTGATGACAAAAGGATGATTGATTCTGAAGAAGCAAGAAATGACAAGAATTTGGGATGAAGATAAAATGGTTCCTGTGACTATTTTGGCTATTCCAACGCAAGTTGTGATAAGACACAAGACGCAAGAGAAAGACGGATATACTGCTTTGGTAGTGTGAGCTGATCAGAAAAAATCTTGAAAATATGGAAAAAGTGTTGAATTCAAGGTGAGTGAGGACTTGTTGGCTACGTACCCTGCTGGGACTGCGTTGACAGGAGCTGTTGTTGCTGAGATTGTAAACCTTAGAGTGACTTGAATATCTAAAGGGAAGTGATTCCAAGGGGGTATGAAAAGACATAATTTTGGAGGATGACCAAAGACACATGGTTCTAAATTTCATAGAGCATTGGGTTCTACGGGTAATAGAAAGCCAAGAAGAACATTGATGGGTCAAAAGATGGCTGGACACATGGGTGATGAACAAATCACGCTCAAGTCAGTTCCTGTGATGTGAGTAGAAACTCTTAATGGTCAGGAAGTAATTATGCTAAAATGATCTGTACCTGGTGCGTATCATACGTATCTAGAAGTGAGTATAGTAGCGTAACGATTTCATAAAACTTTGTGTTTACCATTTCTTACTTATTAATTAATACTATGAGCTATACTTATACAATCTTAGATATGAAAGGAAAAAAAATTGGAGATCAGACGATGTCTAAAGATCTTTTTTCTGAAGAAGTAATTAATGAAGGACTTATTCACGAATATGTGGTAATGTACTTATCAAATCAGCGTCAATCTACTGCTCATACGAAGAACAGAAGTGAAGTTCGTAGATCAGGGAGAAAGCTATATAGACAAAAAGGGACAGGTAATGCCAGAGTTGGTGATGCTGGATCTCCGATAAGAAGAAAGTGATGAGTGGTGTTTGGACCAAGAAAGTATAGAAATTGGACAAAAGATATGAATACAAAGATGAAGAAAAAAGCATTGAGAAGTGCACTTTCACTTAAGGCTAAGACTGAAACTATCTTCTGAGCTGATAAGTTCACTTTGGAAGAAGTAAAGACTAAGCTTATGGTTGATGCATTGAAAAACATGAACTTAGCTGAAAAGAAATTGCTTGTTGTTTTGCCAGAAACAAATCCAATTCTTGGAAAATCATTGAGAAATATAGAAGGAGTTACGTACACAACGAGTGCTCAATTGAATCCATACCAATTGATGTCTCATAGAAATGTATTGTTTACAAATGATTCATTTGCAAAGATTGAAGATAGATTGTCATAATAACCTCCTTACATCAAGAATTTATTCCTCTTAACTCATTGTCATGAAAAGACGAGATAGAATCAAAAAAAGAAGAGCTAAAACGGCAATTTCTCCTAAAATGTTAGGGAAATTGACCCCTTACCAAATTATTGGGGCTCCCTTGATGACTGAAAAAGTCTACAAGCTTGCTGAAGAGAGTAATACATACACCTTTCGTGTACACAAACAAGCAAACAAGAATGACATCAAAATGTCACTTGCTTCATTGTATGATGTAACACCAAAGTCAGTTCGTGTTATTAATGTTCCTTATAAAGGAAGAATGCAAAGAAAGCTTGTAAGAAGAGCTTTCAAAAAGGCAATCGTTACTTTGAAAGAAGGAGATACGATAGAATTAGTAGGGTAAATAATTGAGACGATAAGCAAATCGTCATTCTGAAAGAAGCGAAGCGGATTGAAGAATCTCGAGATCCTTCAGTCGTACCTCCTTCAGGATGACAGATGACTTTACACTTTACACCATAAACCATGGCTATTAAGACATATAAACCATTCACACCATCAAGAAGGTATATGACCTGATATGATTTTTCTAACATTACTGCTACCAAGCCACATAAGCCTCTAACGAAGTTTATCAAATCAAAGGCTGGGAGAAATAATGCTGGGAGAATTACTACAAGGCATAGATGATGATGACATAAGAGAATGTATAGAATGATCGACTTCCGTAGACGAGATAAACTGAATGTTCCTGCTAAAGTAGCAACAATTGAGTATGATCCGTACAGAACATGTAGAATCGCTCTCTTACACTATCTTGATGGAGAAAAGAGATATGTATTAGCTTGGAAAAATATTAGTGTATGAGAAATCATCAAAACAGGTGATGAAGCATTACTCAAGCCAGGTAATAGAAAACTACTTAAGAATATTCCTGATGGATTTACAATATACAATCTAGAGGTTACACCACAAACTAAAGGTAAGTTTGTAAGAAGTGCTTGATCATTTGCTACTATTACAGGTAGAGATGAAGAAAATGGATTGGTATATGTGAAGTTACAATCATGAGAAATTAGATTGTTCCATGAACACTGTCGAGCAACTATCTGAACAATTGGTAACGAAGAACATAAGAATATCGTGATCGGTAAAGCAGGGAGAGCTAGATGGATGGGACAAAGACCAGAAGTAAGAGGTAAGGTGATGAATCCGGTAGATCATCCACATGGATGATGAGAAGGTGCTACAGATCTAGCGATGAATCCGAAAGCGTTCAATGGTAGATGAGTATCTCCAGGTAAGAAGACAAGAAAGAAGAAGAAATGGTCAGATAGATTCATTGTTAAGAAAAGAAAGACACGCTTCAAGTAATCGTCATTGCGAGGAGTCGAAGCGTAGCGGAGACGACGTGGCAATCTCGAGAGGTTGGGGTTAGATAAATTAGACAAGTTGGGTAAATTGGGAGATGAGATATTTAATTGAGTGTATAAATCCTAAAAAAGACATTATTTAATTCCTGATAATATTAAGGCAATGGCAAGATCACTGAAAAAATGATTCCGAGTACATCCTGCGTTGATGAAAAAAATCAACAAAATGACAGAATCGGGAGAAAAGAAAGTTATCAAAGTGTGGGATAGAGCATCTCAAATTCTTCCAGAAATGGTTGGATTTACGATCGCTGTACACAATGGTAGACAATTCGTTTCTGTATATATCAACGAAGAAATGATTGGACATAGATTGGGAGAATTCGCTCCTACAAGAACCTTTAGAGGTCATCCATTCTAGTAATTGATAATTGAGAATGGAAAATTGATAATTAATCAAATTCTCCATTATTAACCTTCAATTCTTTTAAACTTAAAACATCACGTCATGTCAAATAGAAGTATGTCAGCAACACTAAAGTATGCACTCATGTCTAGTAAAAAGATGTGATTGGTTGCATCTATGGTGAAAGGAAAGCCAGTAGTTGAAGCAACACAATTTTTGCATTTTCTTCCTAAGAAGGCTGCAAAGACTTTGTTGAAGCTTGTCAATTCTGCTACAGCAAATGCTGAAAATAACCTAGATCTAAAAAAAGAAGATCTTTACATACACACAATCAATGTAGGTAAAGGACCTAGGCTCAAGAGAGTAAGAGCCGTGGGGAGATGAAGAATGCATGGTTATGAACATTATAGATCTTTTGTAAAAGTTACCTTAGCAGTAAAATAAGAATTAATTGATAATTGATGATGGATAATTGAAAAATTAATTATCAATCATCAACTATCAATCTTCAACTAATTATACTTTACATTTAAAACTTCAAATATGTGATCAAAAATTGACCCAAGAGGACACAGAATATGAATTATGAAGAATCGACCTTGTGAATGGTATAGTCATTCTCAAAATCAATCTTCAGCATTTTTTGTTGAGGATCTCAAGATAAGAGAGTTGGTTGATACTCATTACTACAGAACTGCGATAGCAAAGGTAGTAATTAGAAAAACTGATAAAGAAGGTGAAGTGCTTATCTTTACGGCTAAGCCTGCTACTGTTCTTGGGAGAGATGGAGATAAGCTCGCTAAGTTTGAAAAGAAGCTTAGAAAAATCACAAATAGAGACTTTAAGGTGAGTATTAAGGAAGTGAAGATTCCTGAGCTTTCAGCTAAGATTATGGCTGAGTTTGCTTGTATTCAAATGGAAAATAGAATGTCATATAGAAGAGTGGCTAAGAGTGTCTTGCAAAAAGTAATGGAAAAAGGAGCAATTGGTGTGAAAGTACAGATTGCTTGAAGATTGAATGGGGCAGACATGTCTAGAAATGAAAAGTTCACAGAAGGAAGAATTCCTCTACAAACTTTGAGAGCTGATATCGATTATCATTATACCACTGCTAGAACAAAATACGGTATCTTGTGAATCAAAGTATGGATATGTGTAGCTGAAAATATTCAAGCGCAAAAAGTTACAAAGAAACAGTCTGCAATGGATAAACTTTAAGAAATTGAAAATTGATGATGGAGAATCATCAATCATCAATTATCAACTATCAATTATTTAAATCTTAACTTCAATCATGGTATTATTGTCACCAAATAGATGGAAATTTAGAAAACAATTCAGAGGAAGACTCAAAGGTAAGGCTCATACTGGAAATACAGTGGCTTTTGGAGATCGAGGTCTCAAGGCAACTTCTTCATGATATCTTACCAATAGACAACTCGAGTCAGCTAGAAAGGTTATCGTTAGGGTAACAAGAAAGGTAGGTAAGATTTGGTTTAGAGTGTTTACTGATTTGCCATATACCAAGAAGTGACTTGAAATGCCGATGGGTAAAGGTAAGGGTGAGGTTGACAGTTATAGAGTAAGAATAAAGCCAGGTAAAGTTATTTTTGAAATTTCTGGTGTAGATAGAGAAACTGCTGAAGAAGTATTTAAACAAGCTACCTACAAACTTCCTATCTCAACAACATTGGTTGCTAAATGAGAAATTAAATAATCAAAAGTGCTTTATTACTCATGACTATTATTATGAAAAAATTATTCGTATCAGATCTAAAGAAGAAAACAATAAAGGACCTTATAAAGCTTAGAAACAAGCTAAGAAGGGAGTTATTTGATAATAACTTAAAAAATACCTTGAGATCATTGAGTCAAACTCATCTTATCACCGTAGGAAAGAGAAATATTGCTAGAATCAATACTGCAGTGACACAAAAAGTTAAAGAAGCAGCATAATAATTGAGAATTGATAGTGGATAATGGAAAATTATCAATTATCAATTATCAATTTTCAATCATTTATACTTAATTCAACTTCATGACAGTTATTTGAGATAAGAATATTAAGGAACTTACAGGTAAAGTCGTTAGCGATAAAATGGCTAAGACTATAGTTGTTAGTGTTTCTACAGTGAAAATTCATCCTTTGTATAAGAAAAGATATACAAGACATAAAAAATATTATGTTCATGATGAGCAAGAAACTGCTACGATTGGTGATACAGTGAAAATTAGAGCTGATAGACCAAGAAGTAAGTTAAAAAGATGGCTTTTGATCGATGTGATCACAAAAGCAGCAGTATAATTGAAAATTGATAGTGGATAATGAAAAATTATCAATTATCAATCTTCAATCTTCAATTATTTACACATTTAACTTATCCCATGATACAACAAGAATCGAGAGTAATAATAGCTGATAATAGCTGATGAAGAACTTGAAAAGTGATCAGAGTCCTTAAAGGGAGTTGATCTAAAGTTGCTTCAGTAGGTGATAAGGTAGTAATCGCTATCAAGACTTCTTCTTCAACAGGAACTATCGATAAAGGTTCAGTACAATGGGCTGTGGTAGTGAGAGTGAGAAAAGAAGTAAGAAGAAACGACTGAACCTATATTCGTTTTTCTGACAATGCTGTAGCATTGATCAATAAAGACCTCAATCCACTTGGAAAGAGAATCTTTGGTCCTGTTGCTGGAGAATTGAGAGAAAAAGGATTCAAGAAGTTGGCTACTATGGCTGAAGAAGTAGTATAATCCAAGAAGCAAGAAATACTCGTTCGTCATTCTGACGGATGTCAGAATCCATCATCACAATGGATCCTGAAATAAATTCAGGAAGACAATCGTGATGATTCTATCTTACTTGTCCAACTTGTCTAACTCGTCTAATTTACCTAATTTACTTATTATCTTATGAAAAAAATCCAAACTTGAGATCAAATAATCGTAACAGCTGGAAAGTTCAAATGAACTACGTCTAGTGTTTTGGAGATCGTACAAAAGAAAGATGCCAGAAGAGGAGATTGGCTCGTAGTGAAAGGGGTTAATATTGTTAAGAAAGGTAAGAAGGGTGAAGGATTTCAAGAATTTGAAGCTCCTATCCATTGCTCAAACGTAATGCTCTTAGATGAAAAGTCTGGTACATGATCTAGAGTATGAATCAGAGAAAATAAGAAGGGAAAGAAAGAAAGATTCTATAAGAAAAGTGGAAACGCAGTTGCGTAATTGAAAATGGATAATGGAAAATTATCAATTATCAATTATCAATTATTTATTAGTTTATCATATTCATGTCTCTCAAAGCAAAAGCAATAACGAACGCTCCAAAATTAATGGAGCAATTAGGTAAAACTAATATTTTTCAAGTTCCAACGTTGGATAAAGTCATCGTAGCGATGTGAATTGGATCATTGGCTACGAGAAAATGAGTGAAGGACTTCTCTGATTTGGAAGAAAATCTAAGAGTGATTACAGGTCAACAGCCTCAAATGATTCTTTCTAGAAAAGCGGTTTCTAACTTTAAGCTTAGAGAATGAATGCCAGCTATGCTCAGATGTACTTTAAGAGGTGAAAGAGCATTCGACTTTATTGAAAGATTGGTAACGTTCGTTCTTCCTAATGTAAGAGATTTTGAAGGGCTGAATGCAAAAAAGTTTGATGGGATGGGTAGTTATAATGTTGGACTTGTTTCGCAAACACCGTTTGCAGAATTAACTCCAGAGGACATCAAGACTCCGATGGGTGTTCAAATCACTATCGCTACTACCGCGGATAATGATCCTGATGCAAAAGCTTATTTAGAATCACTATGAATCATTTTCAAGAAGAAAGTACAATCATAGTCAATCATTATTGTTAGAGAACTTTATACCTTACCTTATATCATGGCTAGAAAAGCACTTATTGTAAAACATCAAAAACTTTTGAGAAAAAGACAACGTATCTATGAAGAAATGAAAAAAGCTAAAGAAGAAGGGAGAGAATATACTCCACCAAAAGGTTGGCAGCCAACTAAGTATTACAATAGATGTTTGTCATCTGGTAAGACAAGAAGTTACATGAGAGATTTCGGTGTTTCTAGACAAGCGTTCAGAAGATTTGCTAGAGAAGGAATTATCATGGGATTGAGAAAATCATCTTGGTAAAAGATAGAATAAAATAAAGTCGTCATTCTGAAAGAAGCATAGCGTATTAAAGAATCTCGCAAGATTCAAACATCACGAGATCCTTTAGTCATACTGCCTTCAAGATGACGTCTAAACAACTTTACACTTCAAACTTTATACTTTAAACTTTAAGTATGGTAAATGCTCCAATTCATGATTTGTTGATTAGATTAAAGAACGCATATATGGCGAGAAAAAAGACTGTTGAATGAATCCAGTATTCAAAATTCAAGGTCCGTGTTTTGGAATTGTTGAAAAAATTCAAATTCATTGACGCTTTCGAACCAGTAGGTGAGTGAGCTAAAAGAACACTTTCTGTAACACTTCACGTAACTGGAAATCTCGTAGAGGACATCCCAGTGATCAGAATGTATAGTAAACCAAGTAAAAGACGATATATCGGTTGGCAAGATATCAGACCAGTAGCATGAGGAAGAGGAATCGGAATCTTATCTACAAGCCAAGGTCTTATGGCAAGCCACGAAGCAAAAAAGAAGAAAATCGGTGGAGAGTTGATTGCAGAAATATACTAGTCAATTGAAAATTGATGATGGAAAATGAAAAATTAGTATCCAATTATCCACTATCAATTATCAATCATTTAACCATTTACACTCATATATCATGTCTAGAATTTGAAAATTACCAGTACCTATCCTTGAGGGAGTTACGGTGCAGATAAAAGATAAAAAGGTTTCTGTAAAAGGACCTAAAGGAGAGCTTTCGTATACTTACTTAGAATGAGTAAATGCTGTTGTTTCAGATAATGAAGTAGTAGTGAGTATTGATTCTGATGAGCACAAAAATCTTCGAGGTCTTACAAGAACACTCATTGATAATATGGTAGTAGGAGTAACTTCTGGATTTGAAAAAAGATTGCTTGTGCTTGGGGTTGGATACTCTGCTAAAGTACAAGGATCAACTCTTGTCTTAAATCTTGGATATTCACATCCTATCAATCACGAATTAGCTGATGGAATCAAAGCTGATATGGAACAAGATCCTAAAGGTGAAACGATTGTAGTGATTAGTGGAATCGATAAACAACTCGTAGGAGAACAAGCTGCAAAGATTAGATCATATAGAAAACCAGAACCATATAAGGGGAAGGGAGTAAGATATCTAGGAGAATACATTCAAATGAAAGCGTGAAAAACTGCTACGGCTTAATAATTGAAAATGGATGATGGAGAATTGAGAATTAGAATATAATTATCCATTATCAACTATCAACTATCAATTATTTATACCTTTAAACTTTAAACCATGTCAAAGAAACTAAGAAACAAGTCATTAGATAAAGCTAATAGACTTGCAAGAAGAAAGCATAGAGTGAATACGGTGGTTTCAAAATCAGCGGCATTCCCGAGATTGATCATCAATAGATCAAACTCACATATGCAAGCTCAGATTATGGATACTGACGGAAAAGTATTGGCTTTTGCTAGTTCTTTGAAGATCAAAAAAGGTACAAAATCTGAAAAAGCCTTTGCTGTAGGTGAAGAAGTTGCAAAATCTGCTGTGAAAGCAGGATTGGACAAAATCGTGTTTGATAGAAATGGATACTTATACCATGGAAGAGTGAAACAACTCGCAGATGGAGCAAGAGCAGGAGGATTAGAATTTTAAGGAAAAAGAGAGAAATTGAGAAAAAGAGAAATAGTTATCGTCATTCTGAAAGAAGCGCAGCGTATTGAAGAATCTCGAGTGGTTCAAATATCGCGAGATCCTTCAGTCGTTCCTTCTTCAGGATGACGAAAATAGTACATTTACCCATTATCATTTCATTATGACTGACGAAAACAAGACACCAGAAGAAGCTGTAAAAACAACTGATACAGCAAAAGATACAGCTCCAGAAGCGAAGGCAGGTGATTCTGCTCCAGCTAAGGATGCAGCAAAAACTGATGCTCCAAAGGCAGAAGAAACTAAAGCTGCAGCTCCTGCAGTAAAAAGAGGGAGAGGTGCTCCAAAAGAGCAGTCTAATGAAAACCCACTTTCTGATAAACCCCTTCAAAGAAGAGGATGAGGAAGAGGTGGAAAATGAGGAAAAGGTGGTAGAGGAGATAAAGCGAATAAAGAATTCCAAGAAATTCTTCTAGAAGTAAGAAGAGTAACGAGAGTAACTACTGGTGGTAGACAGTTAGCTTTCCGTGCGATCATTGTGATTGGTAATGGGAAAGGGAAGATTGGTCTATGAGTAGCGAAAGGGAATGATGTGAGTATCGCGGTGAGAAAAGCAACACATGAAGCATATAAGAATGTAGTACAAGCACCTGTGACCGAAGAACTTACTGTACCATACGGAATTACTCATAAGTACAAGTCAGCGATCGTTAAATTGATGCCTGCTACACAAGGTACTTGATTGAAAGCTTGATCTTCTGTGCGTACTGTACTAGAACTGGCTGGATACAACAATATCTTGTCAAAAATTATCGGAACAAACAACAAGCTAAATAATGCTATCTGTGCTATTCAAGCACTCTCAATGTATAAGGTAGGAAAGACTCCGCCTAAGCAAGGAGATGAAAAGAAAGGAAAGAAAAATGACAAACCAAGCGATGCAAAAGCTGAGAAGGGAGGAGATAAAAAGGTAGAAAAGAAAGACGACAAGAAGACACAAAAGAAAGAAGATAAAAAAGAAACTGTAGAAGCGTAAATAGTAATTCCGTCATCCTGAATGTAGGGACGACCTTTTGGGGCGTTCCGTAATGAAGGATCTCGAGAGGATACTATACTTGCGAGATTCCACGTCTTATTATTCTACCACTCACTTCGTTTGTGAAGAATAATAGACTCTGAATGACGAATTGATGATCAACGTAGACTACCTTTACTCTTAACTATTCAACGAATGTTACACGAACTTAAAAAATCACCGGGAAGAACTAAATCTGGGAAGAGATTGGGGAGATGAAATAGCTCTGGTGCTGGTAATTACTCTGGTAAATGAGTGAAAGGACAAAAAGCAAGATCTGGAGGTTGAGTTCCAGCTTGGTTTGAATGAGGGCAAACGCCTCTATATAGAAGACTTCCTAAATTGAGATGATTTAAGAGATATTTCAAGTTACTCGAACATCACGAACCAGTGAACGTTGGTTTACTAGAATCTGATGAAAGAGTGAAGTCTGGAGACACCATCACGAAAGAACTTCTTGCACAAAACGGATATATTCGTAAAACCACAAGTGGAGTGAAGATCTTATGACATGGTGATCTTTCTAAGAAACTAAGTTTCGAAGGAATCGACGCAATCTCAGCTTCAGCATTGACTAAAGTAGAAGCTGCATGAGGATCATTCGCTGCTCCTGAGGTTGTAGCTACTGAAGAAGAAGCACAAGAGGAACAAGCATAATAATTAGACAAGTTGGACAAGTTAGGTAAATTAGATCGTTATACTAATTCATCCAACTCGTCTAACCAGCGAAGCTGGACCAATTCACCAAACTTGTCTAAAAACTTTACCTATCAACTTTAAAAACATGGAATCATTCTTTCAATACATCAAAGATATGGTTGGTAATCCAACTGTAAGAAAAAAATTACTTTGGACTCTTGCCTTTCTTGCGTTGTATAGATTCTTAGTATACATCCCAGTGCCTTTCGTAAATATCGATACTTGGGCCAATGCTACTATCCAATCTGGAGGAGGACTAGAATACTTCGCTATGCTTCTATGAGGAACTTTGGAACAGTTTTCATTGATTGCGGTTTGATTGATTCCGTTTATTAATGCTTCTATTATCTTACAACTGCTTACTGCAGTAGTACCAAAACTTGAGGAACTTCAAGACCAAGGACAACAAGGAACACAAAAAATACAGCAATACACCAGACGACTTACCTTCCCGTTGGCATTCTTACAATCGATCGGTATGGTGTTTTTCATTAATTATCTCCTAGGAGGAAACGTGATTGCTACTGATCTTACCACGATCTTACTTACTGCATTTGCTTTGTCTGTATGATCAATCCTGCTTATGTGGATCGGTGAAATGATTACAGAAAAAGGTATTTCAAACGGTATTTCAATTCTTATTTTTGCTTCGATTGTTGCTGGGATTACGTCACAGACCTATACCTTCCTTTCGGCATCAGGGTGAGACCTTCTAAACGTGGTTTTATTTATGTTCTTGATCGTATTGGTGTTGGTAGTGCTTTCGGTATTACTGATCAAGACTATCAAAGATATTCCGGTAGTATATGCGAGACAGTGATCTATGCAAGAAACAGCTAGTTTGCCAATCCCATTGAATCCAGTAGGGATGATTCCAATTATCTTCGCTGTAGCATTCGTTACCTTCCCATACTTGATCTCACAATTGGTGACTAACTTGGGTAGCCAAAATGCAACCATGCAAAACATAGCAAGCCGAATCGAATTAAATCTAAATATCTATACACAACAGCCAGGTTGGATCGCAATTCTTGCATACTTCTTATTGATCGTAGCGTTTACGTTCTTCTATGCGATGATTACCTTCAATCCAGAAAAAATGGCTGATACGATCCAAAAAAGAGG
>CALGNI010000028.1 GCA_937958645.1 Candidatus Absconditabacterales bacterium
ATCATGAACCTCGTCAAATAAATCATCCTATATTTATGTTCAACCGCTTCCTTCTGCACCTCAATACCTTCTGCGGCAAACAGATCTCCTACTTCATTTACTGCTTCTCAAATCATGCACCCATAAAGTTTAAAGTTTTTATTTGTTTGTGTAAAAAGACTGTACATTAGCTGTAATTTCATTATATAATTGACTCGTTTTGAATCATAAAGACTTCTATGAACCGTTTTTTAAAGCCTTGATGGATTTTCTTATATATCTTGTTTTGACTTCGATTTGCCTTTGGTAAAATTGGATCAGTTTTTTCTAGTGGAAATCTAGATAACCTGGATACTACAGTTTTGGTGAATGAATGAGATACCTTAAATACCGTGTTTGACGAGGTGAGTAGTGGCTTAACTCCGCTAAAACTCAAACGATTTTTGAAAAAAAACCCTGAGATTATTTCTACTTTGCAGCCTTGAAGCTATATTTTTTCATGAGATTACTCATTTGGAGAGTTTTTTGAGTTTTTGGATGCATGACCGCAGGTGAAGTACGCATCAGTGACCTTATTGGAAGGACGAAGTATGTATGATATGGACGCTGCATTGACTCGTAAAGAGTATATCTACGAGTGAGAATATAAGGAATTTGTCCAAAACGAACTTATTATTTCAAAGTACTCGAACAAATACGAATTCTTAGAATTGGCTGCTCAAGATGGAGATTTGGTGAGTTTGGAATGATACTTATATCCAGATACTTACTTTATTGATGCATCAAAAGATTTTATTGATCAATTAGTTTTTCTACAGCTTGAGTCATTTAATAATAAGGTCTGGATCCCAAACAAAGATGCCATTATTTCATTCAATGATACGTTAAGCAGCCGTGGTATTGATACATCAGTTACTTTTTATGAAATGATAATTTTAGCTTCTATTATTGAAAAAGAGGAGAGAGTAAATGAAAATAAAGTTAAAATCGCAAGTGTATTTTTGAATAGATTGGTCTCAGGAATGCGTATAGATGCTGATATTAGTTTGTGTTATGGTTTAGAAACTCCTTATGATGAATGTACTCCATCTGTAATTGGAGCAAACGTTTCTGATGCTAGCAATATTTATAACACTAGGGCAGTAGGATGATTAACTCCTACTCCGATCGCTAATATTCATGTGAGTTCTTTAGAATGATTGTTGAGTGCTAAAGCTTCATCAAATTTTTTCTATCTCCATGATGATAAAGGAGGAATCCATCTCGCAGAAGACTTATCATGACACAATGTAAACAAAAGTAAATATATAAAGTAGGTTTCCTTGGTTCAAGAGCCTTGTAATTGTTTAGTAAAGACCTATATATAGCTATATATAGGTTTTTTTAGTTTGTAAGAGATATGAAAGAAAATATTCTCTCTGTTGTGATAGCATTGCTTTTGGCGAGTTTTATATTTTTTGGTTTATTGATTAATTTTGATAGTTTTGACTCTCTACAAAACAACGTAATAGGAGCTGAGCAAGAAGAACTTCAGTGAGATATTGTACTGGATACCTATGATGATAGGATTGAGATTATAGCAAACAAAAATAGTGATGAAATCGCTGCGATGAGTGTTATGATTTTTTGGAATGAAAATGAAGTAAGTCCTGTGTTTGACGATATTAAAAGTTTGTGAAATGCTGAAGTTACTGAGACATATGGATCTAGAGTGACGATGTTTATTAGTTCACTCGATTGACTGAAGAAAAATGATACTATTATGACTATCCCTTTAGAATGAGATGTAAATCAAATAAGCCTCTCTGATATTGTTCTTTTGTTTACTGATGATAGCTCCGAAAGAGCATCAATTAGTACGAGATAGAAACTTTTGTTTTTGAAATCCTAATGATGAAGAAATTTTTCTTTGCAGCTATCTTGCTGACAACTGGTCTGATCCAAAGTACACAAGTTTTTGCTGAGACCAAATCGTTTGAGGTGACCGTATCTCCTGACACGATTACTGTCTGAGAATTCGCAGACCTTACTATAACAGCTATTGATGAAAACGGAAATCGTGATCAAAGTTTTGTAAATGAAGTGTATATGGAAGTTGATGGACTTGATGTATTTAGTGATGATATTGAACTTCCAAGTTTATGATTTTATAAATTTAAGGCTAGTGATCAGTGAGAAAAACCTTTTTCCAAGGGATTTACTATAAAAAAAGCCGGAACTTATGAGATTGTAGTCAATGATCTTCTATCAGATATTAGTAATATTACGTGATCAGCAACAGTTAAAGTAAATGAAGAAGGCTCAGGTCCTGCTGTTTGAACAATAGAGGTTTCCTCGCCGGTAGCAAATTCTGAGATTGCTGATGAAAAAATACAAGTAGTTGCGAATACAAGTCTGTTAAATAACCAGATCATCTTATATGTCGATGATGAGAAAACTGATGAGAGACTTTCAGACCAAAACGGTGACATTACCATGTTTATTTCTTGAATAGAACCAGGAGAGCACAATCTCTTACTCAATGCAGTGGATCTATGAGGGACGGTGCTTGCGTCAAGTGAAGTGATTCCGTTTACCTATACCCCAGTTGATCATGGTTCATTATTTGTAGGTCTAGAAATCTTACCATCAAATACTGTGATTGAATGAGATAAAGTAACCATAAAAATAACTACTGCAGATGTTGTAGATAGTGTGACCGTTAAAATTGGTGATGGCGAGGCGCTTCCAACAAGTAAAACTGGAAAAGGAGTATTCACTAAAGAGCTTCTGATGGAATCAGCATGAGTATATTCTGTGGATCTGTGATTATCAGTAAATGGAACTATAACTACTCAAGAAGATGCTGACACTATCACGGTAAATAAAGATGAGAAAAAAATTATCACCCTAGTGTATGAACCGGTTCTGCAACAAGACAAGGTCTGACTAAACTGGACATTTGCAGGTCGTGTAGAGTACTTCAAGATGATGTATGGGATGAATAAAAATAACTTAGATCTTTCGTTGACGAGCACGATTCCTAGTGGAACTATCTTGCTTACTGATCCTACCAAAACTCGATATGCTCAAGTATTTCCTACAGACAAGGACGGTACTGTCGTAGGAGATCCTTCACCTGTAGTGACGATCAATCCATTGCGTGATCCAGATCCAGTGTGTGGAAATAGAATCATCGAAGAAGGTGAAGCGTGTGATGATGGGAATACGGTGAATAGTGATGGATGTAGTGCGCTTTGTATCATAGAGACTGCAGTATGTGGAAATCGTAGAATAGAGCTCGGAGAAGAATGTGATGACGGAAATACCCTTGATGGTGATGGATGTAATCCTGCATGTAAAATAGAATCAGCAGTATGTGGAAATCGTAGAATAGAGCTTGGTGAAGAATGTGATGATGGAAATGTTTTAGATAATGATGGATGTTCATCAGTATGTAAGATTCAAGAAGTGAAGGCAGCTCCTGTACCTGAACCTGAGCCTATTCAGGAGTGTGAAACCGCATGAATCGTTCTAAATACTAAGACTGTAGGTGATAAGCATTACCTCTTCTGGGCCCCAGTAAACAATGCAAAAAACTATCTGGTATATAGACAAGAAAATCGTCCATGAAGTATCTCACAAATGTCATTGGTATGAGAGACTTCTGACCCCATCTTCGAATATCCTTTCGATCCTGCCGCACAAGTTGATCAATATGCCTGGTATGCAGTAGAGGCAGTATGTGATGATGGTCAAAAAGTTCAGCTTGGTGATTTTGAAAAAGTGAAAGTTGGTCCTGAGCAGACTTTGTTACTGATTCTGTTGAGTGTGATGATGTTATGGGGATTTAGAATGATGAAGATGAGTTAGGAATAGAAAAGAGAAATTGAAAAGTATAATAACTCTCTAGCGTGATGCTGGGGAGTTTTTTGGTTGAGGGAAAAGATTATCAAGAAGCTTGCTTCGACGGTAATCATTAGATTTGCATTTATCTATTCTTTCCTTATATTATAGGAAGGATTTTTATATTCTTTCTCAACAATGAAGGAAAGTATAGTGCAAAGACAAGAATTACTCCAAAAAACCTCGTATATCACGAGGGATCAGATATTTGATTTAGATGTGATGAAGTTGCATAAAATCATCTCCCTTGTATGACCAAGAAGATCAGGGAAAACAACATATATGCTGCAGATTATAGATACTCTTATGGAAGCTGATATGCTTAATTGGGAACAGGTAGTGTATGTTGATTTTAATGATCATATATGATGAGTATATGATTTTGAGAACTTGTTGCGTACGTATCTAGAATTATTTCCAGAAAAAAAGCCTTTCTTCTTTTTTGATGAGATTCAAGAAGTAGAGAATATGAGGTCTGGAGTGTTTTTTCTTCATAATTTGTGATACCAAGTGTTTGTGACGGGGAGTAATAGTAAAGTTCTCTCATCAGAGCTCTCTACTCATTTTCGTGGAAAAAGTTATGAGATACAAATCGCTCCATTAGACTTCAAGGAGTATTGCAGCTTTCGTGATATTTGCCCTAAGGCTGATAGCTATACCCAGCAGTGAATACTGCATCAAGCGTTCATGGACTATATGACCCGAGGGGGATATCCAGAAATTGTTCTTTCTCATTGAAATATACCTCTACAAACAAAGATATTGAAAACATATATGGATATCATGATCTACAAAGATCTCATGGAAAAATATAAAATCCATGATGAATATGCTTTGAAGTTTATGATACAAAAACTCATCTGATCTCATACCAAGCAGGTCAATATCAGTAAACTCAATAATGAATTGGCAAGCAGTGGAAGATCTAGAAGTAAGAATCTTTTATATGAGATTGTAGATCACCTTACATCAGTATTTTTTGTTGATGTTCTTCATCAACAGCACAAGAAGCAATGATTCAAAAAAGTGTATCTTCTGGATAATAGTTACCAGACCATCACCCTCCATAATGAGAACTACTGACAGAAATTTGAAAATATCATCTATCGTTTTCTCAAAACTAAGAATGATCATCTGGCTTTCATTGCCTGAGATCATAAAGAAATAGACTTTATTGATGATGAACATATTCGCTATCAAGTATGTTGGGAGTGGAATGATGAGAACACCACTAGAGAAATCGCTCATTTATGAGCTGAAGATGTTTTGATCTATGGGAAGGATCTGAGAACGGTAAAAAAAGAGCCAATTTGTCAGACCTACTCATATCATGAATTTCTTTTGTAATATCATTAATAAGTCAATCATAGGTATTCTATTTATTTGTATTTTTAATATTTTTCCTTAAAGTGTTAAATATTACCTAAAAAGATAATTTTATCTATTAAAAAATACCTAAAATGATAGAAAGAGCTATTTTTAAGGAATTGTATGATCGAGATAGTGCGCCTAAACGTAAACCTGTCCTTATTCAATGAGCAAGACAAGTGGGAAAGTCGTATGCAGTCAAAGCATATGCCCATATACATAAGCGTAAACTCCACACGATCAACTTTCTGTTTGATAAACAAGCAATAACTATTTTCAACGATAATCTAGAGCCAAATAACTTGATTGACACATTGGAATATTATCTATGAGAATCGATAAATACAAAGGAAGATATATTGTTTTTGGATGAAATACAAGAGTGTCCTCGTGCTCTTACTGCTTGCAAAGCATTTTATGAAGGTATGCCAGAACTTCGTATCGTGTATGCTTGAAGTTATGTGTGATTGATGCAAGAAGATATCTCGTATCCTGTTGGAAGTCTTTCGTATATGCGTATGACTCCACTTACATTTAGTGAGTTTTTACGCGCTATTGATGCTAAATTATATAGATTCTATGAAAAGATCGATCTTTCAAAAATGACTGCAGTTGATGTATTCTTTCATACA
>CALGNI010000029.1 GCA_937958645.1 Candidatus Absconditabacterales bacterium
ACGAAGCTTTGCTCTGCATCTGATATTGAAACAACTCATACTTCGTTGAACAATATCGAAAAACCCCTAGTCGGTCCGCGTCCCGCTCGGCGGCCGACGACCCTTCGTGGATGTTACGTGTGGTAGCGGAACGCAACGGAATCATGTTTCGATATATACCATATAGTAATTAGTTTATACCCTTGTGAGCAATCACCACTCATTTTACTTGACTTTTCCACTAAAGAATTTAAGATAAGTGTGCAAATAACTGCAAAGAACATTAACACTCAAATATGAAACATACACTACCCAAAACAAGAAGTGAATTCTTGCTAACCTTTTTTTTAAGCAGTCTTGAAAAATTGAAGGAAGAGCAAAACTTTAAAGAAGATAAGTGGATTATTATTCTTGAAGATATCTTCAAAGGAAATACCAGCGCTGAAGCTGTTGCTAAGAAACTTAAGCTAAGTACCAGTTATGTAAATCAGATGCTAAAAAAAGCACAGAGACTATTGCTAATCTCAATACATACTCAACCTAAAAAGAAAGTATCGATCGAAAAGATAGAGGAGTTGCTCATGATTCCTATAAAAGACCTAGATTTATCAGATACAGCAATCAAGGCATGCACAAAACATAAAATCCATCGATTGTCTGATGTATCTAGATATGAGAAAGCTTTGTATATAAAAAGATTAAGACACATAAGCAAAAAAACATACGCTGAACTGGAAGATATAGTGATACAGAAGGGATGGGCATTACAGGAAGTAATAGATTTGGCAAAAAAGACAAAATAAATCAATTCACATTTGCCTCAAGCACATTGTCCCTTAAGCTCAGTTGAGAGAGCTGCGGTCTTTTAACCCGTGTGCCTCGGTTCGAGTCCGAGAGGGACAACTTATCCATAGGATGCTAGCTTTTTCTAGCGTCCTTTTTTCTTTCAACAAATCATTTCATATCAGCTGTTTTTTCCCTATACTACATCAACTTTAAAGAAATGATTACCATCTAAGTAATCTTACTTCGTAATATAGCACCATGACTTTCGAATTTAAACAGAAATCACAGGACTTTTATGTCTCAGAAAATCTTCCTTTCCAGCTGAGTGGTGAAGGTGAAGCATTTTTCGTGCAGATCAGCAAAAGAAACATGACGACTCATGATATTATCGATCATCTCCATAAAGACTTAGGAATCACTCGCATGTCTTTAGGGATAGCAGGACTCAAGGATAAGAAGGCTATAGCCAAGCAATGGATCTCGATCTATGATAGAGCATTAAATAAAGCAGGAGGTGAAAAGGTGTTCCTAGCTTCATTGGCTCAGGTTTGTAAAGTCGTGAGCACATGAAGACATCATACTCCCATGAATATGTCTACGCCCATTACCAATACTTTTCATATTACTTTCAAAGCTACTAAGAACCTAGGACAAGAAGAAAGAGAAAAAGCCAAGGAAATCGTTGATGGGTACTTGCAAGAGTGATATCCCAATCTGTTTGGTTCTCAGCGTTTTGGTATCAATGGAAGAAATAGCACTCAAGGATATGAAATCATGGCGGGGAAATCAAAAGAAAAGTTCAACAAATCGGATACGATCTTCAAACTCCAAGCGTACTCTAGTATGATCTTCAATGAATGAGTGAAGAAAAGAACTTCACAATCAGAAGCATGAATGACCCTCATGGAGGGAGACCTCTTAAGCCGAACTGATGCAGGACAAGTGCAGTATGGACAATGGAATACAGACAATACTGTCACACTAGCAGACCTGTGAAACAGAACTGACTTTTTCTTTACGCCAGAACTTTGAAGCAAGAAAATACCCTATGACGCAAAACTAATGAGTATCACCTGCCCTGTACCTGGTTTCAATACTGCTATAGCGAGTAAAGGCACAGATGCAGGAAAACGAGAGCAAGCATTTCTTGATCGTCATCACCTTGAGAAAAAAACCATGAAAGTCTTCAAAGAACAAAAAGTCTATGGTCTAAGAAGATCAATTCGAGTCAAACCAACCAATACCAAGTCTCAGTACAATGGCGATGATCTCTTGATTGATTTTACTCTTCCGAGTGGGTCATATGCTAGTATTGTTTTTGATAAACTCACAGAAATACTTGAATAAAACATTGTAGAAAAAAACCATCATTTTTCATTTTATTATCACCATGACTACTTTCAAAGATCTCTGACTAGCGCAAAAATTTCTTGATGTGCTAGACGCAGAATGATACCATACTCCTACCCCTATCCAAGAACAATCTATTCCTATCGCATTGACAGGGAAAGATATTTTTGGTTGTGCACAGACTGGTACAGGAAAGACCGCTTCTTTTTCACTTCCTATGCTTCAATTGCTTGATAGCACACATAATGATAGTACTAGCACCAAAGGAAAAAAAGCAAAAATACGTTCACTGATCGTTACCCCAACTAGAGAACTCGCTATCCAGATAGGCGAAAATCTTCGTAAATATTCTCGTAAAACCAACCTGAGAAACACAGTAATTTTTGGTGGAGTCAAACAAACCAATCAAGTAAAAGTACTTAACAAAGGAGTAGAAATTTTGGTAGCAACCCCAGGAAGACTGCTTGATCTTGTAAATCAAAAGATCATAGATCTTAGTCAGGTAGAAGTACTGATTCTGGATGAAGCGGATCGTATGATGGATATGTGATTTATTCATGATATCAAAAAGATCAACAAACTGATACCCAAGAAAAGACAAACATTGTTCTTCTCAGCAACCACTACAGATAAGGTAATGGTTCTCGCGGGAGAGTTTCTTCATGATCCTGCAAAGATAACGGTCACCCCAGCATCTTCTACCGTAGACACGATCGATCAATCATTATATACACTACACAAGAAGGATAAGAAAGAGCTTCTTTATCATATTTTCAATACTACCAAAATAACCAGTGCGGTTGTTTTCACCAGAACCAAACACTGAGCCAATAAAGTTGAAAAAAGCCTCCTCCAAGTAGGGATAAAAGCCGCAGCGCTTCATGGGAATAAATCACAAAACGCTAGACAAAAGGCACTCAAGGCACTCAAGGACGGTTCGGTTCAAGTATTGGTCGCAACGGACGTAGCCGCTAGGTGAATCGATGTAAGTATGCTCTCCCATGTAATCATCTATGATGTACCCGTAGAACCAGAATCATATGTACATCGTATCGGGAGAACATGAAGAGCGGGTGAATCCGGTCATGCACTCATGTTTTGTGATCCATCAGAGATCAAACTCTTGAAGGAAGTCGTAAAACTCATCAAGAAAGATATCCCCCATACCAAAGATCACCCTTTCCATCTAGACTTCGGAACTCTTTCCAAAGCTGAGATAGAAGAATTTAGCAAAAAACCTGCGAGATGAGGAAGATGATGAGGGAGACCTGGAGGTCAAGGAGGAAATAGATGAGAAAGAAGAAGCAAGAAACCTTCTTGAGAATCTGGAAGATCTAGAGGTGAAGGATATAAAGGGAAAAGAGGCGGAAAGAAACCTGAGAACAACACCAGTTCTAGAAATTGAGGTGGAAGGAGATCATCAAGAGGGAGATAATTCATAAGAAGTTCCTTGCGGACTTCTTTTTTTATTGGTAGATAATTTGCATTTTTCGAGAATATCGGTATATTTCTTTTATATTACATTTTATAGCATTATTTTAACACTAGAGAAAAGAATATGAGATTTTCAGACCTAGTACAGCTTTTCTCCGATACACCTGTGTTTAGTACACAAGAACTTTTGTTGTTAGATGATTCTTTCAATAGAGAAAATCTCTTTCATCGACAAAAATCTTGAAAGATTATTCAACTCAAAAGATGACGATATGTCATTGCAGATCGCCTTAGATCAGAAAAGGATTTGTATCATATAGCCTCTAGGATTGTACAGCCATCATATATTTCTCTTGAGACTGCATTAAGTCTCTATAATTTGATTCCAGAGGCAGTTATCCAAGTCACCTCGATTACCACGAAGAAGACACAGCAGATACATTCAGCTACTTGATCATATATCTATAGGTCAATTCATCCCAGCATATTTTGGTGATATGAATTACATACCTGAGAAACATGATCATACTATCTTGCTAGTATTGAGAAAGCGATATTGGATTACCTTTATTACCATAACGAACTTGATAATAAGGCTGCTTTCCAACAATGGAGAATCTTAGCATCAGAATTTCATGAACAAGTAGATAGAGATCTGTTTGATCAGCATCTAGAGAGATTTGATAACAAGGCTATGAAAAAAAGAGTGACTTTATTTCTTGACTTCATAGATCATGCTTAATATGAAAGAAATCCGTGAAGAATTTCCGCAGTGACTTCACCATCAAGAAAGATATATGCTAAGAGAGTATCTCCAGTATCTTATACTACACTTGATATACACCTCACCATATGCAGGAAAACTGCAATTCATTTGATGAACAGCATTGAGGATTTTTCACAAAACTCAAAGATTTAGCGAGGATTTAGATTTTGACAATTCTTGAATCACAAAAAGTGAGTTTGATGATCTCATAGCAGTGTGTGTAAAAGGTCTACAGCTGTACTGATTTGAAGTAGAACGGAATACGACTCAAAAAGGTGCTATGCATGGACATATCAAATTTCTTTGAATATTATCTTCGATGAATTTGGCTCCTTTCACGAGAAAAGAAGTCCAAGAAAAATTGCTGATTAGGATTGATACTCATGATCAATGATATGATTTCGTTCCAGACACTACTATTCTTAGATGATTTGGCACGCAGAGCGTTATCCATGTAGCATCGGCTTCTTTGTTGATGGCACATAAGATTTTTACTATAGGAGAACGTACGAGAGCAAAATGAAGAGACTATTATGATCTTGTTTATCTCATGTCAAAAGGTGTGTTACCAGATATACGTTTTTTGGAAGAGAAATTACAGATTACTGATTCCGCGAGCATCCAGTCATATTTACTATGAGTAATTGAAAAACAAGACATAAAAAAACTTCAACAGGATATACTGCCATTTCTGTTTCATCAGCATGATGATAGTATTTCAAATTTTGAGGTTTATGTCAAAGACTATAGCTTCTGTGGATAGGACATTATAATGGGTAACTATTTCTCTTTAAGGAAGCTCTGCAAAAATACAATTTTCATGCTATCATACAAAAGTAGGTAGTATTGAGAATTTCCTCTATACCAAAAAAAAGCTAGTAGTAAAACTACCAGCTTTTTTTTTCACGCAAATGTACGCTACTTTTTTTTCTTAAAGATTTTGGGTAATTCAATTGACCCTACAAACTTCTTAGCATTGTTCAATCCACCAGAAGCTGCATCTTTTGCTTTCTCTAATCCATCTGAAGTAACATCTTTTGCTTTCTCTAATCCATCTGAAGCAACATCTTTTGCTTTCTCTAGGCCTTCTGAAGCGGTATCTTTTGCATGGGCAAGCTTATCAGAGGCAACTTCTTTTGCACTGCCTAACCCATTGGTAGCTGCTTCGCCAATAGCAGAAGTAACAGAAGAGGTTTTTTCAGCAACAGCTTTCGCTGCATTTGATACTCCATCACTAGCAGATTTCACTCCATTACTAATACCATTTTTCATCATCCCAGTTCCTGCTACTACTACTTCTTTTCCTTGATTTACTACATTTGATAGTTTGTCTTTTATCATATTCCTAACTCTCTTAGGGAAATTAATTCTTCTCAAAAGAATTACGATTCCGCCTAAGATAACCCCAACCGTAATAATTATCACACCAAGAGTAGAAAACAGCATATCAAAATTACTTGATTCTTTTACTCCAATAATGGCAAGAAGGCCAAGAGCAATAAACGAAAGACTAATTAGATTAGCAATCCTAAATTTTCTTAAGAAATAATCAGTCACATAGCCAATAGGATCATCTAAGCCAGCTCTTCTCAATAAATAATTTCCAACACTACTTACAAAAAATTTCAGAATAATACTCATATTTTTTTTATTTTTTTGGTTTATATATTTTATTACAAAAAGATATTATCTTTTATTCTATATTTGTCAATGCCTATTGTAGTTGCTTGTAACATTTTCGACTACTAGGAATTCTTCATTTTCACATCAATTTCAACATTACAAACACCTCATCATCCTCATCTATAAGAAGTTCCTTGCGGGCTTCTTTTTTCATTATAAACTCAATTTTTCATAGTCTTGATAGAAAAAATAACTTTACGACAGATTCCTAATCTAGGATAATATTATCGCTCTATTTATATTTATAAAAAGAGCTTCTTTTTTTATTAGAAATTCAAGAGAGCTTTACCCTTTGTCATAGTCTTAGTTCATTAATTGAATAAAGTGTCCCACGCCATATTATTCAGTTATTTTTTCGAGTTTTATAAGCTGAATTGAGTAGTGCATAACAGATCATAAGCAATCCGATAGGAGTGAAAAACAATACTGAAAAACTTTGATCTAAGTTATTACTAGCTAAATATGTTGTTCCTACATGAATCAAGAGTCGGAATATAAAGAATAATGATGATCATGAGTAAAGTAAAGTTATCCAAGGAATTAGAACATATCATAGAAACATAAGAGATATCCAAATAAGCTTAGAATATGAGTATTGAGTCATAGTTCCGAAAAGATTTTTTTCAAGTCAGTGAATCATTTCTTTAATTGAGCTATATCGAGAAAGTGATATATCTATTTTCGAGAATAGTAAGGTGCTTTTTGCTCATACCTTCTTAAGCATATACGCAAGTCATACATCATCTGCAACCTCCATTTTCAACCACTCAAATCATGGTGTTTTATCAAAAGTAGAACGTCTTACAACGTTACATCATCAAATTCAGATTACTGATTCATTAGATTTTTCCTCCTTAAATAAAGCTGTTCATTGAAGAAATAAAGATCAAAATCATTGTACCATTATCTTTAATGCTAATGACGAAGTTATAATTTCAGGTAAAACTGCTATATGATCAAAGTCATTTTCTATTGCATAGGTAATTATTTTTTTAATTGTGTGCTTTTCGAAACTTACATCAGCATCAGTAAAAATAATCCACTCTCATTGAGCTTGCTGTACTCATTTATGTAGAGCATGCAATTTTCATAGTCGTCCATCGGGAAGGTTTTTAATGGTTACAGGGTTAAGTTTTTCATATTCTTCGGCAATACCCTCAATAATATTTCCAGTACTGTCTGTTGATCTATCATTGATTGCAATGATCTCCAGTGATGGGTATTCTGTTTCAAGTAACTTATGAATTGTTCTACCAATTATTTCCTCCTCATTACATCATGTCAAAATAACACTTACAGAAGGATAATTATCTATTTTTGGCACGATTTCATCAAGAAGTTTGATTTTACTTACACGAACCAATACAACTGATAAAAATAGGTGGAAAAGCAAATATATAGATAATAGTATTGGTAATAACATATATGAGAGACGATTACTAAATAGTTTACTTAGTAGTAAACAGGGAAGTCTTATGATATAACGTCTACTTTCAGGATAATTATTTTATAGTTTTAGAGACCAAAGCATAAGGCGATCAAATCGTTTATCAGAAAGAAGTGCCCTCAGAATGATTAGCGGACGAGCATATTTTCACATTAGGTAACGAGTATTTGGCTTATTAGTATTAACTGCTTTTGAGATTGAATGAGCAACAACTGATGCCGGAGAACTCTCTCATGTTTCATGCGCTTTGATAATAGATTCCTTTAACTGGTTTGCCAAGTCTTTATACGCTCATTCTCATGAAAATCATAAAAGAGTATCAACAACAATATTACTAATTTCTGTTCTAATAGCGCCTGGTTCAATGATCACTACATTAATACCAAATTGAGCAACCTCTAATCTCAGTGCATCTGATCGTCACTCAAGAGCATATTTCGTTGCATGGTATCGTCATCAAAGCGGAGTATGAACTTTTCCACCAATAGATGAAAGATTTATGATGGTTCATAATCATTGTTTTCTCATAAGAGGGAGTACTTGTTTAGTAACATCTGCCAAACCAAAAATATTTACTTCAAATTGTCTTTTTGCTTGATCTAATGAAATATCTTCAATAGCTCAAAATAAAGCAAAACCAGCATTATTAATCAGTACGTCAATACGTCCATGATTTGTTTTTATTATGTCAACACAAGACTGTATAGAAGTATGTTGGGTTACATCCATAAAGTAAACATGACCTCATAATTTGCTAAGGTCTTTCATATTTTCTACTCTACGTGCCGTGCAGTATACAATATGTCACTCCTGTAAAAGCACTTTTGCTGTTTCTTTTCATATTCCTGATGATGCTCCTGTTATAAGTATGATCTTTTTCATAAAATGCTACAAATACTAAATAAGATTATTTTTTTCAGCAAAGATCTACCCTATTTCTAAAATCATTCAGGATTTATTCATATCCCTACCACCACACATCCTTCAATCAAATCATATATCACAAAACATTCGTCAAGGCATGGAGAATGGGTGTGATAATCAGGAGTGCTCAGATATGGGCTCGTGAGATACTAAACACCAGACTTATAAATAACAATGATCAGATTACTCGATCGATTTGGTCTCGAGGAAACAATGCTCATCAAGGAGCGATTCACATTCTTCTTTTCACAAATGATTCGATCAGGTCTCAAACAAGGGCTCATACCCCAAACAAGAAACCATACAACACAAAAGAAATACTGCTATAGTCTATGAGTGCTATCTCAGTGAGATACCCAGCTTTGACGAGCAATGATTGTATCCAAAGAACAAGACTAGCTCAAAACCAACCAGAAATAAGTCATTTTCGCGTCTTGTTCTTCCCAAATCGTTTCTCATGAATGGGAAATGACCCTGGAAGAGGTAGTTTTCTGAGCAACACAGGAAACATATTCGCAATTCATGCGGGAAAGATAAAAAAAAGCGCTTGAAAAATAATTAGAAGGACTCAGTTCATCATAGTATTTTTTTGAGACGTAAAAAAGACGGATGATCATTGCTCGATAGATTACTCTGTTTCTTAGATGAAGGAAAATACGTAGTATCAGTATAATACAGCTTAAACACATTTATCAGCCTTTCTCGAGCAATAATAAAGAAGTTTCTTATCATAAACCAATAGACGTTTACCTTTTCATCATGAATATGAAATTCTCTGCTTGCAGTATGGCTGGTGAGTAATTCCCAAGGGCTCTTGTTATCATTTGATCCAGTAAACAGCGTGTAGTCTCAGAGATCATCAGGATGATGGGCATCACTCCCTCATAACAAAATCGAATCTTTTTCATAATGCTCAGAAGGAACATCATCCAATAATGCTATCTGATCCAAAAATTTCTTCACCAACGAAAGCGACGAAAGACTTCATGATTCCAATCGTCTTTTGATTCCAATAAATGAAGCATTGTGTTTTTCTATATATCATAGCTTCTTCGTTGCTTCTAAGACTTTTTCAATCGGATAGTGCTTAGTAACTGCTGTTTGGGAAGGTGAAAAAGGATGAGTAACCACTCCGTACAAACGATCATCGTTATTCACATACTCTATCATTTCATCAAAAGACAAATGCTTCGTAGTCATAATAGGCTCACAAGTATACACATAGGTGTCTTTAGAAAACACGATCATATCTATTCACTCTATAGTTGAAGCCTCTACTCATGGGATCAAAAGCGTCTTTGCATCAGCTGGTTTTTGTTCTAGAAGAATCTTATACGATAGCGCAGGATTTTTGAAGACATGCTCGGTGATAATCACTGCGTCTAGGTCGTGTTTTTTAAATCCATTTCGAATATTTTTAGCTTGTCTGATAACTCAAAATGGTTTCGGAAGTCGAAACAAGAAATTTGGGTGAAAATGGGTATCAATTCTTTTCATAAAAAAACTACAACAAATATGACAAATCTATCAAAAAGTAAGTGGATATCAATCTAAGCTATCATTAGAAAACGAGTAAGCATTCTATTCAATCGATAATGACTCCAAGCTTTCACTCATCAGGCCGGTGCAATAGGTTTCAGCAACCATACTCATGCCAAAAACTCAGAACTTGGAGAAGGAATATCTGTAATCGGAGAGTCTCCAATCATGATCGACCTCTTTAGATCGATGGCAAACTGCTGAGCAATTTCATCATATCATCATCTTTGAGGCTTTGCAATGGATCCTTTATATACAGCTAATCATTTTTCCTGCATCTGCGTCAATCTAAGTGTATCTGAAGTATTAGAATAAATCACCAGCTTGATTCATGCTTTTGTATATTCATCTAACAGCTCATACATCATCTGGTCCATTGGTTCATCAAAAGGAGCTAAGGTCCCATCAAGGTCTATTATCAGACTCTTTATATCATCAGTCGCGAGTTTTTGGAACTCTGAATAACTTGGGAATGAAGGGAGCAAGGCAGTGATTTTCTTTTTTCCCAAGATCAAATCAACAAGACTTTTCATCTTATGTTCTTGTACTCATGAACGTCATCATGCAGCATAAGAGAGGTATCATAGCCCACTAACCACACTACATATCGTAGCCAACAACAATAAAAATACCGCTCCTCCGGTCCATCCTGCAAAATACGCAAGCAGTCATCATCACTGTAGTGTTGTTTTTCGTTTGGCTAATGTAAGAACAGGTAACTGGGTGTGATGCATCTTAAACCAGGCTATATACACATCTCTAATAACAAGGATCAATAACATAAGAACAATCGCTGCACTCGTAATTGTTTGCCAAGGATAAAGTTCGATTCATACGATCACAAACAACGTGATGATAAAAAACTTATCAGCATAATGATCAAATTGTTTTCCAAATTGCGTCGAAAGGTCGTATTTTCTTGCTAGATATCCATCCAAAAAATCTGTCGCCAAACCAAAAATCACCAAAGGTAAAATAAACCCAGGCATTCACGCATACCAAACCGCAACAATCAGCAACGTAGCTAGACAACGCGATAAGGTAAGGATATTTGGAACATGCTTCATCAGTCAATTCATAAGCAGAATGTAAGGTTTTTAGTATTTATGTACATATGAAAATAAAACAAAATATCTAAATTTAGACTCACCTCGACCGCAAGGGTACGAGGTATTCGCCTAAATTTTTATCTCATTCTTCGATAATCGATATTTTGTTTCGTTCGGATGTCGACGTATTCATTATCAATCATAAAGAAGTAGGTTTTCTTTGATTGCCTCGCACTAAAGTGACGAGGTAATTATCCGAATATATTTTTGATCTAATGATCAAACTAGCCTTTAAGGAACCTCTGAAAAATTAAAGAATTGAAAAGAATTTTTATTATTTTCGATTATTTCATTTTTCACGGTTCCTCGAGGAAGGTTGAATAAGCCAATTCATTTTTTGCTTATGTTCATGAAATGTAAATATTTCTTAAAATATAAGCTATTTCAGAGCTTCCTTAAGCGACTTACCCAAAGAATCTACTCCTTTTGATGCAGTATCTAGCGCTTTGTTTGTAAGAGAATCAACGATATCCACGCTTTTGTCTGTGATAGTATCTATTGCATCTCCTGCTTTGTCTGCATACTCACTTATCTTCGTTTTTTTAAACAATAACAAAACGATTAAAGCAACTCCTATAAGTAAAAACCCTAAGAAACCCAATAGATTTTCAAAAAGATTCCAATGCTGAGGGGGCAATAATATAGCAATAATTCCTAAAACTATCAGCAAATAAGCGATTCGTTTAATACTAGCGATCCACATCAAAAATCACTTGATCGGACTCACCACCACATCTGAACTCTTTTCTATAGCTCATTTGATGATACTCTTTTTCATTTGGTTTGATGAAATTTTAAAATAATCATACAGTCTACAACAACTCTAAATTTACCAAAACCTCATCTCCATCCTTGACACGAAGTTCCTTACGAGCTTCCTTTTTTACGGGGAAGACATAGCCTTGTTTTCCCATAAACACACTCGTCTCTCGATCATAAAACCCAATTCTTACCTTCACTTTCACTGACTTCCATCCTCTTTTCTTCGGCAATGTGGCTTGATATTCATCCACTACTTTACATACCTCATCTGGCACAGAAATCATATGCCACGAAGCATTTGCAGTCTCTGGCGATCGAAGTCGAAGTTTTGCTTTGAAGGAGAGGTCGGTCATATATATAAGAGAAATAGAGAAATAGCAGATTATCTTGGATCAGTTGTATTAAGTTCAGTTATAACTTTATCCACCGGAACAGGCTCTTCAAAAAGAGTATCAACTCGTTTTCATTCATCTACAAGAAACAATGATTCTCGTCTTGTTAGTACTGTTCAAATTTTCTCAGGGTTTTCAATAACAAATTTCCTAAGTTCATCTTGAGAAAATCGTCTAATTTCTTCAACTTCTCATTCTTCTTTTGTAAATGCCTCGATTGGCAAATCAATAGTAGCAAGATACAGTTGACAAAAGAATTTATGTTCTCATTCTCTCAAATAATACGGTCAGAGAGAAAGGTTTTCTTCATTGAGTTCAATTCCTATCTCCTCTGGTATTTCATGTATAATATTTTCTAGATACGTTTCCCTTCAAGTCACGGTACCAGCAACTGCCGGTCATCGTTTACCTGGACTATTCTTCTTCGAAAACGATCTTTGAGCTAGCAAGATATCTCATTGTAAATTAGTAATCCAACAGGCGCTCACACGGTAGATTTCATCCATAGAAATATTACCACGTTCTTCGTAATAAAGGACCTTGTCTTCAGTATCCACTATTGGTATTTCAGCCATAGATTAATCTTAATAAAATAATAACCCTGCAATATATCTAACTTGCCTAACTTGCCTAACTTGCCTAACTTGCCTAACTTGCCTAACTTGCCTAACTTGCCTAACTTGCCTAACTTGCCTAACTTGCCTAACTTGCCTAACTTGTCCATACCTATTACTTCCAAACAATACTTCCCTTAGATTCCTCCACGCGATCATCGCTCAAAGCAGCAACTTTCTTAATAGGGTCTTTGCGAGCAGTGTTTGTTCTTGATGTAGCGACTCTAGCCTGCTTTGTGCCAGTCTTTGCAGACAAACTCACTCTTTTTCTTTTAAGATCGACTTCCAAGATACTCACTTCTAATTGTTGTCATATACTCACTGCCTCGAAGACATTAGCTACACGGGTATCAGAAATTTGAGATTTGTGAACCAGACCATCGTTTTTCAGTCAGATATCAACGAAAGCACCGAAGTCTGTGATGTTGCGCACGACTCATTGTACTTTCATTCCGATCGTAAGATCTTCCATCGTAAGAACATCAGATCTAAATCCTTTTTCATCAAAGTCTTCACGTGGATCCAATCATGGATTGGCTAGTTCTGAGATGATGTCTTGGAGTGTTTGTTCTCCGATCGTATATTTCTCAGAGAGAGAAACGATATCTAAAGAGGTTGAGATACTGTACGGGAGAGTCAGCGATTTTTTGGTTACTTTGCACTCATTTTCCAAGATTTCATACACAGTCTTATAAGATTCAGGGTGGATTCATGTACTATCCAATGGTTCTTTGGCATCACGAATACGAAGAAATCCTGCACATTGTTCAAAAGCCTTTGGTCCGAGACCTGGTACTTTCTTTATCTGAGATCTCTTTGAAAATGAACCCAGTTTCTCTCTATATCCTACGATATTTTGCGCTGTCTTTTGTGAAAGTCATGCGATATGCTGGAGTAATGGCCATGAAGCGGTGTTAAGCTCAACACCTACAGAATTCACTGCATCCTCTATATGATTTTCCAATTTTGCTTTCAATAATTTTTGATCAACATCATGTTGATACTGCCCCACACCCAGTGACTTTGGATCGATCTTCACATAGGTTGAAAGGGGATCCTGTACACGCTGAGCGATATTGATAGCACCACGGATCGTTACATCCAGATCTGGGTATTCTTGGGTAGCTAATTTCGATGCGCTATATACCGAGGCACCCGCCTCACTTACCACCAAGTATTTGGTCTCCAATGCATTTTCTTTGATCAACTCAGCTACAAACTGCTCTGATTCACGAGATGCAGTACCATTACCGATACAGATCAGTCCTATATTATATTTTTTAATCAAAGCCAAAAGTGATTGCTTTGATGGTTTGATATCCGCCTCTCCTCTGGTAGGATAGATCACCTCAGAAGCTAAATATTTTCCCGTATGATCAATTACTGCTAGTTTACATCATGTCCTATATGCTGGATCAAAACCAAGAATCGTCTTTCCTTTTACAGGAGAAGAAAGGAGTAATTCCTCAACATTTTTCCCAAAGATATCAATTGCTTCACGATCAGATTTTTCTTTCTTCGCTGATCTAAGTTCTCTTTCCAACGACGGATGTAGGAGTCTTTTGATCCCATCTACTATTGCATCTTTCAAGATGATGCTGAGGTCTGAAGCATTATGAGCCACAAAGATCTTGTTAGCTTGAGCGACACTTGATGCCTCTTTGAAGGTGATCTTGATACGGAGTTGTTTTTCGTTTTCTGCTCTACACAAAGCGAGATATGCATAGTTGGCAATCTGGCTCAACGATTTTGAATATTCTTTGTAGGTTTCATACACTGAATTTTCTTCAAAGTTTTTGGTAGCCTTAGAACTACAAAGCACAGTTCTTCATTGGGTATCTTTAATCTGAGCGCGAAGTTCTGGATGATCAGCTATAGTTTCAGCTACAATATCCATCGCTCCTTGTATTGCTTCTTCTTCATCGTTTACAGCCGTTTTGAGATCATCAGTATGATTGATATAGGTCTTTGCAAGTTCGATAAACTCTTCGTGAGAAACCGTACACGCCAGCAATACATCAGCAAGAGGTTGGAGTCATTTAGCGATTGCCTTCGTAGCACGTGTATTCTTTTTATCCTTGAAGGGACGATAGATATCATCGAGTTGAGACAAAGTCGTTGCTGCATGCACCGCCTTCTCCAGCTCTGGAGTCAGTACTTCTTTCTCCGTCATGAGACGAATTATTTCCTCCTTTCTCTCCATCAATTTTTGTTGATACAGATAGATTTCTTCAAATTCACGAAGTTGCTCATCACTCGCTCCATCTGTCATTTCTTTACGATAACGAGCGATAAAAGGAATGGTATTCCCCTCTTTGATAAGTCCTATAATACTCTGCACCACCGGCGCCTTGATTTGAGTTTTTTCACCTATTATTGAAACTATATCTGACATATTACTAATACAAATGAGTAAAGATTTGTTTCTCTCTAGCTTTCTATTTTTTATTTTCTATTTTTTACTTTATATTACTCCCATCCCCTTCGGCATCTGCGCACATAGATCAGCGAGTGCTTGAATTCCTTTACCCTGGATACTTTCTAGCTCCGGCAGATAAATTTTCCCTACCACCTTCATTACCTCATCAAACAATCCAGCTAGTGCAGGATACATTTTGATCATCTTCGCTCCTCTACTCACACCCAAGACAGGATATTCGGACAATTACCTCGTCACTTTAGCGCGAGGCAATCAAAGAAAACCTACTTCTTCATGATTGATAATGAATTCCTCGATATCCGAACGAAACAAAATATCGATTATCAAAGAATGAGATAAAAATTTAGGCGAACATCTCATACCATTGCGGTCGAGGTGAGTCTAAATTTAGATATTTTGTTTTATTTTTGCACTTTGGTGTTGATGTAGATCCGCATACCGTTGGGATAGGAAAAATGGAGACAATCTCGTTTCACTGATTCTGATACTCATGCTTGCGCTAAGAAAATCTTCCTGAGTGATTCGATCACAGGCTTATGGTCTTCGTGAAGTTCACGGAGGTATTCTTCGATATTTGAGTAACGATTATGCGACATAATTAGATGAAACAGTAGTACTGTGTATATACGCATACAAGCATTTTATGCAAGAAAAAATGATTACCGTCGAAGCAAGCTTCTTGGTATTCTTTCTTCGAAATCAAATGAAGGTAATTAACTTTTATTATTCACCAACCTCATTACACTACGTTTTATCTAGCTTCTCATTTCTTACTTCACCACATGCCAGCAATTCTTGATGTCCGTAACCTCACTATCAAAGCACCCCACAAAATCTTGTGCGATAAGATTGAATTTTCTATCAATTCTGGAGCCAAGGTTGCTTTGGTAGCCAAAAATGGAGCAGGGAAGTCCTCTTTACTTAGAGTACTTGCTAAAACAGATGAGGCATTTGAATGAGACATAAAACTTGCTCCCCGTGTGACTATGGGGTATCTTTCTCAAGATGAAAAGTTTGATCAGGATCAGACTGTACTTGATACGCTCTTTCTTCATGACTCGCCTGAAGGACAGGCGATCAAAGCCTATGAATACGCCATAGCAAACCATGAAGACCTAGAAGAACATGTAGCCAAGATCGAAGAACTTAACGCACGAGAGTATGAGACTAAGGTAAAGATTGTAATCAATCAGCTCAAGCTTCATCAGATCTTAGACAGAAAGATTGAGGTTTGTTCGTGAGGTGAAGTCAAACGTGTGGCTTTGGCTCGTGTGTTGATTGATGATCCAGATTTTCTTATTCTTGACGAACCGACGAATCATCTCGATGTGGAAATGATTGAACGGCTAGAAGTATACTTATCCAAATCGAAGCGTACTTTATTATTGGTGACACATGATAGGTATTTCTTGGAACGCATCTGCGATCAGATTATCGAACTAGATCACGGGACGATGTATAGCTATCCTGGAAATTATTCTAGGTTCTTAGAACTAAAGCAAAAGCGCGAAGAAGATGAGGCTCAACAACGCCATGAACTCAAACAAGTGATGCGTAAAGAACTAGACTGGATGAGAAAGGCACCCAGGGCTAGAGAAAATAAATCCAGCCATAGAGAGAAAGCATTCTATGAACTAGAAAGCAAATATAAGGGACTGAAAAGGACTGAGAAAAGCAAAGGAAAAAAAATGGAGATCAATTTGGAAGAACGTAGATTGGGAGGGAAAATACTCCGTGCGCACAATGTATATAAAGCCTACGGTGACAAAAAAATTGTCGAGAAATTTAGTTATGATTTTCGCGGTGGAGAAAGAGTAGGACTAATCTGACCCAATGGAGTAGGGAAGAGTAGTTTCATCCAATTACTCATGGGATCAACACTCCCCGACTCTGGAGATATTCGTAGAGGTGATACGATTCATATGGCCTTGTACCAACAAAAGCAAAAAGATCTAGATCCCAACAAGACGGTACTTGAAACGGTAAAAGACGTAGCAGAATATATTACTTTGGGCAAATGACTCAAGGTATCAGCATCACAGCTTCTAGAAAGATTTTTATTTGGAGCAAAACAACAACATCAAAAAGCTCACACCTTGAGCTGATGAGAACGTCGTCGTCTTCATCTCCTTTGCATCCTCATTACCAATCCTAACTTTCTCATCTTAGACGAACCAACCAATGACCTAGATATTCATACCCTCCAAGTCCTAGAAGAATTTCTTCTTGCCTACAAATGATGTCTCGTAATCGTAAGTCATGATAGATTTTTCATGGACAAAGTAGTAGATCATCTATTGGTGTTTGAATGAGAAGGAGAAATTAGTGATTTTCCTGGTGATTATACTGAGTGGTCAACCTACAATAAACTCAGAAACACAAAAGAAGCAAAGGAACAGGAAGCTGAAAGAGTAAAAGAACTTGAAGAAAAGAATGCTCAGGTTTCTCACAATGATGCTGTTTTGCATCAAGCAAAAAAGAAGAAATCACTTTCCAATAAAGAGCGTGAAGAATATGCAATGCTCAGCGGTGAAATCGAACGCTTGGAGAATAGAAAAGACGAAATAAACCTAGAACTCTCTTCAGGCTCTCTAGATCACACAGCGATCAAAACCCTTAGTACAGAACTAGCAAAACTCGTAACAAAGCTAGGAGAATACGAGGAGAGATGGTTTGAATTGGAGGAGAGGGTGTAATTTCGGGTAAACATATTTTCATTTCTAATGTAAGCACTCAAGATTTATAAAATAATGCTTCGCAACCTTGATGTTGCATAATGACAAACAATCAGTTCTATGGTGTTATTTATCCACAAACAACACCATGGAAATAGTTACTTGAAACTTCTCTCTCAAACATCTTATCGATAATCATTTTCTTGATTTTTCTCAGAACTCTCCTTACAAAATTAGGAATCAAATTTTCGATGTCTTTAGTCGCACTCGTCTTTGTTGAACTTGAGAATTAGGATTTGCCACTTTTCAATGCGCTTGCTGTCACAAACTAAAGGTAACTAATTTTACTTGCTGATCAAGGTTTTGTTTCTCCTGCTCTAAGCCCAAATCCGATAAACGAATGTCCCATCTTCTCTCTCGACTACCCACCAACATTGATTATTATCATATTTTTTTCACAATTCCTGAGGAGTTTCGTAGATTTTTTCGCCTACAATCGCAAGGGATTCTGACATGATGATGCACTCTCTATTCTTTCTTCCGCTGCAAATGAAACACTTTTCACTTTTTTTAAGAATCACTTTTGAGTCATTCCTTGATTTGTTTCTGTCATACACACCTTCTGAGCAAAACTGAACTGGAATCCTCACATTCATTTTATTGTCACTGCTTGATGAATCATTATTGGTTCACAGTTTCTGACTCGAAAGAATACTTATGGTAAGTATTTTCACTTCTATCACTTCAAGTCAATTTGGAGAGCCGTTCTTGCTAAACATCTCAGAGCTTATGCCTCTGTAAACTTTTCTAATAATCTTTATCAGCTTTTCTCTCAAAAAATTGATAGCTGCTTTGATAAAGATTGGTGTGTCTTTCTTTCAAAACGCAAAGCTACTAATACCAATACTCTAGTTTGATATCTTTGACGCTATATGGCAAGACCTGCCATTTGAGTCTCGCGTATTTCTTCCTATGATTCTCAAAATACTACCTTTAGCTATTTCGATAAGACTCATCAAGTTGAGTCTTCTTGCACGATCCCTACTCCTGATTTTCTTGGGCGCCTTGCTAGACATATTCCTGATCGTTACCTCACGTATATTCGCTACTGATGAGTTTTCGCCAATCGTTGCAAAGCGAAATATCTTCCCATCATTAACAATATCTGAACCAATAAATCTCAAAACAAAAAACACTTTATACCAACAACATACGCTGAAAGACTTTGGAGAACTTACTGAATAAATCCAGCACTTTGTTCTTGTTGATGATTCTTTTATCTAATTTCCATTACTTACCGTGGACAAACCTTCTGTGATTCTTGATAGCTCACCATAGTTCTGAGAGCCTAAGTTTTATAACTCGGGCTACTTTTTCTATTGCTCAAAAAGCGTTTTACATAGTGCCTCACGCAATATTCGATCACAGTCAAATGACAATGTTGCTGGAATAATTTTCATATGTTTCTTTCGCTCACCTACTTCGAGTTAGAAGATCCTAAATATCCAAGTGCAATCGATACTACAACTCCTCCAAATGTTCACCAAGTACTCCCATCATTGTCGCAGGAAGATGACTCAAGTCTGGACAAACCACTCATCATCATTGAATAGGATCAGATGCAGCATAATTTTGGACAACAGATTCTCCCGAGTTTGTAATTCCAACTCAGACCACAATTACTCCTTTCTCGCGCAGTTTCTGGATGATACTGCGAAGTCTATCTGAGTCATCACTCTCACCATCGGTAGAGACCATAACAATCATTTTTCTTTTTCCTTGCTTGATCGCTTCTTGCTTTGCTTCGTCAAAAGTATCTAATAGTTCTTCTAGTTGCTCTATCGCCTTGAAATCACCAGTGGTTCCTGAAGCAATATCGAGTTTTGCAGAAGTCTCTACTCTTTCTTTATCGGTGAATGTTTCAGAATAAGCCTTACTTGTCCATGTTTTCTTGGAACAAAATCACATAATCTGGAAGGAGACCTTCAGTGATTCCTTGAGTGTCGGTGATGATCAGTCCTTGGTCAATGCAGCTATTGCCTCTGCAAGGAGTATGAAGGCCGCTTTTTGATCTTGTTGTTTGCGTCAACTCATAGATCCAGAACTATCTCATACAAAGAAGATATCGCACTCTCCCACAAATTTCTCTTCTTTTTCTTGACTATCATGCTTAGTGGCGATTGGTTCTTCGAAGTTTCATGCCTTGAATCATAACACTCATCATACAAGATGATTAGGATCCAAATCGACCCCTTGATCTAAAGGCACTGGTCCGGTATATATCGTCTCATCCAATACACGACGAGCTATAATGCGCTGAATCATTGCAGATAAGGATTCTTGCACAGTTAGGTTGGTCTCAGGATCTTTATACTTTTCAAGACTTTTCTTATATTTCTCATATTCATATAGCTTATCCAAGGCAGTTTCAATATCTGGATCATCTGCATCCATATACTGCTCTACCCTTGATCTCAGGTTTTCACGTTCTTTATACTCAGGAGATTGTTGATATTCCAAATCTTTTGCTAATTTTTCTTTGAATTTTTTCAGATCTTCCTCTGAAATACTTTCTTGAACAGAGTGTGGCATCTGGCCACGAGAATAATCTCGAGATTTGATCTGTCCATCCTTACTACCTTCTCCTTTCTCTCCTTCTCCTTTCTCTCCTTCTCCTTTCTCTCCTTCTCCTTTCTCTCCTTCTCCTTTCTCTCCTTCTCCTTTCTCTCCTTCTCCTTTCTCTCCTTCTCCTTTCT
>CALGNI010000030.1 GCA_937958645.1 Candidatus Absconditabacterales bacterium
TTCAATCGTAGAGCAACCTTTGCTGTAGGTAATTTTTGGAATGCAAAGCCTGTGTTTGAGAACAAGACTTGAGTAATCGATGTAGTGCTGTGATATGCATGAGGAGAAGAGGAGTTTCCTTCTTTCTTGGAAGTGAAAAGAGGCCTGACAGGACATAGAATTGCCCTGCAAGTCATTTACAATACGGAATTGATTTCTTACGAAGAGCTTTTGAAAATATTTTGGTCACTCATAGATCCTACCGATGAAGATGGACAGGGTGAGGAAAGAGGACATCATTATACAAGCGCTATCTTTTATCATTCGATGCAGCAGCATGATCTTGCTGAAGCTTCGTTTGAGCATGAAGATAGCACCTGAGGCCATCCCTTACATATTGTGACAGAGATCTTACCCTATACGACCTTTTTTGTACAGGACGAGAAGTAAATTTCCCTCTTTTTTCTCCAATCTTATCGACTCGTCCCTCCACTAGAGCTCCAACCTCCACTAAACGAAGATCCGCCTCCCAGTGATCGTCATCAACCACCTCCACCAAATGATCTTCCACCACGAGATCTTCAGCTAACGTTTCATATTCATCCTAGTAGATCTCCCAAGATATCTGCTCCCGATGAGTTTCCTCTTCTTCATCCACTCGTGAGTTGACCCACTTGTCAGATGAGGTATTGATATTGTTTGGTATACACTCATTCAATTTTTTTGATGAGTTTCTTTCTTACATTTCATCGTTCTCCAGAACGCGTACTAACGCTGATGGTTTTGTTGATTGCTTGCTGGAGTGACTCGAAGGGGAGGTATTTGTAGTTCTTGATTTTTGCTAAAGACATCGTGATCTGATCAAGATTACTTTGGATGTCTTGTTTGACGATTTCAAGTTTCTTTAGTTGTGAAGGAGTTGATTGATGTACCGCATGAAGATAGCCACGAATAATCAGTTCAATTTCATCCATCGCAAAAGATCCACCGTAGCTAAAGGGTTCCAGCAAGAGTTCCTTTTTCTGGAGATATCAAAGTGTCTCCTTGATGTCCTGCACACGAACAATCTCTAGGATGTCCTTGAGGATCAGATGCACATCATATCATGAAAGCGTTTGCTTCACTGATCTCAATAATAGTTTTGCATGATCATTACTTTGTTCATAGTCTTCAAGCTGATGCAACAAACTAAAGATCTCGTGGATCTTGTTCGCGCTTGCTAGTCGTCTTTCAGAACTTCTCAATCGCTGATCATATTCTTTTTTGAAGTTACTTTGATGAATGTCTCCTGCGATAACAAAACTTTCTTGAGTCCAAGAATCGCGCCAGGTTTTTTTGAGTTCTTCGCATTCTTGTTTGCAAAATTCATTCTTGAGTTTGTGAGTGAGTGAGATCTTGGTAAGCATATTGGTAAGGTTGGTCAGATAGTCAACTTCCTTCCGCAAAAACCCATCATCTTTTTCGATCTCAGCTTCATAGGAATCATCTAGATGGACAAACACATGTTTTCCATTTAGTGATTGGTACTGATCATACAGTTTCAAAAACTTCTCCCCAAGCTCCTTATAGGTTCAAAGAAGTTCAGCAGAATGGCTTGTTTGTTTAGTGTTCTTTGTGTCATGATTTTTTCGTTTGTTATACACATTTTGTATCTGTGCTTCGATGATCTGTAGTTTTTTTAGTGTAAGCTTGATTTGACCCAGACCAACAGTCTTTTCATGCTTCATGGTGTCTGATTTTTGGCTATGTGTAGTGATCAATTGTTCATTTTTCTTGATTTCTTCCTCCAATACAGATAAGTAGCTCCCCAGCTCTTTCACGAAGATACTGATAGTTTTCTTGGGTACCGATCCTTCATTTACTTGCTGATCAAAATTACTCATCCTGGTGACGAGAAGTTCATAGTCTTTATCTAGCTTAGCAAAGGTGTCTACTGATGATCGGTCGAATTCTTTCATGTTTTTTGTGAAGTAGTAAACTGGGCAGTCTGGACGAGTTGCTCCTCATGAGATTGTTCCGTCATTTTCTTTCTTCTTCCTTCTTTATTCTCACTTCTTTATTCTTTCTTCTTCTCCCACCACCGCAGTATATCCGTTACGATCTGCGCCGCAAGCTTTCCATGCAGATGATACAAATAGGCAGTAGGGAAGTGGATTTCTTTGGCCATCGCACCCAGACAGAAATTATATCATCCGATCAGTAGTACTGGCTTGGAGCTGATAGATCCGCGATACAGATTTTTCCCCATTCATCAGGTGATGTTTTCTCACAAGATTTCAAAATCCCTGCTTACTCACTGTTTGACCAATGCATCGAAGAGCATTTTTGATCTGCTCTTGTCTGAGGAAACGACAAAACAATTTTCCCCTGCAGTGGTGATCATCTCGATGAGTTCGGGTATTTTGGGTTGGGTTTTGATCTTCAAAAATTCTAGTGTCTCTACCGTATCTTCTTTCAAACTTACTTGAGTACGCTGATCGTGCTGAGTTCTTTTTTTGTTCGAAAGAAACAGAGATTTGGGTGTAGGGAGATCTTGCTTGAAATCATCTCGTTGGACATAGGTGTGACTATCTTGAAATTGATAATATCGCTTATCTCCTGCATGCATACGCTTGGACACGGTAGTCTGTCCGGTGAGGTGATCATAAAATTCGGTGATCTTTGTTTCGACTCATTGGTCTTCCTTCATGAGTCACTGTTTGAGTGATTCAAACTGTTCTTTTCGAATAGGGATAAGTTGTCTGGTCTTAGGAAATCTTGTTTCTTGAGCAATGTCTACGAATTCGACTTTGTTGGCGCTAGAACCTTTGAAGAAAGGATTGATCTCCATACATAGTGTAGAATGAAGAAAGAGGGTCTTGTTGTAAAATTCTTCCATTGCTCATGCTGCTTCGTGGTTTAGGAGAGAATATTTATAGCTAATTTGTTCAAGATGATTCAGGAGATAGGTAGGATCAAATTGTTGCTTCATATGTCTCGAGTATGTCCCAGACCATCGATCTTTATCGAAAAATAGTAGTGTGTATTCCTGAAGATCTTCCTTATTCATTCCATATAACTGACTATGAGTGCATAAGGTGATTCAGCTTCTGTTTTGTTTCTCAGGATTTGATAAAGCGCTAAAGACTTTATAATCATCTTGAGAATTGATATCAAGGATACTGTGTTTTTGTTCAAACTGAGAGTAGTATTTGAGCGTAAATAACAACTCTCCATCATCAAAGTTTTTTTGATGCAAGAAGGTATTGACGCGCGCAGGATCAAACACGATGCTATCATGTCAGCTATTGGTAGGGATATGTTGTTTTTTGAAGAGCTTTTGGGCGATAGTTACTTTGGAAGGATGGGTAAATGCTAGGATCCATTTGCCCGTACCCCACTTGGTCTTGGAAATAATTTCTTTCAGTGTTAGGAGACTGACATCCAAGGTCTCGTACTGTGCATAGTCTTCGAAAGACAAAGGCGTTTTGGCAATAATTTTTTTATTGTCTGAGATGCTTTTTTGTTGAAGGGAAGGGAAAAAGAGTTCCTTGTTTTCGAAGGCATAGGGTTTGGGTGTTCTTTTGATAATACTGGTATACAGGCCATCAGAGTTTTGGAACATATAATCTAGGATGAGGTATTCACGTCTGAGTTTGGTAAGTCTTTTCATGCATTGATGAAAGAGATTGTATGCTAAGTAACTGTCATGCAGTGCATCATGATAATCATCTTCGCCTGACTCTCGGTGTTGGTTAGTTTTTCTGAGATGTTCATTGATCACATCCAGTGCATAACTTGGAAGATAATGAAAAAGTGCTTTGGTGAGCGTAAAGGTATCTACCTGATAGATAGGTTCATACTCCATGTATCTTTTCAAAAATGCGCAATCAAAGCTAATGTTTTGTCCCACGACGATCACCTCTGGGGTAAAATACTTGTGTAGGGTAGGGAGCAGCTCTTCCATGCTCGGTGCATCTTCTAGATCCTCAAGCGCAAAACCCGTAAGATGAGCGACGATACTTTTGAGTTGTTTGATATCCTTCTTGGGTTTGATCAATGATGAGAAAGTATCTACGATCTTGAATTCATGGTCAAAAACCACGATCCCGATCTGAATCGGTTCATCTTTCTTGGTATCTAGACCAGTAGTTTCAAAATCAAACGAGATATATTTATGAGAAGGGTTGAGCATGTGTTGAAGAGAAATAGAGAAATAAAGAAATAGAGAATGACCACCTAAGGTGTAGAAATCCGGAGCAAGGAGTAAATGCTCTGCTAGATCAAACTCACTTCAGTTCTTTTTTTTTGACAAAATCAGTCATTCACAGTATACTTAATTTACTTATTTTTTCACTGGAAAAACCTATGAAAGTTTTCTTCCCTAGAAACATCCCTTGAGGATGGTTGAATATGAATGTGCAGGTCTGACCTATACAAATTTCTATTGTGCAATTGATGTTGTTAGCGATATGAGTCGGATTGAGTTTGGCATTAGCAAATGCATTTATGAGAAATGGCGCGAGTAAAGCCGTATGATTTTTGATTGCTCTCCCGGTTTTCTTGTTTTTTGTGATTGTTGCTTTCTTCAAATATTCGGAACTCAGACTACATGAATTTATCGCGAAGATGATTAGGACTCATATCTTAGACACCACCAAAAAATACCAGCTAAATCGAACAAAGCCTGACCCAGTAACGATTGCACTTGCCAAAGCGAGAAGAACCGATCACGATGTATTGATAGAAAATAAGAACCTGATTCTTGATCAAGATGAATTGGATAGAATGAATATCTTGAATACAAGTACTCCTAGACCAAGTCAGAGTTAGTAAAATAAAGAATGATTTATTTGATAAATAATAGTTATGCTACAATTATAAATATATATAACGAATATATTTTATCTTAAGATGTTTAGATGTTTTGATTGTCAACTGATAGTGGAGTGTTCTCACATACCAAGGCAGTGTTTCTTACTGTCCTGGGTACTTTGTTTTTGTTGAGTTGAACGGTGTTTTGACGAACATATGTAGGAACTAATGAAATTGATTGTCCTGATCTTTCGAACCTTTCTACCTGAGACTTATGTGCTTTTGCCTATTGAGATTACCCGTATAATCTATTTACGTGTCCATCTACATGTGAACCTTCTGTATTATATTGTGCTTGAGATGTTAAAACTTATGAAAGTTGATGATTCTGTGATTTCTTTGGGAGTTCTGTATGTGAGCCCGGTGGTAATTATTCAATCGAAGCTGACTGCGGTGCTCAATCTGATCCAAATGGTTGTATAGTTTGACCATGAGCTCCTGCTTGCGTAGAGACTAGCTGACCAAATGGAAGCAATGCATATTGTAATAAAATTTATAAACCAGTTTGAACTCAATGTTCTACTGATACATATACTTGAACATGTACTGAGTTTGGCTATTGTGACGACCCTAATGTGATAGAATTTAGTTGCACAACTAATGCTGATTGCCCAAAGAAATTTTGTAAAACAGCCGAATGTATTTTAAGATCTGGTGTTTGACAGGCCTGTGAATATACAGAAATACCTGATTGTGACCAGCAGTGTAATTTAACTATTCAAGATTGTGATGACAATAATCAATGGACAAATGATACTCTAGTCGAGAGTGCATGTGAATGCAATAATGTTTGTCAATTTGAAGAATTTGAATGTGCAGAGAATGAGAATCGAGATGTTGATGCTTGTGCATGTATTCCTAAGCCACCAGTATGCTGAAATGATATCATAGAATGAGATGAATCTTGTGATCAAGGTTCACAAAATGGTGTGGAATGTTCTCCAACTACTGAAGACTGTATATATTGCAACAACGACTGTCAATTTTCAGTAGTTGAATGCGCTGATTTGGATAATGATGGTGTTACAACTTGTGATGGTGATTGCGATGACGAAAATCCAGATGTCTATCCAGGAAATACAGAACTGTGTGACGGTCTGGATAATGACTGTGATGTAGCTACACCAGATGGTGAAGATGAATCATGATATGGGGATGCATGTACGGGTGATGGTCAGGAATGTCAGGCAAACTCTTGTGTAGAAGATTGAAATTGAGGGTATGAGATGAGTTGTGATTTTGTAAGTGTTAATTGTGTACATACATTGACTCTTGAAGACCCAAATTCATGAAGTAATTCTACTTTTACAACATTTACTTATTGACCACATCCTAGTTGAAATAAATCCTACAATCGATCATACGAGTATAATATTACAGAATCATGTTCTGATGGCACTAATGAAGTTATTGAGACCTGAATATTAGACAGTTTTGCATATCATTCGTTCACTATTTGATTTAAATTATCTACTTGAGCATTCAATAATCAGAATTACTATCAAAGTATTAATGTTGTGAATAATTGATCACCAGAAAGTATTAATCTTACAGATGTTAACAATGATTGACCTTATTCTAACGAAGTTGACTATTATTTAGCTGTTGCAACCTATTTAAATTCATTAAATTTATGAGCAACATTCGAATCAGACTCAAGTGGATTCTATATTAGGATTAAAGATTGAAATACCTGATGATTTGATTCAAATTCGAATTGAACTTTGATAAATTGAGCTACCGTAAGTCAGAATACCACTATATGACCAGGTATATGACAGCATCTAATTAGCTTGAATTGAAACTGAAGATGTGATGTTAATTGATTAGTTTATGATCATTTTTTATCAAGACCAAGTTCTGATGTTGTTCAGAGTTATACTTATAATGACTTTGTTATGAATTCTTGAATTGAAATCATAGCAACAAGTTTTTGACCAAATCATGCTCCAGCTGGATCATGCTCTCTCAATCCCATCACCCCAGCATCATGCGATGATGGTCTGTATTGTAATGGTCTAGAAGGATGTAGTATTGAAAATGGATGTGAACCAGGAACTGCTCCCGCCTGCGATACTCCTCCAGGAGATCCAGCTAATGCGGTGTGTTATTCGCAAGCATGCGTAGAAGATGGAAATTGAACTTGATGATGTGAATATAGTTTGATTGATGCTACTCAAGACCCAGCTATTACGCCTGCTCATGAATGTGATGAGACTCCAGTGTTTGAAAACTGTGCTTGGGTAATCAATGATACGCCTCCGATCTGTGGAGACGCTAATGCCTGCACCAATGATTCTTATGACCCAGATACTTGTGAATGT
>CALGNI010000031.1 GCA_937958645.1 Candidatus Absconditabacterales bacterium
AATCTGTTTGACAAGATAATACAAAAACAGTCATCCAAGAAAAAAATTCGCAAAGTTCCTCATGATAATCCAAATCCTTCGAAGATGTATTTCTAAGTTTATTTTGCTTCAAAAGACATATTCATTCGTAAGAAGTTCTCACGCTAACGTAGCAGGAACAATCCAAAACCAAGAAAAAAATCAAAGAAAAATATTAACTATTTCGAAGGTATCCTTCATGGTTGATTCTTCTTGTGCAAAAGAAAGTTCAGGAAAAAAGAAGATCACCACGATCATCACCACGGGGAACACTCTTTTTAACTGAATAAAACCTTTCTTCATTATGTAACGGAATATAAAATACTCTTATTTCGTTCAACGTTCAATACTAGCTATCTCACCTGTGCTACTGAAGCCTACAAGGAGATCTGATTTATTTATTTCGGTAGTGGCTTTGTTTTCAGCTGAATTCACATCACCGCTATTAGTGATAATTCGTTTCCCCTCTACTCACTTCTTACTCTTATCACCAATTGCTTTCATCCAAGCAGGTAAGGCAACTTTACTTCACATCCTATCCGCATCAGCAATGTACTGACTCATCAATGAAGTGGTTAATCCGCTCTTCATCGCTTTATCGATTGTGCTCACATTGCTATTTTGAATTCAAGAAGCGGTTACCGTGATAAATTCTTTAAAATCAGGTTGCTTACTATCGTGATAGTATTTCCCATCTCACAATTTCGTAAATCATGAGTTGGCAGTATCAGCCTGCTTCTGCAATCATGCCTGCACTTCACTAAACATTTGAGTATCGATCTTAATTTTATCTTTTTTCTCAGTTACATTACTTAACTTTTGAACTCAAGCTCAAAGGTCTTTATCTCAATGATTACGCAACCAATTGTATCATTTCTTAGTCGCTACTAAATCAGTTAGATTTGAAATCTCTGTTCCTTCTTTTAGTCCAGCAGCAGTTCAGATTTTATTGAACCCATTATCATAATCATAAATGCTTGTCTGACTTGGTAGATCTTTCTTAAGTGCTCATTGAATATCTGCCTGTTTTCAAGCTTTATTAAGTGCATCTTGATATTCATTTGATGTTGCTCCATTCTTTTTCTGAAATCTATCAATCACACTCGAAAGATTTCTTCATTGTTCTTGAGAAATCTTACCAGGCATGTTTTTAAATTCTTCTCTTGTGTTTTGGAAATCATTATAAGACAGTCATCATGCGACAGGAATTCTTGTTGCTTTGAAGACCTCTTGTCCAAATCACTTGATAGCTTCTGTAGTACTTGAAGTGATTTTTGATGAAGCCATAGCGGCAAACACCACCATCCACATCAATGCAACCCCAAAGAAATTCACTAGCAAATAAGAAAACACATTTAAGATACTATTTCCTATCGTCTTTTGCGTTTCAGTAAAACATAAAGAAGTGATTCCAGCCAAGTTATAACAATGTTCATAGATAGAAGAATCCTTCGGATCTCCACTTACAGAAGTTAAGGTTCAATCAGGAGAACAACTTACTCAAGATTTGTATTGCATTCAAGCCCTTGAAGCGAAAGACTGATCAGCTTCAAATTCTGGACTCAATTGATCTGAATTTGAAATCAGAGTCATAAACATCAAAGAAAAAGAAATCGCAAACACTACCAACACGGGCATAAACACAAGTCCTAATAAGGAAGAAAATGAAGCTTTTCCCTCGTTTTGTGACTTAAGTTTTTCAGAAAAGAACACCCGACCCAATGCGAGCATAGGACTAAAGATAATAAATCATCGTAACGCAACTAATCTAATTACCATAGCTACCGCCAAAGCAATCAAAGGAATCACCAAAGCTATCGCTACTGCAAGTTTTACCAAAAACTCTAAACTAATTTCTATCGTATCCTTATGGTTTTCAGTAAGTGCTAATTGGTCCATACGGAAGATCGATGCGTACAATCCATACATAGGTCCTGTCATTCCTGAAGCATTTTCAAAAAACGAGCCCATAGTAGGACAACCCTTCGCTGCCATTACTCCTCCTCACTGAGCATGCTGAACATCTTCTCTCATCTTTTTGATAGTACAGATATTAATCTCTTCTCCAAAATAGTTCTCCATTTTTAATAGTGAATTTCCATAAACACAATAATCATCGGAAATACTTGCTGTAACTTCGTTAACATTCTTATCAGTAAGATTTGATCGTTTTTCAGCCTCAGTTTTTTTATGTTTATATCGTGTATTCGCCTGTGAACCATCTTTATTTCACAAATCAACAAGTCTATTATTATTAAATTCACAAGGGATATAATTCAAATTATCAGGATCCCCGGAACATCCATAAAAGATACCAAACGTAGAATCCGTACCATTTGCAGCCTGGGTGTTATCTAGACTAAATTTGATATCCGGTTGCAAAAAACGAACATTATTTAAGTTGCTCTCTTCATTATTAATCACCGAGTTGATCGGAATGGTTCACACAGAATAAATAGCAACCGTCGATAAATCAATCAAGACCTTCATCATAAAGAAACTGGATTGTATCAAGATAGCTGCGAAAAGCACCTTAGGTAAGAGTTTTTTTACTCCTCGTTCACCACTAATATATTCTTCACTTCAGGACATTGCTGTAAACACATTGCGTAAAATCGCATACAGGAAGATTCCTCCCAATGCAAAATTGGCAAAGTTTCTCATGAGTTGCCACATACTATAGATCGATGTATTTAGGAAAAACACGTCTCCCATCACCATCGAATTATCAAGTGTAGCTCCAACGATTGCAATCATAGGCCGCAATATTAGATAGATCATTCTAATAATAAGTTGGAGGTTAGCTGCTAATGCAGTTTCACTCTCAGAGACAGAGCCTGTTTGAGCAAATACTTCATTTACTACCTCAACACCACCAAAAATATTTCCTATGGCTGTTAGACCCACCAGGATTATTCATCACACTACTCGTCTCGAAGGAAATTTATTCATGATCATTAAGAATTCTCAAATAATACACTAATCTAAGTATATCAGAAGCATCGCTGCAAGCAAAAAAAATGCCTACTCACCGAGTATATCATTTACAATTCACTTAAAATCATCTTCGTTTTGTTTTTTGTAACTCCAAAATCGGAAGATTAAAGAATTTTCATAGACTCTAGTTGTTCAATATAGCGGTTCGCATCATCTTGGTATTTTTTATCTACATAGGTTTTCAATAAGGATTTTCGGTCGGATATACGTGCTCATAGTTCTTTGGACTGAGTATCTAGTAAATCTAAAATCTGAGGTAATTGACGTTTACTTTGAGTAATGCGCACATCTCTCATCTTATCAAAGACCTTCTCCTGAACTATCGTATCTATTTGGTCATAATGAACCTCTGTATCAATAGTCAATGTACAGTCCTTAAGATCTGGTCATGTATTTTCAACAAATGATACTCAGAACAGTCAATTAAGTAAATGCTTCTTACTTTCTTGTTCAAGCTGCTGTATTCATGTTTCTATATCTTCTAGAGAGAGCTTTCATCAAGGTTTACCTACGATTTTGATATACGGATTGGTATAAATCGGCGTGACAACGATTTCATTCTTTTTTGCTTCATAACTAAACAGATACTTTGTTTGGTTAATCTCTAAAGGTGAGGTATGCCAAACACTACCCAGACACAAATAATTTTTAAAACAAAAAGGTTGATGAAGATGTCCTGAACAAAGAAGAATATCTTCAATATCAAAGAGTGCATTACTTAATCAAGGATTCTTAAATCAAAACTTAGAAAATTGTCATGGAAAGCTCGTTCACACGAGATATCGATGATGAAAAATCATAAGCTTTTCAGATTTTTTGTTTACTCTTCGATCTTCTATTAAATTCATCATCAATGAATTTGCACGTCAAGATCGCTGTTCTTTGGTGTGAGATGATTCAGCTAGTTCCTGAAACTCTGGTCTAATCTTAGTTTCATGAGCAGGAATATGGAAAGGAAAAAATAAACACTCTTGATCTTGAATAGTAAGGAATTCAGGTTCGGTAATAAAGGTCAACACTCCTTGAGACTTATCCAAAAAAGAAAAAGCTTTTTTTGCTTCTGCATAGACAAAATGCCCCGCAATCCAGTCATGATTTCATGCCAAGATATATAATGACTTCTTCGCCTGAAAACATTCGACGAACAGATCAAAAAGCCCCATCAAAGCTTTTCTATCATAA
>CALGNI010000032.1 GCA_937958645.1 Candidatus Absconditabacterales bacterium
CGAATTGAACAACTAAAAAAGCACCTTTATCTTACGATTTTGGTGCTTTTTTCATACCCAACCTGTCAAATTAAACTTCTCAAGATACAGTTCTTCTATATGATTTCATTGTTTTTTCTCTTTTTTGGTGCCGAAGGTTAGCTTTATACTTTACTCTCTCTCTTATGCGTTACTTGCTCACTACAGTATGTTGAATACTCGCGTTTTGCTGAACAATATACTCAGCCGATCTGTTTCCAGATATTGAAGATCATAAGTATCGTGCGTCTATTGAAAATCTTCAGGAACGTTGAATTATTAAGGGATATCCTGATGGAACTTTTGGCCCAGAGAAAGAGGTGACGCGTGCTGAGATGTTGAAAATTGTTCTAAAAAATATTGTAGAAAATACCGACGATCAGGAACTAACTGATTGTTTTCCTGATGTCGCCAATGAGCGATTTGCTCCTTATGTGTGTTTTGCAAAGCAGGAGGGCATCGTGTGATGATACCCAGATGGTAGTTTTAAACCAAGCAAAAAAGTTACGATTGCTGAATGATTCAAGATCGCCTTAGAGACTTTTACACAATCTGTAAAGGAATGATCTGGTAAGAATCGATTTGTTCCTTATCTAAACTATGTGCATAAGTGGAATCTTTTTTCTAGGTATGATCTTGACCCAAATGAACCCATGACTCGTGCTCAGTTATCTTTTTTAGTTGATCAACTGTTGCTCGAGCAAGAAGGGGAGCTTAGTTTTGAAGAAAGAATTGAAAACCTCTCTGTTTGATGTGACGAATCATCATTACCTCCTCAACCACCTACGAACGTCCAAGTGCGTGATGTGCAACGTTCATTTATTTCTGCTGTTTGAGATAAGGTGAGAGCTCAGAGACCTACGAAACTCATCGTAGCTTTTCATGGACGTACCAGTCCAAATACTCAAGTACGTCAGTATTATGATTTGGAAAAAGTACGAGATGAGGACGTCATTATTATCTACCCAGCGGGACTTCCTGAAGCATGACCCTCGCGTAATCGACGTGCGACAAATGATCCATCTGATGAATTAAGATGATTTGAGTTTTTTGATGAAATCCTAGAAGAAATTTGAAAAGAATATTGTGTTGATTTAGATCAGGTGTATGCGGTAGGACATTCGTTGTGAGCATGGTTTGCCAATAGCCTAGCTTGTGCTCGTGGAGATGTGGTTCGTGCTATAGGAACTGTGGGATGAAGCACCACAGCCAATGAATGCACCTGATCAACCGCTGCACTTATTATGCATAATCCCAATGATAGGCTCGCAGCCTTTTCTTGATGAGTCGTTGCTCGTGATCAGTTACTTGATCAAAATGAATGTGGACCAGAGACGAAAGCTGTAGGCCCAGCTCAAGGAAACTGTGTAGAATATATAAACTGTAGCGCATGAGACCCTGTCATTTGGTGTCCACATACTCAAGATTATACGACACGAAATAGAAGTTATTATCCCCACACCTGGCCAGATTTTGCAGGGGAGATGATTCGAGAGTTTTTTGAAGAACATAACTAAAGAAAAGTTGCTACAAACCTTTGCTAAAGATTGATTATGATAAATATATTAGTATAAAAAACTCGTTATGAAAAATACCTTGTCATTTATCATCTCACTGCTGTACTTTTTCACTGCACAATTTACGGTGCATGCTTTTGCAATGCATCCATCTTCATCATCAGTGCATGATCATCATATGCATCATGGTGAACAAGAACAGGACCATGAGGGACATGATATGAGTCTGTGTCTTGAGCAATCAATATGAGTATTTTCTTTTGAATCAAACGATACGATACAATACGATCATGATCTTATTCTTCCTATATTCAGTCACCAAACTCTTGATCAGCATCGAATAGATACCTTTTTCTATTCTCTCCACGACCCTTGACGATGAGAAGATTCATCATTTTCCAAATTTCTTACTAATGATCTGTATGGTCATTGAGTCATTATGCATTGTTAGAAAATCTTTTCAAAAAATCATTTTAGACGATCTCTGAGAAATTTTTGCTTACTACAAAAAATCTTATCTCCATTTTTAGTTATTTATACACACGATATGAAAAATCTTAAAAAAATACCATTACTTATAAGCCTAGCTCTTTTGAGCTGAGCGATCCTTACTTGATGTGGATCTAGCCCAGACACATGATCAAATGAAGCTTCGGCAAACTATGAAGAAATTGCTTTGGGTCATGATTGATTGCAAGTAGTACCTGAAAGCACAACTCTCCCTGCAGGGAAAGATTATAAATTCGTGATTACTCCTGAGAAGAACGGACAATGATGTATGTCTACGATCAAGCGAGAAGGTACACAATGAGGTGATGTTGTGGCTCAAGGAAGACCAATAGAAATGGTAATCGATAATGCACAACCATGAACGTATAACTTCGTATGTAATGGGATGGGAATGAAGCAAGGAAGTATTGTGATTGAAGGATAGTTTTAATTCAAACAGAAATGTATGTCCGTGAAAGATGCATCATGTTGTTTGCCAACATACACCTTACCTTTATACCAACGCTTGATCATTGTGTTACTTGGGATACTTTTTTGGTATCTCTTGAGTCACACCGATGCGACATCATTACTTTGATCTACTGAAATAAGTGATAATCTCCGAGTAATATTGTTGCTTTGACTTGTTGCTTCTGTTTCTACTTGTCTTGCAGTTACCTGATGAATAGTGGTGGGATATACAGATCTTAGTTCTTCGGAGCATCCCTTAAAGACACAGGCTTGGTTACATTGATGAAGAGTATTTTGATTTATCGTTTTTGGAGCGATTTTATGATTGATCTGAGAGCAGGTGAGTTATTCGTTGTGAGTTACTGCGCGACTAAATGTAGTTATCTCTTGAATACTCCTTCTACTCGCTTTACAAATACTCTGATTTCTCCCAAAACCAAAACGAGATACTTGAGTAATGTATGAGGTTCAACAAACGATGCAAAGATATTCATCTTATCGACGATGCTCTAGTATGGTATGAGCAATGACATTTTTTGTGCCCTGTTGATTTACTCAGATGGTTCAAATCATGGCGTTGGCATCTGGATCACTGTTGCAATGATCATTGATTATGGGAGTTTTTGCTTTGTGAACCTTGCCATGACTGATTTTATTGTGAGTGGGAACTTCTTATGCTAAAACAACTCACAAAAGAAAATTTGAATGAATCGTTGCACTTGTTTTGATAGCATTTTCTTTGTATAGTATCCAAGGGAGTATGGGATTGTTGTGAGTGGGAGATATGTTGAGTGGATGACAATACAGTTGAGTCTCAAACAACGAAGAAACAGAAATTATTTTGTTGGGACATGATGGAACCATGCTGACACCTGAGAATACTGTTTTGCTTGCTTGAAAAAATTATGAAATTCGTATTAATCCAGATAAAAATGGACTGTGATGTATGTCTAGTATCGCACTACCAAGTGTAGATAAAAATATTTATCCAGTACAAGCAGGAGAAGAGATCGTATATACATTACAGAACCCTTCTCCTTGAACCTATACCTTTGTATGTTCGTCAATGTGAATGAGTCAATGAACGATAATTGTAAAGTAATTACTGTGTAACCTTTTGACGCTTTCTGCGTCTTAGTATACACAAGAGTATTTCTTGTTTTTATAACTAATACCAAAATCATGGAATGTACATGCAAAGAATGTAAATGTGAAAACTGTACTTGTGCTACCACAGGTTGTTCATGTGAAAACTGTACTTGCGAATGATGCGGGTGTGGTGAATCTTGTGCTTCTTCAGCTGAATAAGTCATGGTAACCATTGAATACCTTTGGGACACCTATTCACATGACTTGCAAAAATTTATTGCAGCTCGTGTTGATTGACCTGCGGCGGATGATATCCTCCAGCAGGTTTTCCTAAAGGTACATCGTAAGCTAGAAACACTTCAAGATGCCAAAAAAGTAAAACAACGACTCTATCGTATTGCACAACATAGTATCATAGATCGATATCGCAAAGAACGTTCAGGATCCATTTCAAATATGGACGAGATGTTTTGGGAGTGAGTAGAAGAAAACCGTGATACTGATCAATCTATCGTGGCCAGAAATATATCTAGTTGTTTGTTACCCATGATTGACACACTCTGAGATAAAGAGAAAGGCATCATACAGCAGTACTTAGATTGAGTATCTCAAAAAGAGATAGCATCTATGTCATGAGACACCTTGGCCAATGTAAAAGTAATCATTCATAGAACCAAAAAGAAACTTCAAGAAAAATATACACAATGTTGTTACCAATATAAAGATGATGATTGAGTACTTATTGATACTCGATGCAGCAAGAATTGTGGATGTGATAATTCTGTCGTGCAAATATCTTCATCTGATTTTTAAATTTTATTCTTTAGTCCATGAAAAAACTCCTCTGAGGATATTTCGTCCTCTTAATTTATTTTTTGTGAATCTGATTTATTTCTGGTTCTATTGTTCATTTTACCTTAAATCCACGAAGATTTTGATTGATCTGATTGGTAGGTGGAGTCTTGTTTGGAATCGCTACCTATATTCAAGATTTTCGATGAAATAAGGACAAGGATATTACCCGAACACATATTTTCTCGCGTGTCATGACTTGAGTATTTCTGTCTATATGAATGGGAATGATTTCAGGTTCTATTCAGCATTTTGATGAGATAACCTATGAGGCATTGCGGTATATCCCGATAGGTACAGCGCTTTCTTTGATCTCATGGTGGTTACAAGAAAAGGAGTTACGTCAATGAATCACTTCGCTTACATGGTGATGAGTTATTGTGTGACTTACCTTGCTGAGTATCGTAGTTTCTGGTTATATTCAAGAGAAAATGTTTCCTGATGGTCCAGTAAATAGTCATCATCCAGAATGAGAATGAACTGAACCTCATCCACATTGAACGACATTTGCTCCTAGAGATTGAATCTTGACCCGCACAGACTTTAGCAATGATGAGAAATTAAACATCCATATGTGTCTCATGTGATGAGGGGAATGATGCGATGTCATCAAAAATCCACTGAACAAAGATAGCTACGAAGATGCGATCCAGGAACAGTGCGAAATCATGCCAGGGATGCAAGACTGTGATGACTATTTTGGTGTCGTTAGTCCAGCTATTGATCTGGGAGATGAAGTTGACTTGAGCGCAAATGCAGAATATGGAAGCAAAAAAGAACAAGAAATCGTAGAGCTTGCTAATGGAGATAGCTATGAAATCACTCTGGATAATATCAACAATACTATTGATGGTAAACAAGTGCGTATGATGGCATACAATGAATCCATTCCCTGACCACTGATCAAAATCAAACAGAACAGTAACATCAACCTTACCGTAACTAATAATATATGAGACATCACAAGCACCGTACATCATCATGGTTTGAGATGATCTGATCAAGAGGATGGTGTACCTACGAGTATGTGATGATTTGATACTCCTATCAGTAAAGGAGAGTCCTTAACGTATGCACTAGTATTTCCTGATCCAGGGGTGTATCGATATCATCCCCATGTGAGAGAAGAGCTTCAGCAAGAATTAGGGATGTATTGAAACTATATCGTAGAACCTACTGATCCCACGTATTGGAATACCGTTGATGCAGAACAAGTACTGATCTTAGATGATATCCAGATGGACGATGAAGGTGTCGCTCCATTTTATAAGGATACCGTAAATCAAACAATCATGGGGAGATTTGGTACGCATTATCTGGTGAACTGATCAGAAGCGTATACATTGAATCTGAAGCAGTGAGAAGTAACGAGACTGTATGTGACGAACACCGCAAATGTGAGAGCATTCAATGTCTCAATCCCTGGAATAAAAATGAAATTGGTGGGTGGAGATCTTGGTGCATTTGAAAAAGAGATGTCAATCGAATCCTTACTTATCGCTCCAGCAGAAAGATATGTGGTGGAACTCTTCGCTCCAGAAGCTTGATCTTTTGATCTGGTGTATAAAAACCCTTCTTTTACAAAAACTATAGCTGCAGTACAAGTAACACCAAATGATGACGTGAGTGATGCTGGAGAAGAATTTACTAGCATGCGTACGGTCACTCAGGTGGTTGAGGAAATAGATAGGTATAGAGAATACTTTGATAAACCTGTAGATAAGATGCTCAGGTTGGATATGACACTCAATGGTAAAACGAAAGATGATTTATCTTTGAAGATGCAGCATGCAGATGATGGGACAACGGCTAATGTTTGATGACTGGAATATAAGCTAGGAGTGATGGAGTGGGTAGATGAGATGTTTGATATGAATGTCGTGTCTACTGATACCTCGACCAAGCGACAGTTGATTGATGAGTTGTCAGATAAAATTAGTATGGAGATTGATGATCGAGTATTCACTGAATGAGATATAGTGAAGATTAGAATCAATAATGATGGAGAAGGATTGCATCCGATGCAGCATCCCGTCCATTTTCATGGACAAAGATTTCTCGTGATCAATAAAAATGGTGTACCAAATGATAACCTTGTATGGAAAGATACAGTGCTAACTCTCCCAGGAGAATACACTGACATCCTCGTAGATATGTCTAACCCCGGTAAACGAATGGCGCATTGTCATATAGCCGAGCACAATGAATCAGGGATGATGATGAACTTTACGGTTTTAGCATCTAACTAATTCTGTTTGATCTTCATGGTAGATGAATACTATGATTTTAGTTTTGTTTGTTAACCAATTTTAAATGGAAAAAGAACTCAGATTGAACCAACTCACTCCAGAAGAAGAAAGAGTACTTATTCACAAGTGAACAGAAATGCCGTTCACGGGAGAACTCTTAGAGGAAAAGCGTGAGGGTACGTTCGTATGTAAGCAATGCGATGCGCCGCTGTATTATTCTGAGATGAAATTTGAGAGTGGTTGTGGACGACCGAGTTTTGACGATGCAATCCCAGGGCAGGTACATGAGTATGTAGATGCGGATGGTCGTCGTGTAGAAATCACGTGTACCACCTGTGGAGGTCATCTATGACATGTCTTTCGTGGTGAAAAATTAACTGAGAAGGATACTCGTCATTGTGTAAATTCAGTCTCGATGAAATTCGTAGAGGGAAAAGTAGATATGCTAGAGCATGCGGTGCACAATACAGCAGATGTGGCAACCTTTGGATGAGGATGCTATCGATGCGTGGAGGCAGTGATGCAGAGGCTCAGATGAGTGATTCAAGTAGAGTCTGGATTTATGTGATGAGCAACTGATGATCCTACCTATGATGATGTGAGTTATGACGAAACAGGACATGTGGAAGTAGTACACATTCATTTTGATCCTGAACTGATTACGTATCAGACACTGCTCAATGTCTTCTTCTCCTCACACAATCCTACCCAACTCAATGCCCAAGGGAACGATAAAGGAACACAATATGCCTCTGTGATATTCACTCATTCACCAGAACAAGCATCTCAAGCGCAGCAGATGATCCAACAACTCAATGAGTCTGATATCTATACTCCTGAGACTGTAGTGACACAGGTGCGTGAAGCGAGTGACTTCTGGAAATGACCTGACGCTCATCAAGACTATTATAACAACAATCAATGAGACAGATATTGTGAATTTGTCATCAACCCAAAAATAAAGAAACTTCGCGAGAGCTATGCTGATCTGTTGAAGGATGAGGAGGCGGAGTCTTCTCGCTAAAATATATGCATTACATTCACTGCTTTAGTTACTGATAGTAATCGTAACATCTCCATCAGGATACGTTACGACATCTCCAGCAACGAGTTTGTTACGAATACGAAATTCTTGTTTTTCATTCACAAAGATCAATCATCCAGTGATCATTGATTTTATTGCTCATCCATTTTCTCAGATATCAAGAAATTTTAGGAGTTTGTTTAGTGGAATGTATTCTGAGGTGAGGGTGAAGGTTTGATTCATGGTAGATGAGTATGGATTAAATATACTTATGTATACGATATATAGTTTAGTTAACAATTCGAGAAACACCGTTTTTCTTTTTTAGCATTTTTCATATACTTAGTGTATGAAAGAAAAGCCTGTATCTCCTTTGAAAGAGCAATTAGAACACCTTGTAGAGTCAGAGACTCAGCTATTTTCTCATGAAGCAACGTTGGGGACGGGTAAAGGTGGTCAGAAAGTGAATAAAACGAGTTCTACGATACAAACTACATACGATTTCTCAGCCTCTTCAATGCTCACTGAAAAACAAAAGGAAAAAATCATTGCTTACCTATCTACCAACGCTACCTACCGTTCAAAAGATATGAAACTCAAAGTAAAGACGCAAGAGGGGAGAGAACAATTAAAAAACAAACAATGATGAGTTCGCAAGATCAAAGAACTCCTGCATGAGATACTGTATGAAAAACCTCGTCGCAAACTCAGTGCTTGAGAACTTAAGAAACTAAAAAATCAAAAACCCGAATCCCTAAATGATGCTCAAAAACAAAGACTTTCAAGTTTCAAAAAAATGCAGAACAAAAAACGAGCTGCCAAGAAAAAAAATAAGGTAGCAAAGATGAAACAAAGTCAGAAGAAAAAAAGTAGGGGAAAGAGAGGATTTGAGGAGTAAGGGGAGCTTTGTTATTCTAACAACACTCCCTGTCTCAATAACTTTTATTTCCATTGCTATTGAGATAATAGCATCATCATCTTGATCATTGGATTCGTGAATGTCACGAGCATGATGAAGGAGTAGTAGTGATCTGAGATGATTGCTGCGGTGCTCGTATACCTTGTTCATTTGATTTTGCTAGTGCTTCTGATGCTTTATATAGATCTGAATGGAGGTATTTTTTACGGTAAGTATACTCAGTTGCGAGTCCGTTGATGATCATATGATTGGCTATGTTGATGTCATTGTAAAAAACATACAGGAGTAATCTGTCGTATCTGTCAGTAGTTCATTGGGATGCGTCATACTGGATGTTTACATATTTTTGATCTATCAACTTGGCTAACTCATCAGTAGCTTCATCAAATCAGTCTTCTCATCTTTCTGGTGTATCTAGTCAAATAAGTCTAACACTATATCTCTCTCCTCCAGATTCGATATGGATCGTATCTCCATCGACCACTTTGGTGACCAGATACGTTCAGCCATCTATGGGGGTCGCGTCTAGAATAGTTTCTGTGGAGCTGTTGTGAGCTGTCACCACTACTGCCATATCAGTTTCTGGTGTCATGAAGTCTAGGATGCTAGTGAGTATATACCACTCTCTAGAATCACTAGCAAATCTTGAAATGATCAGCGGTAACTTCTGTTGAATTGAAACCAATCTTGCTTGATCATTTGTCTTCATTTTTTCAATGACAGAATCAATATTGTTGAGTATGGACTGATCTGATGCTGTAGGAGTATAAGCAACCGTAGATCATAGGAAGAATATGGTAGCTAGTGAAAGGAGTAATTGTTTCATCATGATGGTCGAATAAATGGTCGATATAGTTTTTATAGATATCTCTGGAAGGGTTGCAAGACTGTAGTTGATGTCGATTTTTCTTTTTGTGTTTCAACATTCTTTATGTATCACTATTGTAACTTAATCTCTAGATTTTATTAAATGAACAGTGCTGTATGTTATTTCGTTTCAAACACCATCCCTGAGACTTCATAGTTGATGAACTCTTGGGCGATATGCAGCGAGTTCCTGATGGGAAGATTTGGTATCTTAGATTTGAAAAAAGAAATGAAAATACCATGGATGTGATAACATCTTTGTGTAACAACACTGGTCTCAATCGCCGTCAAATCGGTATAGCCGGACTCAAGGATAAAAAAGCCCATACCACCCAGTGGATAAGTATAGCTATGGATGATGTTGCATCCGTTTGAAAGCGTTGAAATTCAGAGCTTTCTGGACAAGATCTTGTGAGACAAAGCCTTTCTTCTGATACTGTGCAAATATGGGAAGAAAACTATGCTGATCGTATGTTGGGTATCGGTCGCAATATGTGAAATCGTTTTAGTATTAGGCTCAGAAAAAGAAAAGAGATCACGACTGAGATGAAAAGGTGAATCGATGAGCGTGTTTCTCATATCCAGCACCATGGCTTCCCAAATTGTTTTGGTCAACAGCGTTTTGGAAAAAATAATTTCAAGAAAGCGATGAAGTTTTTTGAAGAAACTGCTGTTACTGATGAGAAATATCAACTAAAATTTACCTTGCAGGCTTATCCAAGCATGTATTTCAATACCCAAGCACTCCAGAGGTATGAAAATAATGATCATCTGGTGGACGGGGATATCTGTATGCGTCGTCGTGATGTGCGAACTCGTGAGACGGGGATATATAGACACAAAGATCATTGCGTGGAGTTGTTTGATTTTGCTAAGATCAGAGAACATACGATGGATGAAGATATCTGTACTCCGTCATATATGACCTGAGAAACTGTGCCGTATACCTCATCTTGGTCGTCCACAGGGCTCATGATATGAGCCCATATGTTGACCTGTCCAACCGAGACGCAGGCGTATCAGTATGATAAAGAACTAATTGAAACTTCTCGTATCCAGGATCATATACAGCTCGCAAGAATATATCATCTATATGGAATCAGGAGAGAGAATATTGTGATTCCTCAAGATCTCAAAACTTCTCGAGAGTCTGGTGATTTTCTCCTTTCTTTTTCTTTGCCTACTGGATCATATGCCACGGTGCTTTTGTGACGAATCTTTCGTGAGATAGATGCAGATACCTGTGTGAAGAATAGGTGGTTGGTTCGTGGTTTTGGTTTATAGGATTATTTGAATTATTGTTTCACTCATGACTTCATACTCTACAATAATGTAGAGTATATGTATACAAAATTATCACTTAAAGACTTTATAGAATATCTTATCTCAGAGATTCCAAAAAAATTTGCTTCAAATACTATCATTCATCAAATAGGAGAGGTTTTAGATACCGATAAGAAAAAAGCTCGAGTAAAAAAACATCTTGTAAACGAGACTAAACAATTGCTCTCACTTTATCTCAAAAATCTATAAAATTATTCAACCAAAAAACTCTCCTTTAGGGAGAGTTTTTTGATGGGGCGCTCACCAGATTCCATTGTGAACACTTTTAAGGAACGACAGGAGAAATCAGCCTTTTCGAACGTTGTTGACTGGTTGCACTTCTATCTGTATGAGGCATGTGAGGACTGAGAGGCTAAGATTGAGGCATTGTCACGTAAGTATAAGCTCAAGTACCAACTGCATTAGAGCTTCTTGTTGTTATTCCCATTAGTGAATAGAACAGGTAGTATAACAGAGAGTATAACAGAGAGTATAACAGAGATAAACCAATAGGATTCCAAGTTATAATTTTATCTTGAATATCATCTGTGTAGTTTCATATATGCAATATAATCAAAGAACAAATGTGGAAAGTAGAATAGTTAAAACCATTTGGTCTATCAATGTGCTAGCTCAAGTCTCGCAATCATAAAATCACTTAGCTATAATTCACAAAGGCAATAAGGCTATTAACATAAAAGTAATGTTTTGACGTAGTTCTTCTCTAACTCTACTGAATGCTTTTTCTCAAGTTGATAATTCGATTGTATTAATATTTCAAACTAAGAATGCAACTGTTGCCATATTCAATCAAATTAATGTGGCCATAATTGCGATATAATCGTCACAAATTAATCAAGATACGATACTGCTACCTGAAAAATTATCAATTAATAACAAAATAATTGATGCAACAATTGCAGTTGATACTATTCCTACGATCCTAAACATTGATTTATAAGGTTAAGAAGTAATTGTATACTAGTTTCATTCAAATTATCTACAGCATCACTGTCTAATTTAACATCTAATGACTTGGTGTAATCTCAACTTTTGAAAGTATTCTTATTGGCTTTTATTTCCCAATTTCATCATCATTTTTCTGCTGTATTAATTGCTCATTTAATGAATAGATCATCCTTATTTATATCTATTTTTCATTCTTTATTCTCAATTTTAATTCATAATTTATTTCCGTTATATTTTTCTTTAATTTTCTTGGTTGCTTCTTCTGCTTCTGATTCTCAATTAAATAGATTTGGTGCCATTAATTCAAAAGACACTTCTTTAATCGATCACATATTTTTTTCATAAAAATCTCGAAACTTTCATTTCTCAGTGATTGGTTTAAACTCTAGCGTTATTGATTGGCTATGAAGGTATTCATACATAGTTTTTTGAATCTGTTTTGCTATTGAAAAAGTTGTCCCAAAATCATTTTCTTTTTTTTGTATCGCAAATACTTGTCAAAACTTCGAGTCATCAGAAAGGTTTGTTATTATGGAAATGTGTGGCCAGTCATCTATTTTCTTCGTTGCAAAGTTTTCCTCAGGCGAACCAGACACTTCGACTTTCTTTTTCTTTGCAATGTAGAATATATGTAGATCTTCAAATGACTTTTGAAGTGCAAAGATTCATTTCTGACCGATGGTCATTTCTTTTTCCAAGAACATTTTTCTCACAATCGCTAAAGCATCCAATTTCTTTTCTTTAAAGAAAGGACTACTTTTATCTCTATGTACGAAATATCTATATAGCTCAAATTTCATTATTAGAAGTATCAATCTAAAATTATTTATTCTTTTATAGTAAAATTTAAGTATATTGCATCCATTTTTCTTATACCTATATAAACACAGAAACTTGTGGAAATAACTATTTATATTTGTATATATAAGGTAATATTTACCACACTTAATCCATATGGCTTGATTGTTCAAACATAAATTACTCACATCAAAAATAATCGATCTTCAAGTCCCTGACTTAGAAGAGAAAGTTCAGTTGTTGCAAAATCGATACGACGCACAGAAGTCTTGATCGTTGGAAAAAAAAACTGAAACTGAATGTGAGCAAGCATTTAATGATGATGTGTTTAAACAAGTGCTATGATATACTTCGTACCCAAGTAATCCCTTTACCATAGATCCAAAGTGAAGAACACAGACCAGCTGACAGAAACCTGACGCTATCTTGTGACACTTTAATCCTGATGAAACAGATTCTCACAAGCATACGCAGGTGGTAGTAGAGATTAAAGACGCCAAGACTCCCTTAGATAAGTCACAAAAAAGAGAATGAAACCTGTCGCCAGTACAACAAGGGTTCAAGTATAAGCCACAGTATCAAAACTGTAAGCGAGTGATAGCTACTAATTTCATAGAGATCAGATTGTATAAAGATACGCTGATAGATTTTGAGATACGAACACTAGAAGATTTAGTAGATCCGAGTAATGATTACGAGAACTTCAAAAAGTTTTGGTGGTTGTTAAATGCTGATCACTTGATATCCACGAAAGGTCCATCTATTACTGAAGCTCTCCTAAGTGAAGTAAGGAGTGAACAAGAAAAGATAACTAAGAAGTTCTACAAGGAATACAAACAGCTAAGAATGGAACTCATCCAGGATCTTATCAAGAACAACCCTGATAAGGACTACAATATGTTGATTACCAAAGCACAGAAGATCATCGATAGACTTATCTTTGTACATTTCTGTGAAGATCTTGGACTACTTCCTGAGGAGAAACTCGCTGAGGTGGTAGCGTATGGAGATAATATGATAGGGGTTTCTACCTGGACTATCCTTGCAGGATTCTTTGAAGCTGTAAACAGTGGTAGTGATAAGCTATGAATACCAAAGTGATACAACTGATGACTCTTCCATAAGGATGATGAACTTGATCATCTCAAGGTAGGTGACGATATCTGCAAAAAGTTTGTAGAAATGTGAGAGTATGACTTCGCTGATGACTTGAGTGTAAATATACTTGGACATATCTTCGAGCAATCTATCTCTGACCTTGAAGATTTGAGAAATCATTTCTCTGAAGCTGAAGATAAGGGAACATCCAAGCGTAAAAAAGATGGAATATTTTATACTCCCGAATACATCGTAGATTATATCGTGAAGAATTCACTGGGTGTATGGCTAGAAGAGCAGTACAAGATAATAGAAAAGAAGGTGTGATTAAATGATACACTAGATGATAAAAAATATGAAAAAAAGGAGCTCGAAGCGTATGGATTGTATCAACAAGTATTACAGAATGTGAAAGTCCTAGACCCTGCGTGTGGCTCTTGAGCGTTCTTAGTGAGAGTATTTGATTATCTGCTTGCAGAAAATGAAAGAGTGTGAAAAAAACTATGATCGTTGTTTGATAATCAAGCCACCTATAAATCTATTCTTCAAAACAATATCTATTGAGTGGATCTCAATGAAGAGTCAGTTGAAATAACAAAACTATCTCTTTGGCTCAAGACAGCTGAGAAAGGAAAGAAACTTGCAGACCTTGATGGGAATATCAAGTGTGGTAATAGTTTGATAGATGATCCTGCTGTTGCTGGAGAGAAAGCATTTGATTGGAGCAAAGAATATAAAGACATAATGAATAGTTGAGGGTTTGATGTTGTGGTAGGGAATCCACCTTATTGAGCTACAATTTCTAAGTTAGATCAAAAATATTATATGGAAAGTTATTCGACGGCACTGTATAAACTAGATACATATTCTCTTTTTGCTGAGAAGTGACTAAGTATCCTAAGGCAAGATTGAATGATGTCTTATATTATCCCATATACTCGACTTACAATTCAACAACATAAAAAACTAAGAGAATTGCTTCTCTCAAATAATCTATCTCAGATTATTGATTTGCCAGTAAAAGTTTTTCAAGACGCTGATTTAGATACAGTTATTCTTTTTGTTTGAAAGAAAAAACCTGATGATGTAATATCCGTTTGAGATGTACAAGATCAACAAATTACAACAAGTAGAAATTTAAGTCATACATACATATTGTGAACCGAGTGATTGATTATTAACTTATATGTTTCTAAGGAAGATATACCTCTTCTCAAAAAGATAACATCAAAAACCAATACCTTATGAAAGTCATTTGACGTTTCACAATGATTAATTCCGTATGACAAATACCGCTGACATACGTCTGAGCAAATTAAGTGAAGAGTGTTTCATTCTGTTGAGAAGCTGTCCGAAGAATATAAGAAAGAGTTGAGATGAGAAGATGTCTGAAGATATAAATTGACTCCAAATGATAACTTGTATATTAAATATTGAGCTGAACTTGCAGCACCAAGAGATCAAAAGTTTTTTACAAAAGAAAGATTGCTGATAAGAGAGATCACAAGATGATCTTATTACAAGCTATATGTATCGTATGCTGACAAAGAATTATACAATACTCCTGTTATAATTAATATAGTTCATAAAGATGATACTAATGAGGTGAGTCTTAAGTACTTATTGGCTTTGATGAATTCAAAACTATACACATATTATCACATTAAGGTGAATCCAAAAGCACTAGCAAAGACATCTATTCCAAAAATTCTTGTAAACGATGTTAGAAATTTACCTCTTCCAGAAATTGATAAAGAGAGTCAGCAACCTTATATTGAAAAAGCAGATCAGATGTTAGCTATTACTAAGGAATACAACGATGTACTTCAACAAACACTATCATTTCTTGAGTCAAGATATTCACTAGAGAAAATGCCAAAGAAACTTCAGAAAATTACTGAGCTAAATTTTGATAGCTTTAAGAAAGCCCTCAAGCTTAAGAAGCTCTCACTAGAAGATGAAGAAGAATTAATGTCTTGGTTTAATAAGAAGCATACAGTATTGTCTGACCTACAATCTCAGATCGGCTCTATTGATAGAGAGATAGATGAGATGGTTTTTGATTTGTATGAATTGACTGATGAAGAGAGGGAGATTGTTTTAGCTGGATAGTATGCTGTATGTACGACTTTTGATTATCTCTTTGAGTGGAAACTAATAGTTGATTTGATCGAGGAAGTTTTCTTGGGTCTATTTTGTGATTTTTATGAGCTTGATGGATTGCTATGTACATTTGGCTTATTCAAAAATGATTTTACGAACCCTTGCTCGAATTAAGAATGAAATTCATTGATTCCTATGTAATTGTAAGATTCTATTCGAACAAAATTTTTTGGCATAATAACTATAAATCAATCATTGATTCTCAGACCAAAGACCCCATCAAGAGAAAGAATTTAAATTCTATTTTAAAAGATTTAGAGCCAGCAAGTAAGCGTATTCGTGAAGCTTGAATTCAGTTATCTAGCTATGCTTATTTCATAGATTGAGATATGAAACCAAGACTTATTCCGCAATCTGTTCATAATCTAATAGTTGGAAGAATGCCCAATAAAGACGAACTAGAGAAAGTATGAGGGAATATGATTTGAATTTCAAACTATATTCTATCTCCGGATGAGGACTGGAAAAAAATTGTAAGAGATATACAAGAAATAAAAAAGATCTTTGAGAAAACATCTTAATGTGCTGTTAAAATAACTGATAAAGAGGAAGGTAGTATTTAAAAACTAATTTTAAATTTATCAAAGAAGTTAATGAAATCATTTTTTTGGAACACGCCTGAGTGACTTTCAATATTCATAAAGAATTCAGAAGATACTGATACCTTTTTTGATTCACCAGGTTTTAGAGATAAAGTAAAAAAATTAGTATCAGTCAGAGGTAAGATATTATCTATATGTGTATCAATTGAGGAATATTTAGATCTTGCTTTAGAATTTCTAATTTTTGACGAACATAATAATTCATCTGAAAGATTTACAAAACATATTATACAGAGCGGAGCTCTCACTTTTTATAGTAAATGGAAGATTTTTAGGAATTTATGTAAAGAAAGAGAAAAAAAAGTGACATATGATTCTGATACTATAGGCAAGATTAGTAAAGCTAAAGATATAAGAAATAAATTTGCGCACTGAACATTTATGTATGATTGAAATAAAAAATTGTTCTTTTTAGAATACATAAAAGACTATTCCACAAAAAAAGAGAAAATAGATTCAATTGATTTCGATCAAATTTTGGAATCTCTTTATTTGTGTATCAACACACTAAGTTGATTATTTAATTCCGAAGAATTCTCTACAGATATAAAAGAAATAGAACATAAAACTGAGTATCGTATTCCAAAAGTTGATTCGAATTTTGAAGTACAAAAGAAAGAAGGGTAGTTTTAATTATATTTTCAGTCAAATGAAAAAAACAAAGGTTAAAAAACATAAGCGTGTAAAAAACTGAAAGACAGTTTGGGTGCGTTCACATTTACGTAAAATTAAAAACGTACTGGATGTACCTAGCAATCAGCAGATGTGATGCCTTATTTTTGTTTGATTTGTGGCATTACTAGGATTTTGATTATTTTTGCTTTGAGTATTTTAATAGTGATATTCGTATGTGTTGAGTAAGAAGGAAAGAGTTTGTTTAAATTTTACTTCCCCAAACCCCAATGAATAAAGTAATTATCTATGGAGATGAGAGTTGTGTTAATAATAAGGACGCCCAGTATATGGCTGTTGGTACGGTTTTTTGTGATAAGGAAAAAAGGAGAGAAATTAAAGATGGCATAAAGAAACTCAAAGAGACTCATAATGTAAAAGGAGAAATTAAGCGAAGAAAAGTAAATAGCACAATGTTAGATTTCTACAAGGCTGTAATAGATTATTTTGTAGATAGCTCGCTTATGTATTATGGCATCAGGATAGATAAACATCAGCAAGATCTAAAAAAATATCACGAAAATTCTCCTGATAAAGCTCTTTATAAATGGTATTATTTTCTTCTTAGAAAAAGGTTGAAAGATGGCACAAAGTATTACATTTACTTAGATAGAAGGATTACGGCTTGAAAAGATAAGCTTTCGAAATTAGAAGATTTTTTGCTGGCTGAGAGATCAGCATCTAGCAAATCTTTTGAAATACAAACAATAAGAGAGTTTTCTTCTCGTGAGCATTCTATAATGCAAATTGCTGACTTGCTAACTTGATGTGCTTGCTTTGCTCACAATAACAATATGGAACAAGATACAGCAAAACACGAACTTGTGAATTATGTCTCTGAAAGACTCTGAAAAGACATTAGGTCTTGTTCAGCTTTTAGAGAAGAAAAATTGAATCTATTTTGTATCCATCTAGCAGATAATGGATAAAGTGAAACTGGGTAGTATAGAGGAATATAGGGCATTATATCGTGAAGAATATCTTCAGAAAGAAATTTTCACTTACGACAATGTAAGAGTCACTTTTTTTGATGGCAACTTTGATCATATATTTTATAGAGAAAAGGAATGACAATGAGATCCAAGGTTTGATCGGGAAACTGCAAAACGCATTCTATGGATTAAGTGAATAATTGGGTGAGAAATTGAGTGTGATGAATACCAGTTTTATGACAGACGAAAAAGAGCTGATGTTAGAAGTCATATATTCTGCTTAGATAATTTTTTTGTAATGTTAATGTATGATAAAAGTAAGAAATGTTATTATCCTGTAACTGCATATATAAAAACTAAACACGAGGCAAATAGATTTAAACGCCTACATATCAATGATTACAAAATTTAACAAATAAAAAATTCTTGAATAGGCTCAAGAATTAGTAAGAAAACCCCGGCTCAGATATGCCGTATGGCGTATCTCCTGTTTCAACTACAACCTGTGTAGTGATCTAATAGTATTGAAAAGCGATACTAATGTCAAATAATAATATTAATTTAGATTATAAGAGTAATTGAGATAATAAGAGTTATTTAATTCCTTATTTATATTGTGTACATAACCAAATCCCTCTTCGTAGAGTACCGTAAACTAGCTAAGCTTGCTTGGCGAAAGAAAGAAGCACGACTCTGACGGTTGACTATTCGTAAGCTTGAGACTGAAGGGCAAGAACATTATGCAAGTATTACATCTCTCTGAGCACATCTAAGTTGATTTTAGCCTTAGACAGATCTGATCAATCTGTTTTTAGCACCGTAAAGTTTCTTTCAAATCAAAAGATTTCGCAATCACAATCAGGTAGATATGTATTAATCTTGATTGAAGGATGATTGAAGTTATCTTTTAGATTTTTGTTATAATGCGCTTGGGTGTTGTATACTAAAGCATTTTCTAACATATCAATATCTCAATCGTATTCTGTATATGCAAATTTAAGACTATCTCATCATTTATAAGTTCTCCATTGTCAAATTTTATCTTCTCATGCATGTTCTTGGAGTCTATCATATATGTCATCCGCCTGTCAGATGTATAATAATTGGTTGATATGAAATGACCCAGGACAGTTCTTGCTATTATAGATCACATAAATTCAAGATTTTCATCTTATATCAGTTAAACTTTTTTCGTCCTCATAAAAGTAGCCTTTAAATCCTAATGTGATTTCTTGCATATAAATAAGTAACAAACTAAATGACTAAATCATATCTATTAAAATAGATAATTCAACACCTTTATCCATTATATTGCATAAAAACTTGAATTTCTTGCCAAAATCAATATACATAGTGTATGCATATCTTTTCGGTACTAGACTGAGAGTCGGATATTATCAGTCAATGTCTACAGGAGATAGGCAAATGAAAGTTTACTGGTCTGAGCAAATCTACAGTAAGTAAGAAATGTTTGGATAAGATTATCCCAGCGATACAGTATTTTATCCAACAAGATACGATACCTGACTGAGTGCGATGCAAACATCTTGAAGATAATATTGTAGAATTTAGGATATGGTTGCCCAACTCTAAGTATTTACTCAGAATAATAAGTTGATATACCAACTCAGAAATGATTTTGTTGACTGGATACATCATCAAACCTCAAGCCTATAATGACAAGCATGATACAGCAATAGTGGATAAGAAGTATGAAGAAGAGATAAAAGCAGCTAAGAAAATACGAGAAGACTTCGTATGAAACCAAAAAAATGATTATACAGAAGTTACTGAAGTTTTATTTCCTACCCTTGATTCAGATGCCAATTAAAAAAATCATACCAAAACGATCTAGTCTAGTAAAATCAGAGTATGGTAATGAAGTCTTTGCATTGACTATTTGATCAAACATTTTTCATTGGAGAAAGTATAAATGATTTTCTCAAGAGGAATTAGAGAAGAGGTCTTGAATCACTCAAGCTACTATTTCTGATATTGAGAATTGAGAAGCTAATCCAACTATTGCAACTCTTTCAAAGCTTGCTCAAGCATTATGAATACCTACTGAACTCACAACAAAACGCCATATCCTATGGAAAATGCTTGAAACTATTGATTATCTTACTCGTGCTATTGATGATATAGATATTCTAAAAGCAATGAAACTATTATACTTTGTTGATCTTGAATTTGCTTGAAAATACTGAAATAAACTAACTTGATTAGATTACTACAGATACACCTATTGACCATTTAATAACGATATTTACGAAATTAATAATGTTTTTGATAAGAATAATAATATATATAGTCCACAAAAATTTGAAAAATATTTACTTATAAATAAAGAAGATAAGAAGTTCTTAGATAGTATTATTGATCACTATGGTAAACTATCTGCTATTAAATTAAAAGACATGTCTTATGAAACTGAGCCGATGCAATGATGTACGATGTGAGGAGACGAAAGAATGGGGGAGTTGATATTTTAGGGAACCTCTGATAAATTAAAGAATTGAAAAGAATTTTTATTATTTTCGATTGTAGTCTTCAGATTGAAAAATTGAACAAAACAATATCTAGAGACTACGAAGTAAATGACTTAAATCTAGCCGAATAGAAAACGCTTCGCTTTATTTCTATCGTCTATACTTATAGTCTATTTACTATATTTCATTTTTCACGGTTCCTCGAGGAAGCTCAAACAAGCCAATTGATTTTTTGCTATTATTCTTGAAATGTAATTATTTCTAAAATATGAGCTATTTCAGAGCTTCCTTAAAAGATAAAAGCTCAGTTGAAAGTGTGTAATTTATCTTTTAATTATCTTTTAGTGATCGCGGAACTGTTGTTCTAACTGGTAAATTAAAAGATAGAAAAAGAAACAATTGTATTGTTTTTTGAAACAAAAGTGAAATTTTATCTTTTACATAATGATGTACATAACCAAATCCCTCTTCGTAGAATACCGTAAACTAGCTAAGCTTGCTTGGCGAAAGAAGCACGATGAAGACGTGTATAAGAAGATACGTAAGCTCGAAACTGAAGAACAAGAACAACACATTATGCAAATTGGTATGGCTGTTGAGTCTGCTGTTGTTGAGTTTTTTGAAAAGAGATATGGTAAGAAAGCTCTTGATCTAATGCCTGGACTTCAAGCTCCAGTACAGCAAGATGCTGATGACTATGAAGATGAGGATCATTATATCACCCCAACATTTGATCCTGAGCTACTAATGCTAAACACATTGAAAGCTATCAGAGATGAAGAAGCTATCTTATATCAACCTACATTCATCATAGATAATTGTTTAGTTAGATGAGATGTAATGGTACGCAATGATGACGGCACGTATACATTATGTGAGATCAAAGCAAAGACCTCTGTCAGAAAGAATGTCACTGATGATGGTGAGAAAAAAGCTATAGGAGAGATCAACAAAGATCTGATAGATGATATGAGTTTTCAGAAACGAGTTATCAATAGAGTCTTGGAACAAGAGTGACTACCTCTGATTGAGAAAGTAGAACTGCGACATCTAAATAAATCATATATCAAAGATGGAGAACTATCATTAAATCTCTTGCTCACTAACCAAGAAGCTGATAAGCAAAGGACTATTAGTGTGTATCAGAGAAATAAGCAAACAGAGAAAGTGATTGATGATACATTGCTTACTTGAGTTGAGATCGAGCAAATAGTAGATCAGATGAAGAAGACACTCGTGATGTCTGAAGAAGAGTTTAATAAGTTAGCTCCACGATCAGGTACGAAATTTTTGGAATACTTTGGTAAAGCAAGAACTGACGTATACGGTACAGTGATGTGAAGTGGTATTCATCATAGCAATGCTTCATTGATACAAGACTTGTACTACGAGTGAACTCATAAGATTACAGAACTCTCTGATGATGAGGTAGATATGTTTAATACCAATGGACAAAGATTTATCTCACTGTATCTTGAAGCGAAAGAAAAGAAATGACCAGTGTTGGATTACTCACAGATCGAAAAAGAATTTGCAGGTTTTCAGTATCCTATATGCTTCTATGACTATGAGTCGGTATCTTTGCCTATACCATTTATGGATAAGACATTTCCTTATCAGCAAGTGGTTGTACAATACTCATTACATAAGCTATACAAGGATGGATCTATGAAGCATTACGGATGAGTCTTTGTAAAAGAATGAGAAAAAAATGTTGAACAAATCGAATTGCCTGACAATGAGTGGAAGGTTTGATTTGAGTCAGAGAAAATAGTGACTGGTCAATACTCAGACCTGCTTGAGGAATTTCTAAAAGATATCTGAGATGATATAGATAGATCTACATTTGTCGTACGACACAAAGGATTTGAGAATACAAGAAACAAAGAGATAGCAGAACTCTTCCCACATCTCAGCGACTACCTAAAGATCAATGACGCTACATATGACCTAAGAGATATTTTCTCTAAGCTGTACTATTTTGACAACTGATTTAAGGGATCATCATCGATTAAGAAAGTCCTGCCTGTACTTGTACCTAGTATGAACTATGCGGATATCCTGGATGAAGTGACAAACGGATGAGTAGCTATGGTTAGACTAAAGGAAATGATTGAATGATCTATCGAAGATAGAGAAGATATGATTATCAAACTATTGAGATATTGCGGTTTGGATAGTCTTGCTATGGTTAGGATTTATGAGGAGATTTTGAGAAAAATATAAAGATTTTATTCTGAAAAAAATCTCCTACCAGAGGAGATTTTTACTATGTAGTATAATTAATTGTTCTATATGGGGCGCTCACCAGATAATTCTTTGAACTCAGTTAGTGATGTATTCATATGGTTTGAAGAAAAGAAATCAACACTTGCTATGATCAAATCTACTCTAAAAGAAATGGATATTATTTTGTCGATATAGTTGACTGTCTGTCCAGAATTTTTTATAAAAGCTTGTTCCTGAAAACGGAGTAAGTTTTTTTGTATACGGGGGGGATGCCAACCCATTTGCTGTTTCTTCTATTGGCGTATATGAGGAGGGTGCCTCACTATGAAGAGTGGTAAGAGAAATGCATAGGCGGTTGATTTCGATTAATTAACACTTATGTTCATATGAATAGACTTGTTTAAGAATTTGGATTCAAACTATCAATTCCTTTTACACTTATTTTTACGATATGTCTCATTCTCATGCTAATTGATACTTATTAGAATTGAAAGATACTCAGCCTGAATGGTTTTGCGAACTCATAGATTCTGTTATAAAAATTCAATGAGAACTTGATGATAATGAGAAGAGTTTAATCTATAATAAATTGTTACTAAGTCTTGGTATTTCAGATCAGTGATTAGAATTAGTACCAAAAGGTACAGAGCACTCTATAATTGATTTAGTTGCTACGTCAAAAGAAAAAGATATTTCATCACTTTTCCTTACAAAGCTTACGCATGGGTCATGAGTGAATGCATTGATTAAGTGAGAATTTATCAACTTTTCAGATTGATGTACTCTGATTTATTGACTAAATTGACAATGAAAGAGTTGATATTTTCGTATCCTCCATGAATTAGCAGGATGAGAAATAGAATGAAAACACGCGATTAAATCAAATATAAATATAGATACAGAAGAACCCTTAGATGTATCTGTTGATTATGTTTTAAATTGAACAAGTGAGTCATATAATTACGTAGACAAATCACTGAGAGGTATTGACCCTTTTGATGCAATTAAAGTATTTGATAGTCATTATGTTAGTCGTTTCTTAAGTGATAAAGAAGTTAAGTGAAGTATTGAACCATTATGAATTAATATGTTTTGAGTCATTAATAAAATCTTAGGAGAATTTACAGAAAAGATTAAGCTCCTCAAAAAAGTGAAGGAATGACAATTGCCTAATTTGGAGTCTTTGTTATGTCTGATTAAATCTTCTAAAATAAAAGATACTCTATCAAAAAGAATTGCTACTCTAGAAGAGAAAAGTGTTGTGATTCTAACCTCTGATTTATTACCTGAGGAAGAAACTAGTCTTATCGAGTTAGATACTAAAATTTCATCAATACAAAAGAACAATTCTGAAGATTCTGTATGACTAAAAAGATCTCATATTAAAGACTTAGAATCAATGATTACTTTTGTGGATGAGATAGAAGGGCTGAATAACCTTTGAGCTAGAACCGCCTTAGTCGTTTCATGATTTTTGAAAGCTAAAGATGAAAGAGATAAGAAGAAAGAAGGAATAAAGATATTAGAAGGTATACCATGAAAAGACACTCATGAACGAGAATCTTTTATTCAATCATGAGATAAATTAGGCAAGAAATTAGAGCAATCATGAATCACTAATAACTCTTGTTTATACTGCCAGCAAGAACTCATATGAGAATCATTAGAATTACTTAAAGCTTATTCTTGATATCTATCAGATAGATCACAAGTCGTATTTAACGAGAGGAAGGAAGAGATCGAACAATTAATCAATATTATAGATTCTATAAACACAGATCATATTGTTCCAGAACGAATATTAAGTGAATTCATCAAGGGATCTTTTGATGATTTAGTTAAACTAGCTAAGAAACAGAAAGCGATTTTGATTGAGTCTCTTTCAGAAGTTAAGGTTAAAGACTGAGTTATTAGGATTGAAATAGAGGTTCTAAAAACGAGAGTCATCCAATTATCTGAAAGTATTAATATCGATATTAAAAAAGCATCAATGACATTTGATGAGAAGAAAAAAGAAGTATGTGCTTTAGAAAAGAAGAAGGATGATTTGTCTGATAAAAAACATCTACATAACTGATATCTACAAATCAAGAAATGGTATGACCTGAATCAACAAATAAGTATACTTGATTCGCATTCTCTATCTAATATAAAATCTTTCGTTAGTAAAAAATCAACTGAAGTGACAGAAAAATTACTCACCCATTCATTAGTTAAAGCTTTCAATGAGGTATTACCAAAAATAAGAACTGACTTATCTCATATAGAACTTAAGAAATGATCAACCAGTTGATGAGTACCACAAATCAAATTGTCGTTTATTAATAAATCTGAAGATATTGAAGTGATATTAAGTGAATGAGAACAGAAAGCTGTATGCCTAGCTTTATTTATAGCAGAGGTGACAACTGATTGAATTCAAGCCCCAATAGTTTTTGATGACCCAGTTACTAGTCTAGATCATCATGTTAAGAAAAATTTAGCTAAGATTGTTTGAGAGATGTCATCAAGACAACAAATTATAGTATTAACTCATGATTTGATTTTTGCCAATGATATTGCATCTTGATTAAGTGGAAATAAAAACTTTCTTTGTCATTACCTAGAAAAAATAAGCGCTGGGTCTTGAAAAGTACATCATGATACAACACCAAAGATGAATAATTATAAGTTATTATTTCAAACTGCATGCGAAACTATTAAGAGGATAGATGATCAAATGGAACAGAAAGATAAACATGTTTACATATCTTCTGCATTTAATGATCTTAGGAAAGCTACAGAATGAATGATTGAAGATCTCCTATTTGCCAAAACCATTAATAGGTATGATGATCATGTAAACGTTAGAAATCTGTTAGACCTGCCATACGATGAGGCTGTAATAAATTCTATTGTAGAATTGCATGGAAAGATATCTGAAAAATGAGAAATGCATTGAAAGAGTGACCCTATGATTAGTAAATCAGATCGAAGAGAAGATTGGAGGCAATGTAAAGTGGCATTTGAAGAAATCAGAACTAAACTTAAGGAGCTTAGTAAGATACAGAAAAAAAAGAGAGAAGAAATTAAAAAATCTTCAAAGAAAAATTATTCATTTACATAGAATTATCTCAATGTTTCACTTTCTGTGTCAATGAGAGCGCTAACTTTACTAGCAAGCAACTTATGACTTACTTCATCTAAATGGACTCAATCAGGTCACGTTTCTAAATCTGATGTTAGAATATAACTGCAATTATATTTGTTTGCTAGCTGTTTAATTCAATTTGCTAACTCCTTAACCTTGTCTCAGATATTACCATATCTTTTTTGTGCATATTCTTTTGATATATCAATAGGTGGTGGTGAGATGAGAGTAAGTTGAGGTGTTGTATTGCTGAATTGCGACTTTCTAGTGGTTATAATTTTTATGTATTTATTTTCTATTATTGATAGTATTGATACGATGTCTTGGGCGTAGGCATCTTTTAATTCATTAGTTCCTAGCATGAGCAATACATGGTCAATTGGGTCGTGTGATATAATGGTCCCCTTCTCTGGACAACCATATAAGAAAGATTAAGAATAAATAAGACTGATGTTTGATCTGAACATTTATCTTTATATCAGATACTCTTATGGCAAAAAAACGCACGAATTATTCACCAGAAATGAAATTC
>CALGNI010000033.1 GCA_937958645.1 Candidatus Absconditabacterales bacterium
AGCAGTATTCTTCCATGGAGCATCATGTGGATCATGTGCTAAGTTGGATGCAAATATCAAAGCAAACGTAGCGAAGATACCAAGTGATGTAGTAGTATTCAATGCAGACTGGGATGATAATCAAGACCTAGCAGCAGAATACGGAGTAGCTAAATACCACACAGTAAGTTACTTAAACACTGACGGATCATTAGCTAAGAATGTGACAGGACTTTTTGAAACGGAAAAATTACTTGGAGAGTTTTCTTCATAAATCTTTATATCTAGTGTAAGCTTGCGAGATGCAAACAATTTATTGCGAAGATCATCTTTGCAAAAATTGTTTGCATTTTTTGTTTGTTTTGTTATACTCTAGGTGTCTTATTTTCTAATCATCTTCATGTCTAACCAAGCAAAGATTGATGTAAGTTATCAAAAGATTCTAGATTACCTTAGGGAGCATGAGGCAAGAGGAGATCTGACGATTACTGAGATTCAGAAGGCTCTTGGTTTTGATCATCATCAAAAAGTGACTCATAGATTGAAGAATCTCGAGAAATGGTGATATATTAGAAAAAATTTTCAAAACTGATGATTTAAGGTGTTTGATATTCCAGTTACTGACACTATTCAGTTGCCCGTGTTTGGATCTGCGCTATGTGGACACAAAGGTTCTGCTATAGCTGAAGAACAACCTACGCAAACCATGACCTTTCCTACCTCGTTGATTGGATGATCTACTACAGGTGATTATAGTGATTACTTTTTTGTAAAAGCTAAGGGAGATTCTATGAATCCTTTTATAGAAGATGGTGATTTGGTATTAATTAAAAAATATACTATGGGTCGAGAGGCTGATAGAAAAGTTCTCGTAGTTCACAACGAAAAGCTCAAAGTTAAGATTGTGCAAAGAAACAACGGTGCTTATTTTTTGTTTTCTTCAAACGCAGAAAAGTTGGAAATTCTTAATACAGACGAAGTAAGTGTTATTGGCTATGTCGCAAAAGTAATTAAGGATATGTAAAAATCGTTATTTTCATATAATTGATGTATTCTTCTGTTTTCGATAGTCATTTCTTTTTTTCTTATAGTTTTCCTGTACATGATAGGCAACCTGAAATGTATTTATGCTTGGTTGAAGTATGATTTTTTTTACCTGTTTAAAGCTTGGTCCCCAAGTTCCGTCGATTGAGACATGAAGTTCCTTTCTTCCAAGAGTGTCTTGGATAGTCACGGTCTTTTTGTTAAAGTGAAGATAATCAAATCCTGCGATATTGCCTCAAATAATTCTTTGTGTATCTGCCTCTAAAGCAAGTAATGGCTCATTCATTGGTCCCGCATACCCTGTCATTCACTGAGGAGTATTTATAATAAGCGCAGAGCCATTTAGCGTGTTTTTACTAATGGTTTTTTTGTTCAATGTGACACAAAATTCATAGTAGGAGTCTTTGTCTCATCCAATCGTTATTTCTGAGCAGTAAAATCATGAAAAAGATAATCAATCTTGAGTGAATATCGTGTATAGTCCTAGAGGATAGCTATAGATATTTACATCCTCTAGAGTTTTGGGTAAAGGATGGTCGAGACTATTTAATATATTTCATTTTCTTCCTGCGTTGAGTCCATATAAAAGTATTCAGTTTCAAGAAAATTCTCTTTGGGCCTGCAAAAAAAATCCATCACCTCATCAAACTACTATGATATCAGCTTTTTTATAGTTTTTAGTGATGTGACTAGAGTCGATTTCTTTGTTGATCTTCGCTTGCACAGCATCTAATTTTTCTCTTTTGGATAGATCAGTGTATTTACTCCTGTCATCGATGTGTAGATAATAGGTAAGCTTTGTTTTCATAACAAACACAAGATAAATGTCTTTTGTATAAATAAATATGTAAAATTTACTAATCCTAATGTTTTATGCACATGTTAAGGAAGCTCTGAAATAGCTCATATTTCAAGAAATAATTACATGTTCATGAACATGAGTAAAAAGTGAATTAGCTTATTTCGAAGAAAGAATACCAAGAAGCTTGCTTCGACGGTATTCATTTAAGCTTCCTTGAGTAACCATGACAAACGAAATAATAGAATATATTAAAAAATATCTTCAATTCTTTAGTTTATCAGAGGTTCCTTAATAAATTGACTTTGAAAATAGAGATCTTTCTACAATATTTATTTCGAACTAAGATATCCAAGAACCTTACTGCGACGGCAATCATTAGAAAGCAATTCATCACGTACTTAATAAATGTCTATGAAAAAGCTATGAAAAACTTGTAAAATACATGTCATAAGCTTGATTAGAATTCGTAGTACTGTATAGTAACTTACATATTTCGAAGAAAGATTGCCAAGAAGCTTTCTACGACGGTAATCATTAGAAGTGAATAATTTATCCTTGCTTAGTGTAAATGAATCGAAAAATACCTGTGTGATTTTTTTTATTGACCATGTCAAGTTTGACCTTTGCTCAAACATGACTTCAGGATCTCCAAGAAAGTGAACCCCTTTCATTTAAAGAACAAATTGCAAAAAACCAACAAGAAGCAATAGCTCCAGAAACAATAGTTATTGATGAAGTAAAAGAGCAGGGTGAAGAACTCAATGAAGAAAAAAATGAAATTGAAATCGCTGCTCCCGTAGAAGAAGTAGAAGAACTACCTGTAGACAACCTCTTTCCTGTAATTGATAAAGAAGAAATAGAGCCAGTCCCTAGTCAAATACAACAGCAGATTGATCTCATTGAAGAACCACTAATAGATGAGAATCCTGTTAATGAACTGGGACTTAAAAGACCTGTTCCGTTGGTGTTATGAGAAAGTGCCCTTATCGATGAATTAGTCGAAGAAGAAGTTGAACTTTGTGAAGATGACTCACAAGTGAAAGAACCATGAACTGAATGTGATGACAAAGATACCTATACCAAAGAGGATGTTATTTGAGAGGACGGATGTACTTGTGCTTGAGAGATACCACCGATTGAAGTGATTCCTAATGCCTGAACTATACAATATGATGATGGATATGCGGTCAAATCTTCAGTAACATCGATTGATGTTGTAGGATGATGAGCTCCATGGTGTTCAATGATTGCTAGATTGAATCTTAAGCAGTTTTTCCCTGATAAAAAATATATCACAGGAATTTCTTGACCAGAAACTATTGCCATGGGTGATGCAGTTACTCTTATTCAAGACTGAATCTCAAGTTGAGTATTATCACAAGTACAAGCAAGAGATATGCAACAATCCTTAGATAACACTGGAGAAAAAGTTCATGATCTATTTATTTATACCCCAAGAGGGTATAGTATTGATAGTTTTGAACGATATCTTCAAGGCCATAGAGCTGTAATCTTTCAAGCTGATGATCTTAAACGATATGTGTTAGATCCCCTGAGAGGGTATGCAAATACTGTCCCTCAACCGTTGCGTGAATATGTGTATCACTATACTAACAAGGAAGGGCAGTTCTATTTATACACAAGGAGTATTCAGTGAAAGAAAAGTATCGAGAGTGATATTTGATTTGAGGTAGACCCAGTTTGTGAAATATGAGTCCATAATCAAGCTATGCTTTCTTCTCAATTTTCTCCACTCCAATGATATCAAGAGAATCAAGTATGTTTTGATGTGATAGAGTTGTGCCAGACTAAGTAGTTCACAATAGCGGATAATTAACGATTACCGTCAAAGCAAGCTTCTAGGTAATCTTTCTTCGAAATAAAAACCTTCGGGTTTTTTATTTTTTTGTCAATTTAAAAACTGTATTATTGCTGTGTATTTCGTCAAAACATTACTCCATCAGTATCCTTATAGTATTTAGTAATCTGTGTATATCATGAAGAAACCTGTAAATACATTTTGATCTGTGTTATGAATTGCTCGAGAGTCGATTTGGTCAATTTCTATCTTATGAAGAATATCAAGAGGGCAATTGCGGTTAGCGGACATGATTTTAAGGCTCTTTCTTGCTTTCGTATTCTTTATAGATATGGCAGTATTTCAGATGCCTATTTTGGTATTTATTGTATTGTTGGTGGTACTCATCAAAACCATATTTCTTATGGTACAAAGATTAAACGATCTAGATTTTTCTTGAAATCGAATATATTGAGCACTTGGTCTGATTATTTTCTGTTTGATTTTTCAACATATTGTCACTTGGATCCTGCTCCTGATTTTTCTTGTTGCTTTTCAGATCGCTTTATATGCAATTCCTGGTACTGTTTGAACTAATCAGTTTGGTTCAGATCCATTAAAAAAACAACCAAAAGAAAACGATAAATATTTCATTATCGTGTGAATCTTGTTGTTTTTACTTATTTTCTTTTGAGCTATTACTTGATTTTTCTTGGGAGGATTGGAGGCTTTATGAATTTGATGATGAAATTAGGATTATTTTTTGTGCTTTGGTGAGTTTTTTTATAATTCGTTCGCGTTTGCAGGCTTCAGATCTATTTTCTGCTTCTTCTTGATACACGAGCTGAACAGGGCGCCTCATTCTTGTATATTTTGCTCAAGTTTTACTTTTATTATGTTCTATGACTCTTCTGCTAAGATCGTTTGTTACTCAGGTATACAAGGTTTGATCAGCACATTTTAGGATATATACAGTTCGCATTACAACCCTGATATATCGTAAAGTGGATCATTGTTATCGTGTTCCATTATTGTGTTTTTGAGGTGATATTCTATAGATTCTTTATATAGTTCTTTAGGTTGAATGCCTTTTAATCTTTCAACTTCTTCTGAGTCTCTTAAAATAATTACCGTAGGGAAGTTGGTGATGAAATATTTTTCTAACATTTCTCCTTCACTATCATGCAGCAATCAAAATTTGATCTTGTTTATGTATTGTTCTTCCAATTCTCAAGAAAATTTCTTGAGTTCTTCACAAGGATTGCATCAATCCATCGTGAACATCAAAAAGCTTAGTCCACTTTTTCCTCGTTGTGTTATGCTAGTTTGATCCAATGTTTTCATAAAGAAAATATAGTAGAGTGTTTTGTAAAGTAAAGATAAATTCTCTTAATTCTCTTGTGATTTTTATCAAAACATTTTTATCAAAACACTAGTAATCTTCGGATAGATGCTTACAGTTGATAATAATGCGATTTAATACTATTTTTTGTGTATGAAATATATTGTAGTAACTGGATGAGTGATGTCGTGAACCTGAAAAGGTATTGTTTCAGCATCGCTAGGAAGTTTGCTGAAAAATAGCGGCTATGGAGTTGAAATCATAAAATGCGATCCTTATATCCAAATCGATGCGTGAACGATGTCTCCTTATGAACATGGAGAGGTTTTTGTTACCCATGATGGGGGAGAAGTTGATCTTGATTTTGGTCATTATGAGAGGTTTTTGGATCAACAAGTGATGTTCGAAAACAGTATCACTACAGGTCAGATTTATCAATCAGTTATTCATAAAGAAAGGCAAGGGGAGTATCTATGACAAACTGTGCAGGTGATTCCGCATATCGTAGATGAAGTAATCTTGAGAATAGAAAATGTAGCAAAAAAACTCGAAGATCATCGAGGGTCTTGAGCTGTAGTTATTATTGAAATAGGTGGAACGGTAGGGGATATTGAGTGACCACACTTTGCTGAAGCTATGAGACAATTAGATATGAACAAGGATAATATTGTGCAGTTTGTCCATGTTGCTCCATTAATTTCACATTCATATAATTCTGAAGTTAAAACAAAGCCCTTGCAACATTCGATTCAAAAATTAAGAGAAATCGGAATAATTCCTGACTATGTCGTTATGAGAACTCCAAGTGAGGTAACACAAGTGCCATCAGAAAAAATATCTATGATGTGCGGAATACCTACAGAAAACTGTATTCATTGCCCAGATAGAAAAACTATTTATCAAGTGCCTATAGATTTTGAACTTCAATGATTTGACAAGCAGGTTCAAGAATGATTTTGATGGGAGTATGCTGCTCCAAAGTTTGAAACTTGGAAGAAAAAGGTTGAAGTGCTTATGAATCCACAAAAAACTTTGAATATTTGCTTAGCGGGTAAATATACAGAGCTTGAAGATTGTTATCTTAGTGTGGTAGAGGCTTGTATTCATGCTTGAGTACATTTTGATAGCAAAGTTGAAATAATTCGATTAGATACTGCTGAAGTGGAAAAGAAATGAGAAGAATATATTGCTTTGTTTTTTAAGGAGCATGCAATCAAAGGAGTAGTAGTTCCTGGATGATTTGGTGAAAGGGGAGTAGAATGAATGATCTTGGTAGCAAAATACGCCAGAGAGAATAAAACCCCGTATCTTTGAATTTGTCTTGGTCTCCAAGTTGCCGTCATCGAATACGCAAGAAATGTTTTGTGACTAGAGGGAGCTAATTCAACTGAATTTGGGACGACGCCTCATCCAGTAATTGATCTCATGAATTCTCAAAAAGATGTAGAGAATAAATGATGAACCATGCGTCTTTGACATTATGAAGCCCAACTAAATCCATCGAGTAAAGTGAGTACACTATACGGTGCTGCCAGCTGTATTGATCGTCATAGGCATAGATATGAAGTTAATCCTGATTATCATGACCAGCTATCACATGAAGGTGATTTGAGACTGAGTTGATGTTCTCCAGATAGGATGCTCGTTGAGTATATTGAGTATTCTCATCACCCTTATTTTATAGCAACCCAAGCGCATCCAGAATTTGAATCTGCCTTCTTAGATCCTCAGCCTCTGTTTAGAGATTTGATCAAGGCTTCATTGCAACGAGAGTAAGAATATTTTTGTTTTTCTATCAAGTACTGTGAAAAAAAGATCCTTTCTTACCACAATATTACTTCTTATCTTTTGAGGATTTTCTTATCTTCAAAATGGTTGATTTGACTTACTTACTTCAGGATATGGGTCTATTTCTCAAGATACTTTACAACGACCAAGTTTTGAAATTATTCCCTTGCTAGATAGAAATAGATTCACTCATGGTCTGCATAAAGTAGAATCTAAGCACGATAACTATCTTGCGTACAATCCTACTACATCCGCCTTATGAAGATATCAGTTTGTTCCCAAATATTTTCGAGAAGATATCCAAGAAATAACCAAAGCGAAGACTCATCAAGAATTCCTAGAAACTCCAGCGATGCAAGAAACTTTCATGGATTGGTATATTGATAAGACCTTAGTGCCATGATATGAGAAAATATCGAATTCTCTTGATTCTACAAAATTTACAGACGCCGAATTGTTCGCTTTGATTCATTTCTTGTGAGTCAATGGAGCTACTGAGTTTATTACTACCAATGAAATGATGGAAAAACAAAAAGTAGGGAACATAGACGCTACTAGATACTTAGAGATAGTGAATAAGGCTATGGAAGCGTATAACTAATACTTTTATATTGAAAAAATATGATGAAAAGAACACTTACATGACTTCAAGTTACCTCAAATCAATTTCACATAGGGAATTACTTCGGAGCAATTAAGCCAATAATTGATGCATGTAGTGAGGAAGATGCTGAAGTGTTTCTCTTTGTAGCAAATATGCATTCATATAATTCTGTTCAAGACTGATCACTCAGAGAAAATACACTTAATACACTCAAATTATATCTTGCTGCGTGAGTAGATCCTGAAAAAGTATTTATCTACAATCAAGCAGATGTTCCTGGGCATGCTCAGTTGATGCGAGTGCTTACGTCATTGACGCATATGTGATTCATGGATCGTATGCACGCATATAAAGACAAATCAGGGAAAAAGAAATCAAATGAAATTTCAGTAGGTTTGTTTACCTATCCAATCTTGATGGCAGCTGATATCTTGTTGTATGATGCGACCCATGTACCAACAGGGAAAGATCAAAAACAACATGTAGAATATGCAAGAGATATCGCAGGAAAATTTAATCATCAGTATGGAGAGACTTTTGTCTTGCCTGAGCCAATTATAGCGCAAGACTTATGAGTAATACCATGAATTGATGGTCGTAAGATGTCCAAATCATATAATAATTATATCTGATTCTTGGATACTGATGAAGAACTTAGCAAAAAAATTAAAAAAATACCGACTTCAGCGATCTGAATTGAGGAACCAAAGAATCCAGATGAGTGTAATGTCTACAAAATCTTCAGATTACTCCTAACTCCAGAAGAAGATCAAAACCTTAGAAGTAGATACGAAGCGTGAGGATTGTGATTTGGTCAAGTAAAAGCAGAGTTGATCGAAAAGATGATTGAATTTATCTGACCTATTCGTGATACATTTCAGAATATTTCTGATCAACAAGTGATCGATCTCCTTGCTAAGAATGCTCCGAGAGCAAACAAGATAGCGGAAGCCAAGATTAAGGATGTCTATGAAAAAATAGGATTTTCATTGTAGTTATCGTATGCGATATTATTTTTTTGATAGATATTTTGGTCATGATAGGGTAGCTCAGGCAGAGCCTTTGGCGAAGGTCAAACCTGGTGATTTTTTTGAAGCAAGAGGAATCGGATATGCAGTTTGTTTGGGTGAATCTGTGACTTGGATGGAACAGTATGAAAAATTTCGCGAACCTCAGTTGTGATCTGTAGAATTGATTCATTATGGACAGTTGTTTTCTGAACAAACGCTAGAACTCCTTCATTGGTTCACTCAACACCGGTTTTGTTGATATAAGAAAGCAATTCCTCTTTGGGTAGGAAATGTAGAAGAGTTAGCCAAAAGACAAACAAGAACTTCCAAAAAGAAGACGAATACTGGACAGCAGCAACTTTTGATATACCCTCATGTTTGGGCGTTGGTAAATGATCCTGGTCTGGATGGAGAAGATCCTACGCGTAAAGTACTTACAAGTCAAACCACAAAAAAACAAAAAGCTGAAAGTTATCGAGCTGTGCAAGCATGAACGATACAAACCATTGCATGCACCTATTCTCAGATGTTTTTGGATCGAAAGACCTTAACTAAGATAACGGTATACCATCAGCATTATGGACGATACAAAAATCAACAAGATCCAAGATATCAGGCTGTACAGGTGGTTAAGAAAATGGCTGAAGTGTATGGTGCGGAGTTGGATGTGCAAGGGATTGCGTTGTAGGAGAAATAGAGAAATAGAAAAATAGAGAAAGAGTATTTTGCTATTTATCTCTTTCTCCATTTCTCTTTTTTTCTTCAAAAATTTGACTTATCGCCTAACTTTAAGTAGAATTACAGTAGTAAATAACCCTTTATCTAGTGAAGAACTATGGCAAGAAAAAAAGCTGCAAAACCTAAGGCACAATTTCTCTTAAGTACAGATACGCTTTCAGGATATTGATTAGATCTAATTTTTGATACAGCAAAGGCTTTAAACTTTGATGGAATTGATTTGGCGATGTGGAAGAATTTTGATTCATGGCATATTGATTATGTGTTGGATCTGGTAGAAAAATATGATATGCCCGTAAAGGTGGTACAAATTTCTGAACAAGCAAACATCAAAGAAATGAATCAAGCAGTAGATCTTGGTAAAGAACTTGGGGCTGAGGTGATTACGATCAATGCACCCAGTATTATGAATATCAAATCGTATAGATTCTTAAAGGGTAATCTTCCTTCATATAAGGCGCATAATAAAAGTGTGAAGTTTAGTATTATCAACCCTGAAGATAAGAATTTCTTTGGAATAATACCAAAATTCTATTTCTCCAGTATTGTAGAAATTATCAAAAAATATCGTATGTACCTTGCTTTGGATGTAGCGAATGTAGAAGAAGACGTCTTAGATTACCAGTTTATGAAAAAGATGCCAAACTTCATTCCTTATTTGAGTGTGGTGTATCTTTCTGATGTAGGAAAATGAGGCCAAAGACATCTTCCGCTTGGGGATGGTGTATACAAGATCCCTACATTACTGAAGAAATTTAAGCAAAACGAATACGACGGTTTCTTTTCTTTGAAACTCAATCTCTCCAAAAAAGACCTTTCTGATATCGATAAAGTGAAAGTGATTTTGAAGAAATGTAGAATGTTTTACAAAGAGAATTTTGAGCAGGTGAAGTTGGGGTAAAATAGAAGAAAGAATGAAGAAGAGAGAATGAAGAATCTGGTGCTAAAGCTGGATTTTTTCTTTTTTCTTCCTTCTTTATTCTTAATTCTGCTTTCTCAGATCTCCTTGTATTTTTTGTATGAGATCCTTACCATAGCAAGTAATGACATTTTTAGCTTCATTATGCTTATGTGACCCTGATTGATCGTAATTGGATTGTTAGCCTTATCTGCCTTATTTAGTTCATCCGAACTCGCGATTATGTGAGTTCCGATGTATAAGATCAAGAAATATATCAACGAAAACATCAAAAATCCAGGAACAGCGACCTTGCTCCAGTCCTTGAGAGAAAAAAGCGATAGGACCTTGATTGCTATCTTGATTGGAAACAATCTTGTGAATGTTGCACTCTCAATCTATGCGGCGAGTCTTTGAGATACTATCTTGGCTCAGTTTGCATTATGATGAGCGGTATGATTCTTGATCGTATCGATCAGTATTACCTTTCTTATATTGTTTTTTGGTGAGATCATTCCCAAAGTCTTTGCGGCAGAACATGCCCTAAAGTTTGGTATGGTGGTAGCGCCGATTATTCAATGAGTGATTTTTGTGTTGTTCCCCTTGGTTTGGGTGCTTGAGCAGATAATAAGTGCGTTGAAGCGCGGTGTATGAGCACAAACTGAAAAGGTATCAAAGGAAGATGTAGATGTCTTCGTCGAAGAAGGAAAAAAAGCATGAATTTTTACTAAGACAGAATCCCTTATTATTCATAACTTCTTGGAGTTTTCTGATAGAGATGTAGAATCAGTGTTTCAGCATAGGACCAATATGAAGGCGCTTCCCGAAGAGACTACCTTAGAAGATGCTAGAGCGTTTATCATAGATAACACCTACTCAAGGATTCCTCTGTATCGTGAAGACAAGGATCAGATCGTTTGACTGATTACTTTGAGAGATGTGCTTACCTTGACCCAAGATGAAACAAATCTCCAAAAAACTCTCAAATCGTTTAGACTAAAGAACATAGCAAAAGTACCGATCACGGCCAGTATTTTTGATGTCTTTTTGGATATGAAAAAGCATGGTTGGCATTTTGCTATTGTGATTGATGAATTTGGAGGAACGGCATGATTTATTACTTTCGAAGATATTCTTGAAGACTTGGTAGGAGCGATTAGAGATGAATCTGATGGTTGGGAAGACGCGGAGATCGTTAAGATCGACCCAAACACCGCTATAGTTCAAGGAGATACGATCATCAGAGACGTAATTGATATCCTAGGGATAGAAGGGTATCAAATCCCTGAGAAGTTTGTAGGAGATATTTCTGAAGAAGATACCGCGAGTTATGTGTTCTTAGAAATCCTTAAGGAATTTGCTAAAAAATGAGACATCGTTTCTTTTGGTGATATCCAGTTGGAAGTTCTCAAAGTGAACAAAGAAGGAGATGCAATTCAAAAGGTGAAGGTGAGTAATGTGATTGAGGAGATTGAAGAGTAGATAACTTAGACAAGTTAGACGAGTTGGGCGAGTTGGGCGAGTTAGGCAAGTGGACGAGTTAATTGCTTGCCTGAGAACTAGGACCGAAGGGACGAAGTGATCAGCTGCAAGTAATATATGCAAGGCAAAATTGCTTGCCTGAGAACTAGGACCGAAGGGACGAAGTGATCGGCTGCAAGGAATATATGCAAGGCAAAATTGCTTACCTGAGAACTAGGACCGAAGGGACGAAGTGATCGGCTGCAAGGAATATATGCAAGGCAAAATTGCCTGAGAACTAGGACCGAAGGGACGAAGTGATCGGCTGCAAGGAATATATGCAAGGCAAAATTGCTTACCTGAGAACTAGGACCGAAGGGACGAAGTGATCAGCTGTAAGGAATATATGTCGAAGGCAAAGGCAAATTAGATAAATTGACGATAATTACTATTACTTTAATACCGTTATTATGAAAATATTCCTTCACGCAGGTACGGATCTGGTGATGATGCTAGACTCTTCTTGAAACAAGAGAGAGGTATTGTTTGACGATCTAGAAAGGTCTATGCCTCGTGCGTGGGCAGCTTTTGTAAAAGGAAAAAATATTGATACAGTGTATGTACTCAATGGTCCTTGAAGTTTTACCTTGCTTAGAATCGTTGCGATTTGCATTAACCTGACGCAAGATGTACTCCAAACCACAATAATTTCAATACCAAAGTTTTCTCTCTATCAATACTTGATGGAGAAAGAATATGTGCCAACTACTTGAGTGGTGTTTACGGGACAAAGAAAGAAGCTCTTTGTGCTGGAGCAGGGTCAAAGTGAAATAGATGCCTTAGTTTCATTTAATCATGAAGATTGATTGCCATCTCAACTAGCGTGAAATTATCGAATTCAAATGCTCACCGACCATCCAGTACTTGCCCTATTGGATCCATGAATGATGATCACCTATGATCATGTGAATGAAACTGGATTGTATCTTAGCTATGCTTGATCTGAAATTATTATAGCATTGTCGGAGCTTGATCAGCGCTGAATGCAAGTTGATCATCTAGAACCTCATTACGTTCAAGCTGCCCTTTAGTATTTTTTTTGTATGTCTGTTCACACGACCTTAGCTATAGAGTCTACATGTGATGACACTTCAGTTGCGATTGTTACGCAGCACGAAGGAGTTTTTCATGTGCATGCGATGATGACTCATCACCAAAGATCGCATGAGCGCTATGGTGGAGTAGTCCCAGAGGCTGCCAGTAGAGAACATGCATCAATGTTGCCTACCATTATTTCATCTATGCAACTAGAGCATACTCCCGAAGGTCTACGAATGCCTTTTCCCTTAGAAGATAGCTTATGATTGATGAAGCAACAATCTGATCCTGAAACATCACTTCAGTTCTGAATGCGAAATGATTCGATGATCAAGATAGATTCAATTTCGGTAGCTGCTCAGCCATGATTGCCTTGATCGATCGTAGCTTGAGTGACTGCCGCACATATGATGGGTGCGATGTATGAAATCCCAGTGCTTGAAGTAAATCATATCATGGGCCATGTTTTTTCACCGTTGTTGGATCAAAATCTAAGCACTATTCAATTTCCTTATCTGTGTCTTACGGTGAGTGGAGGGCATTCTGATATCTATCTTATCACTGATGATAAAAAAGACTGATCCGGTGCTGATGCCTCAGGAAATGATTCGGTTCGACATAAGCGCTGACACTATGGAATGGGAGAAAAAATTACTCTAGCTAATCTTCAAGCAATCAAGCTTTGTCAGACAAGTGATGACGCAGTAGGGGAAGCTTTTGATAAAGTGGCAAAGTTACTTGGAGGTCCGTATCCTTGAGGGAAATGGATTGATGATCATGCGAAGTTTGGAAAAGGAAATATTGTGCTAGCAAAACATCTTCGTAAGATTGTTGATAAGCCTCAGTTTAGCTTCTCATGAATCAAAGCCCAGGTCGTAGCATTGCTTGCTCATCTAGAAAAAAACGAACAAGAACTTACCAAAGAATTGATCCAAGATATCGCATGGGTCTTTCAAGAACGTGTCATTCAATCACTCATTTCCAAAATCCAACTCATGACCCAAGAGCATCAGCCTGCTACAGTAGGGATTGTTTGAGGGGTCTCAGCAAACTCTCTTTTGCAGCAAAAAGCTAAAACCTTGGAGGCATCCTGAGCTATCAAAGACCTTGTATTTCCCTCACGTCTTGCGTATTGTATGGATAACGCAGCGATGATCGCAGTCCCAGCCTTGCTCGAAACCTTATAGTTTTTTCCAACGATGAAACGAGATCTCTTGATTCCTAGTTCATGAAATGAAGAGAGGTTAGTTCCTTTACTAGCAAGTATTTCTGCTTCTTCTGTACTTCCTGATATGATTGTTTTTCTCATTCACTGATCTCCAAGTGCTGATGAGTTGCTTAAGATCGAATCAATGATTACCATATCTTTGGAGTGAAAACAAGTGTATCTAAAGATAGTTCATCATCAAAATGCTAACTATACTCCCTGACAGGGAACTTGATTTGATAGAAATTTCTTAGTCAATCAAGCAAGTGCTGAGTATGTGTTTATGATCGATGATGATAATGTCTTCGATGAAGATTTTTTTGAACGCTGTCTGGAGGAACATGATGGGACGAGCTTATTTTCTCCGATTATCGAATGGAGAAAGACCTGAACCATACAGTCTAGGGGTATTGCTTGATTTAGGTGGCGAATGCCAAGATACAGTTATGCTCATACTTCTGAACAAAAAGTAATCATGATTTGAGCAAATTCATTGTTATGACCTCGTGCTTTATTTGCATCTATCCCTTTCGACCCCTTGTTTAGAACCACCCTTGAAGATATCGACTTCTCCTATCGTGTAACGCTTAGTGGAATTCCCATTCTAGTATCTAAGAAGATAAGTATCCATCATATGGAAACAGAAAAGTCATTTCTACAAACGAAATTCCTCTGATCACCTACCCAAGCTTATGAGCGCAGTAAGAACAGAATCCTTTTTGCGAAAAAAAATGCAACTCCTTTTCAGAAATTGCAGTATTTTGGTCTTGGTGTATGGGTTCAGACGTTTTGGTTTGTGGTTATTGTTTTGGTGTATGGAGGTGGGGAGAGATTAGAATTGACCAAGAAAATTGCTCTAGGTAGTTTTGATTGATTTTTTGACAAAAGATAGAAAATATCAGAATTGAAAAATTGATGTAAAAAAAAAGAAGGAGAGCGATATATACTCTTCCTTCTAGAATTTAATGTCTTTAGAGATAACTAATCTGCTATAATTTCAGCGGATTCTCTTAGTTTCAGTGCGAAATTAGAGATGATATTCAGTTTATCTAACGTTTCAAATGATGTGATATACTTCTGTGACATTTCATATCCATCAGTTTCCATTTTATTTACTTGCCATTTTGCTGCATTCCAACCATTGACGTGGAAGCTTTTGCTATAGTACGTGTTATGATTTGGGCCATCTAGATCAAATACTCGTATAGATCTCAATATTTTTTTTCTACTACTGAGAATGCTAAGTCCATCTCCCTGGCTTACCATAAGTCGAACGGTAGGGATAATAGTGTCGTTGATACAACTAATGCAATGAATTCTATCTAAGCTGAACTTACATTGTATCATGTCAAACGTTGGAACAACTTCTTTAGTATCTTTAATAATTCCATATGAAGAGGGAAGAGTGTTCGTTTTAAGAAATGGATTTATTAGAGAGAATTCTAATGAAATTTTTCTGGCTTTTTCTTTGATCGTTTTTATAAGAACATTTAGATCGTTCTTAAAAAAATCATAGTGAATATGTCTTGATGTATTAACTCCTAACCCAATATTTTCATCCAGTATCAGTATTGCTGGGCAGGGTAGGTTCCACTTTTTTGCTTTTTCTGTAATTAAATCTGCTAAATGTATAGGAAAGGTCATATCTATGATATCCCCTTCTTTTGATAAATATTGATCTATTACTATTATATCTTGATTATAGATGTAATCTTTTAGATTCTCTACATGATAGAGATATCTTTCGTCATTGAGATCACCGCAATTTAATGCGCTAGTTATTGAACTAAAGTGTAAAGACTCATTTTTAACTAGGAAATCAGTATTTTTTCTTGTTGTTCTTTCAATTTGACTCCATAATTTTCTTTGAGGAGTTACTAGATGATTGCCAATTGTAAGTACTTTGATTTTTCTATTCATAATAAGTTTTTTTAAATTTTTGTTAAATTAAAAATCATTAATTTTCTTGTTGGGCTATTAATGATCATATTTTCTTTAATAGAAAGATATCTTTATTTACAATCAAGTCAATAGTATAAGCATAGTGCTCACAAGTATTTATAGCTTTGATACATAAATAATACTAAATAGTTTAATTATGCTTCCTTCTTCTTTTTTAGCATAGGTCCAAAAACGAAGCTTTGCTTTGCATCTGATATTGAAATAGCTCATACTTCGTTGAACAATATTGAAAAACCCTTAGTAGCATTAAAGTACGCTACTGCGCAGTACGGTACTCCCTGCTTCGCTTTATATTACTTCTATCTATTTAGATTTTCATTTCATTCAATCTGCATAGAGAACTAATTAGCTCGGCGGCCGACGCCCCTTCGTGGATGTTGCGTGTGGTAGCGGAACGCAACGGAAGCATGCTTCGATGTATTGAGGGGTAATATAAGAATTTTAGGATTAAGGCTATTTAGTAAAAGCTATCTACGCTTGAACTAAGTCCGCCTTGTTCTCTTCATAAAGTTCTTTGATGAAGTCAGGAGATTCGTAATTTGGGAAGAGGATTTTTCCTAGGGGGATTTCTATGTTGATACTGTCAGCTATCATTGCAGTATTACTGATCATCTGATCGATCAATCATGCATCTCGACCGTTGTTGATTGCGATAGTTCTAATTTCTTCTTCGCTCATGATATGCTGTTGGAGGGTGACTTTTCTTCTATCATCATCAAACATTCTCTTTCCATCTTTGATGGCTAGAGCAACTTCTGAGACCTTTTGATCTTCTTGTTCTGCGTAGTGATAGTTGTTTGCGCAGGTGATAGTGAGTTCTTCTTGGCTTGCGATTTTCTCTAGTACTTTATTGATTTTTTTGATATCTGGGTTTTCTGATTCATCTTGGACAGTAAGTTCTATGATAATGTTTTCTTTTCCTAGGGTGTTTTTGAGTGATCACAGCATGGCTTCAAGTTTCTGTTCATCTTCGTTGTTGAGAATCATTTTTCCTAAGATACTTTGATTTCCTCAGATCAACAGATAGAGATCTTTGGCGTGAGTATCAAGAATGCTAAGATCAATTCTTGCTTTGTCGTTATTTCGTCCATGAAGATTTGCAGCTGAAACGATCTTGAGTAGTTGCTGATATCAAGCATAATTCTTTGCTAACAATACAATATTACCACTATCTTCACTTTTATCCTTTATTGATTGATCACTCACAAAACCTAGCTCCACTCAGATGATCGGAGCAATTTCTTTTTCTTGGCAGGCTTTATAAAATTCTATCGCACCGAACAGACCGTTATAATCGGTCAAGGCAATAGCTTTCATGTCATAGTCTGCTGCTTCCCTTGCGATCTTCTTCGGGCTTCAGATCGCTTCCAAGAGCGAATAATGTGAATGTCAGTGGAGATGAATATACATAAGGGTAGTGTAAAGTTCATGGTGAGAATGTAAAGAGGAAGAGAGAGAAAAAGGGAAAGTGAAAAAGTGAAAAAGTGAAAAAGAGAGAAAGAGAGAAAGAGAGAAAGAGAAAAAGAAGTGTATAATTTTAAGAAAGACAGCAATAAACTTGCTTCAACGGTAATCATTTTTTTGCAAAAAAAAATGCCCTGCTTGAAAAGCTAGGGCCAGAATTACCTCATTATTAATGAGGATTTTAGTTTTTGTCCTGTGGGATACTAATTGGTTTAGTTATCCCGCATTTAGACGCTGTGTTGTTATCCTCCTATGGGAGGGCGAATTCTTCTCATGTGATTTTTTTAAAGATGAATGGCGACTGGTTTTTCCAGTATCTGCGCCGAGGTAAATAGGTTATACATATTTTAACATTAAAGTCAAGTCTTTTCTTCAACTTCATCTATTGCTTCATTGATGTTTCGATACCATTTTACTATCTATTTATTCGATTCATCGGGATGAAAAAACTATTGTTGATCATGTGAGTTTCGTTATTTTTCTCTTTTTGATTTGCTGCTGAACGAGATCTAAAGGGAGTAAATTTGATTACCCGTGAACAATGGGGAGCTGATGAGACGATGAGGCAAGATGCTCATCCTTGGTATGAGTGGTGGAAAACAAATACAGATGCCTATGATCAATGGCTTGCATCTTGATGAAATAGTGCAAATGAAGTCTTTGAACAAGAGAATGAACATAGAGAGCATTATCATGATTCTAATGAGTGGTTGTTAGAATTTCATCCTAAAGATATTGATGTGCAAGAGTATGGATTAGAAAAACGAGGATTTAGTTTGGATCAAGTCGTGCAGCAAGAATGAGGAAATGAACTCCGGTGGCCGTTGAACTATAAGGATGATAAGAAATCAATTGTCATCCATCACACCGCTTGAATTGCTGCGGCTAATCGTGAAGAAGCTGAAGTTGTTCTCCAGGGGCTTCAAGTTCAGCATAGTTTTTCTAGATGATGGGGTGATATCGGTTATCATTTTTTGATTGATAGTGAGGGAAATATCTATGAATGAAGAGCTGGATGACCTGGTGTCATAGGAGCTCACACCAAATGGAATAATACTAGGACGATAGGGATTGCATTGATGGGTGATTTTGAGGATGCTAAGCCTACGCAAGCGATGCTCAATGCGCTCACGATGCTTTCGACTTCATTGGCGTGGGAGTATTCCATTGATCCGTTTGCTAAACAGACTTTATTTAAAACCAGTGATGCTTCTCCGTACTTGTTTGGTGTAGTGCAAGAAAGTATCGTATGACATAAAGATGCATCAGCTACGTCATGTCCATGAATTGAAATTATCGATCATATTCCTGTGTTGAAAGCTCAGGTATCTGCTTTGCTTTCGTATTTTAAGATCCGTGGAGAGATTAATTTTCAGGAAATTTCTTTGGATCCTGTAAGAATTGTTCATTATGCAACAGGTGAAGAAACTCAGATTGCTATCGACCTTCCATGATGAACAAATCTTTCTTGTGAGATTTTTCATGAGTGAGTTGATTTGACTTGATGTCGTTCTGATTGAGCATCGATATTTGTTACACTTGTTAGAACTCAATATCATGGGAGTGGAAGTATTCCTTTGATCATAGAATCTTGAGATCAGTTAAGCGTATTTACTCTTATTTTGTTGTGGCAAGAAGATCTAGATCAATTGCTCCAGCATCGTGAAGATATTCATAGACAATCATATCCACTTGCTCTACAATCCAGAGTGCAAAAAATCACTAAACCTGTGCCTTATGAAAATCTTCAAGACCACCTTTCACAGGATGTTTCTGTGATGCTGTATGAGTTGTCTACTGGTTTCTCTGAGCGAGACTTGAGTTGTTTGCAGTGATGTACAGTGCGCTTGGATGAGGAAACTATTGTGAATGTTGAACAGCTTGATGTGCTTGCGTTTCCTGATCGTCTGGAGGTGTCGGTGGGTGCTCAAGTGTATGAAACCTCTGAGATACAAATTATAAATAATGGAATTGTGCGTATCAATAACTATGGAAGAGTGTGACCAACGGGTCAGTGATTCAATGAATTTAGAGGAGATCTACGTATTCAACAGGAGTCTTTGCGTCATCTTCAACAAGGTTGGAAACAATGACGAACGGTTGTAAATCATGTGAATTTTGATGACTATATAAGGTGATTGTTTGAGGTGACTGATAAGAATGAATCCGAGTTGGTGAAGGCTGTGTATCTTGCCACTAAGAATTATACTGCTCATTATTTGGATGGATCCAATGTGCATCCTTTTGTTCCTGTAGATGCTAGCTATAGGTTCGTGGATGATAACCGCATTATGCATCAATATGTCTGATATGGGATTGAACTTAGTTCAAATAAGCGAAATGAAGCGATTAGATCGCTCTCAAATACTCGAATCACCTACGAAAACAACATTGTTCTTCTTCCTTATTATCAATGTGGTCCTGGGTACTCTCGTTCGGGAAAAGAAATGTTTGGACGAACAGATACTCCTTGGTTACAAAACACGCTTGATGTAACTTCATGCGCCAATTCTAGTACTTTCAAAGGTCATGGAGTATGAATGAGTCTTCAATGAGCACAGGCGATGGCTAGAGCTGGAGTTAAGGTTGAAGAGATCGTGAAGTGGTGGTATGAGGGAGCGGATGTGAATTAGAGTTAGAGTTTAGAATTCATAAGAAAGAATGTAGAAGAAAGAAGGTAGAAGAAAAGAAAAAATGGAATGTCATCCTGAATAAGTCTGTAGCGATAGTGAAAGGCGACTGAAGGATCTCGAGTGTTTTAATCATCGCGAGATCCTTCAATCGTTCCTCATTCAGGATGACGACAATACTATCTAATTTACCCAACTTGTCTAACTTGCCTAACTTGCCAAATTTACACATCTAACACAAAACTCCACTTCTTAATAATTGGCAAAAGCTTGGCTGCGAGGGTCTTATTTTCTTTTTTGGCGATCTTGTAGAGTCTGTTGATGGAGGTGTGATGCTTTCAGATCTTTAGGATCTTGGAGAGACGCTCTAGATCGAAGTTTGTTGATTTTCTAATGACTTTTTTGATGACTTCATAAGTATATCTATCGTAAATTTCATCGAAGTTATATAGGCACTCTAGTATAGCTAATTCTAGGCTTGAATAAGGGAAACTAAATTTACCCATTTTGACTTTATGGGTATGTTTTTTGAATTGTTTGAAATAATTTTCTTTCTTGGAGCTATATTTTTTAAACTGCATGGTTTTCCCAGCCACGACTATTTCTTTAGATTGCTTTTTGGGATTTACGACTTGCACATCATCAGGGATTGAAAAGTTATTGAGTCAAAGTTCTAGTGCTTTGAGTCATCAGATGTATCGTTGATTGTCTGTAGATCCTTTTGCATGGTGGTGGAGGATGTATCGATATCGATCTTCTAAGATGAGATCTTCGCTGATATGGTCTTCTGCGAGCTTGACATAGAAGATTTCTTTTTTGATTGACAAAAGATAACCTTTGTTTTTGAGATAATAAATGAGCTTATACGCCTTTTTGTGCGTGTACTCGTCCTTCATGGTTTTTTCAATTATGCTTTTTAGATTATCTGAATAGATAATCTTATGTCTCCATTTCTTGAGTTTTTTTATGAGTTCTGCTAAGTATGAGTTCTTAAAAGCCATGAATTGAGCCAATAAATCTAAAATAATTAATATGAAGTATCCATAAAAATTAATTGAATGTTTCTATAAGAAATGTTTGCTTTTGTCTCTTGTATTGAAAACAGAAAGAAATACAAATCATTTACTCAAGTTGATTTACTTCTTTTCAAAAAACACTATGCAACAACAAGCGCTTCTAGTTAAGCAAGATCTTCAAAGATCTTTTGATACTGAACAAGTTCAGGCATCATTTACGAAGTTTGGTGAAAAAATGCATGACGTTGTATTGGAGGTGAACTCACAAAAATTCTTCATCAGAATCAAAGCTGGTTTGTCAAAACTAGAACAATTTGAAGTTCTTGCTGTGAGAGGATTCGTAGAGCTTTGAGTAAAGATATTGAATGCTTTGAAGAAAATTGTAACGGTATTGTACTTCCAGAGTTAGATTTCGAAGAAAGATTACCAAGAAGCTTGCTTTGTAGTAAAGAAAACAATTCCTGCCAAGGATACCGCGAAGCTTGCTTCGACGGTAATTATTCTAATATTGATATTTTGAAATTAGTAGCATAATCAGTATACTCTATGTATGAAACCATAGGGTTTTCCTTTGTAAAATTTTACCTTACTTATTATAATCATGGCTACTGAAATTGTATGAAAAGAAATGTTTGATACTCATTTAGCAAACAGCGATAAGATTGTTCTTGTTGATTTTTGGGCTGAACGATGTGGTCCATGTAGATTATTGAAGCCTGTGTTGCATGATATTGCAGAGTCTAGAGATGATGTAGAGCTTTTGACTGTAGACGTCGATGCAGAAGAAAATGGAGATCTTTCTATGCAATTTAGCGTAAGAAGTATCCCACAAGTAACTATCTTCAAAGGAGGAGAGGTTGTTGACCAATTTATCTGAGCACTTCCACCAGAACAAATCGAAGCATTGCTTGATAAGCATAGTTCAGCTAGTGCTGAACAAGAGAGTGAAGAAGAAGAGCAAGAGCAGGAACAAGAATAATTTCAATCGATTGAGGAAAAGCACTCTGAGGAGTGCTTTTTTGTTTGTATAAAATAATTCATATGAAGATATTTTATCGAAAAAGAAAATCCCTTTCACGTAAATGTGAAAGGGATTCTTGAAAAAGATATTTTAATTAAGTAGTGATGTTGTATTTGCTGCTACTGTAGTCTTTTAGATGTTGCTTTGACTTTCCTTATTAACTTTAGACTTCTTTTGTAGTCCGCAACTATCCAATATTTTTCTAAAAACGAATCTATTGAATGTTGTTTTGTTAATTCAATTATGGAGCCTCCTGATTTTATATCATCAAGGCAAGTGTAATTGGTATTTACGATAAATCTTGATTTACTTATTAGTACTAAATAAGACCGACTTTTTTCTGAGATTTGTAGTGACCAAACAGATTGGGACCCGCATAAGTAGTGCTTTTTCAGAAAGTATTTATCTCTAAATATTCTGAGACAAATCTCAGTACTGACATCGGATTAAGGCTCAGT
>CALGNI010000034.1 GCA_937958645.1 Candidatus Absconditabacterales bacterium
TTCTCACTTCTTTGATCGGAAGAGAGAAGATTTCATAGTCCATATTATCCACCATTTTCTATTGGGTTATATATAATGACTGTATTATAGCTATATTACTGTCTTTTCTCAACTTTTACTTACCATAGAAAAAATAGAGCCAAGCAAACTTGACATATAGATTCAAATGTGATAGAAAACCTCATCCCCAAAATACTGATTCACTGGTTCATTTATTCTAATATCAGCTCCAGAAATTAGGTAGTACCTAGCAACTCGCGAACAAAAATTTTCTGTTTTTCTCTCTTGTTTTCTTCAGCGCGAATCATAAAAAAACACTAGATCTAGTAGTCGAAACAAATAAACGCCACAAGATATAGTATGAGGTCAATATTGACGCATTTTTCTTAGTAGCCAAAAAAGAGTTAGAATATAGAGTTAGAATTAGATTCGCTCTAAACTCTAGATTCTAATCTCTAAACTCCAAAAGCTTTCTATTTTTTACTTTCTACTTTCAACTTTATTATGACCCCAACTCAAGTAAAGAAAAGAAACAATATGATTGAACCGTTCAATCTAAAGAAAATCCAGAATGCTATCTTCAAAGGGATGCAGGCTTCTGAGCACGGGACTCTCGCTGATGCTCAAGCAGTAGCAACACTGGTAAACGGTAGACTTGATCAAAAGATCAATGAAAATCCTAGCTTCATCTGGGATGTAGAAGAGATCCAAGACGTAGTAGAAGAACAACTGATGGAAAGTCAGTTTCATGATGTAGCCAAACAATACATCATCTATAGAGCCAGCAGACAACAAGAAAGAAAAAGAAATATCTTCAAGAAAAGACTTCATATGAAACCATATGAATATCCAGAACTTCTTCAGTACGTCGATGCAGTTCGCCATTCATATTGGATTCATACTGAGTTCAACTTCACCAGCGATATCCAAAACTTCAATGTAGATATCAACGAAGTAGAGAAAAATGCAATAAAAAATACGATGCTTGCCATCGCTCAGATCGAAGTATCCGTAAAGACCTTCCGATGAGACGTATATAAAAAACTACCAAAAGCAGAGATCGGATCAGTATGAGCGACCTTTGCAGAATCAGAAGTTCGTCATCAAGATGCCTACTCTCACCTCCTAGAGATCTTGGGATTGAATAATGAATTTGAAAAAATCAAAGACATCCCGGTGATCATGGAAAGAGTAAATTACCTAGAAAAAGCACTAAGAAACTCAAAATCAGAAGAAAACAAAGACTATGCTCAAGGACTGTTATTATTTTCTCTGTTTATAGAACATGTATCGTTGTTCTCGCAATTTTTGATCATCATGTCATTTAATAAGTTCAAAAACTTATTTAGAGGAATCTCAAATGTAGTAGAAGCAACGAGTAAAGAAGAACAAATTCATGGATTATTTGGGATCGATCTGATCAACATCATCAAACAAGAAAATCCAACATGGTTCGATGAAGAATACTATGATACCATCAGAGACATGTGCCACAAAGCCATGGAAGCAGAGGGAAACATCGTAGACTGGATCTTCGAAAAAGGTGAACTAGAATTCTTGCCAAAAGCAGTCGTGAAAGAATTCATCAAAAACAGATTCAACAATTCACTAGAAAGCATAGGGATGAAAAAAGTCTTCGACATCGACGAAACACTTGTTGCACAAACCTACCGATTCGATGACGAAATCGTTGCTACCAAACACGTAGATTTCTTCGATAAGAGATCGATTAACTATTCTAAGAAGACTCAGAGTATCACGAGTGACGATCTTTTCTAAAGAAAGTCCGTCATCCTGAATTTAATTACTTACCTATAAACTAGGACCGTAGGGACGACGATTATAGATGTAAGTAATATATGCAAAGCTATTTCAGGATCCATATACATTATGGATTCTAATATACATCAGAACGACGAAAGCAAAAATAAACCATTCGTCATTCAGAAGCGGAAAACTCAACAAGAGCGAAGCGATTGTATGAGGTTTGCGCTGAAGAATCCATCGTGAAGAACAATCCGTCATCCTGAACGCAGGGATATTTCGATAAAACATCCTGAAGTAAAGGATCTCGAGAGGATATAAAAACTGAGTTTTATTAGCTGTATATGTATGAAGCAAAAAATCTTGAAAATACTATGATATGTACCAGTCTTACTTCTCTTTGGATTCTTTGCATTCATGACCTTCTCTAATGGATCAAAACTAATCTGAAGCATCGAAGCAAAAATGATATTGCCAGAAAAAGAGTTATCAAATTCTGAAAATTACACTAGTATCTGACAATATGAGATTAATCAATTAACAAGTAAAGAAAGAAAATTACCTTATCACTTACTATTATTTTCGATTAGTATATCTACAATAATTTGAATATTAATATTCGTAAAAGATGTAGGCGAATCCAATATTACGGCGTTTCTTATTTGAATAGCTTGAGTTATAGCCTTATTGATTGCATTCGTATTTTGGATTAGTAAAAGACCTCCTGGACAAATAGAGAGCCGAGGGCACCAACCTAAAACACCAAATCTATTATGTAATAAAATGACACGAGATTCCACGCCGCAGATCATCTAAGCTCATACTTCGCTTGACAATCATCCGGCTCTGAATGACGAATTACTAAAACCCCAACCTGCCCAATTCACCTAACTTGCCCAACCCCTTTTAACCCTTCCCCTCCCCACCCATGACAAACACAACAACCGACACAACAACTACAAACAATACATGACTCATCGGAAAAGCTGAACAAGCTACTTCGTCAAGCACTGGTTCATCTCATGGAACTAAGTTTGAATGAGCGCTGGATACGAGTAAGCCGTATTACTGGTTGACTGAATACTCAAGATTGTTCTTGGGAAGATGATACCTCGTAGGTGATCAAACACCTGAAGAGAGAATTAGATTTATCGCTGAGACAGCAGAAAAGATCTTGGATAAACCTGGATTTGCTGATAAGTTCGAAGGATATATGTCAAAAGGATTCTATTCGCTTTCTTCACCGGTTTGGTCAAACTTTGGTCTCAATAGATGATTGCCGATTAGTTGTTTCGGATCATATATTGGAGACAATATGGGAGATATCTTACATACCCAAGCAGAAGTAGGAATGATGAGTAAGTTCGGTGGTGGTTGTTCAGCATACTTTGGTGCGTTGCGTCATAGAGGATCAGAAATAACAAATAATGGACATTCATCGTGAGCGGTGCACTTCATGCAATTGTTCGAGTCACTGATCGATGTCGTGAGTCAAGGATCAATGAGAAGAGGACATCTTTCTCCATACCTTCCCCTAGAGCATCCAGATGCAGCAGAATTTCTCAAGATAGGTACAGAAGGAAATCCAATACAAAAATTAACGCATGGAGTGACAGTAACGAACAAACGAATGGAGGAAATGGCAGGTGGTGACTCAGACAAAAGAGCTCTCTGGGCACAAGTGATCCAAAGAAGAGGAGAAATAGGATATCCATATATTTTCTTCACAGACAACGTAAACGACAACACGGTGGATTGTTATAAAGACAAGCATAAGATATACGCGAGTAACATGTGTACCGAGATCATGCTTCCAAGCTCTGAAGATCGATCATTTGTTTGTTGTCTATCATCTATCAACCTTTCTCGCTATGATGACTGGAAAGATACCGATGCAGTAGAAACCATGATCTATTTCCTAGACGCAGTAATGAGTGAATTTATCACGAAGCTTGAAGCACTCAGAGATCATCCAGAAAGAGAAAAGAAAAATCAGTTTGCATTCATAGAAAAAGCATACAACTTCGCCGTAGAAAATAGAGCGCTCGGTCTAGGAACACTAGGATGGCATTCATGTCTCCAAGCAAAATCTATCCCTATCGAAAGTGAAGAAGCATACGCATTGAACAAAGAAATCCACCAACTCGTGAAAGAAAAATCATATGCAGCATCAGAAGAAATGGCTAAGACATACGGAGAACCATCAGTATTGAAATGATACGGAAGAAGACATGCGACACTAAACGCTATCGCACCAACCACCTCTTCTGCATTTATCTTGGGTCAAGTATCACAAAGTATCGAACCATTCTTCTCAAACTACTATGTGAAGGATCTAGCTAAGACAAAAGTATCTATCAAAAATAGAGAACTAGAAAAAATCTTGGAAGAAAAAGGAGAAAATACCAGAGACACACGAGAATCTATCAGAGACAACGACGGATCAGTGCAGCACCTAGACTTCCTTTCAGAGCATGAAAAAAACGTCTTCAAGACCTTCTCAGAGATCAATCAATACACCATCATCGATCAAGCAGCCGACAGACAAAAATTCATCGACCAAGGAATCTCACTCAACCTCATGGTAAACCCATCTATGCCCGTCAAAGAAATCAACGCACTATACATGGATGCTTGGAAACAAGGAATCAAGACATTGTACTATCAACACAGTATGAATGCTGCTCAGCAGTTGAGTAGACAGATTAAGTGTAGTGGGTGTGAAGCGTAGAAGGCGCGGTCGGCGACCGCGCGTTCGAGACGTAGTATCTTACGTCCGTCGTAAGGCATTATCCATACACTCACAGCATCGTAAGGACGACGGCATTGCCTCGTCCTCCGTGAGATCAATCATCTCGTCCCCCCTCTCCTAGCGAAGCGGTTGGGTGAGGGCTGGGGTGAGGGCAACGACTTAAAAAAACAATACATCTCGCCTGAAACAATCATCTGGTCAACCCGACCACCTAAGAAGCCTTTCAGGCGATGGAAACATCGGTCAAGGCTTCTTTTATTTTTGAGTGACGAATCAAGACTTTTTGGGTGCATAAGCCAATTCGGTTCATCGTCATCCGATTTCATACGTGAGAACTGATGCTTCCTTAGATTCTGCTCTACCTTCTTGATCAAATTACATAAACTGACTTTCTCATATCACCTA
>CALGNI010000035.1 GCA_937958645.1 Candidatus Absconditabacterales bacterium
ACCTATCCCCAACAATAGCAATATAATCATCACTGAAACACTCCCGGTCAAACGTGCTGTTTGGAGCTTTTCAGGGTACGCTACGAGTCTCAATGCTTGAAGAAACAAGGGAGATTTCCTCTCTGCATTAGCACAAGCAAATATTCAACGAACTGGCGACATGACTCTAGCCCAATACAATGATCCAATGACTCCCCCATGGATGAGAACTAATGAGTGGTGGGTGGAGATAGTTGAAGAATAATGATTACCGTCGAAGCAAGCTTCGTGGTATCCTTGATAGGAATTGCTTTTATTTACTACGAAGCAAGCTTCTTGGTATTCTTTCTTAGAAATAAAATTCGCGTAAAATGCATCATTTACTTTTGCAAATCGACTCAAAAGTAGTACTTTAGAAGAAAGAAAAAATTATCCATAATCAATTTTCAATTTTCAATTATTCACCATGACTCGTCGCAAAAAAGCACTGACCTCATTGGATATAGAACCACATAATCCTACAGGTCGACAAGTAATGATCAAATGAATGGTTTGATTGATCGTATGAACTGCGATTGCTTTTTTGATTTTCGTCATGCTTATCTTAGTTGCTTGAGTTATTAGCTGAGCGCTCAATGCTGGTGATTCTTGAGCCACTATTAGTCCCTTGTTGCCTGTGATTTTATTGATCATTGCCTTCATTGGGACCTTCATTGGAAATCTTATCTTGGCAGGTGTGTTCAATCTCGTGTATACGACCAAATACTATGATATGCGTAAAATGTTTACGATTTCCTTGCTGTTAAATATCTTACTCTTTATCTTTTTCATCCCACTATATTTTATCTTCGCTGGTCAAGTGACGGTACTGTTTTTGGTGCTGTGATTGCATATCTTGCTCACCATCTATCTGTGTTATTCAGGAATAGAAATCACCACCAATCCAAATTATGCAGCCAGTAGTATGATTGGTTCGGCTTGGGGATTTGCAGTAGCGGTGTTTATCTTTGCGATGATGTATAAAATACTCAATACTAATGTGGGATCTCAAGTAAACATATTGATGTCTTTACCGCCTGTCTTATGATACTTATTCATTCCCCTCTTTCAGACGATTCGAGAAAAACTCTATTACAAATTCTATAGCCTTTGAAACAACTTCCTATATATTCCATCTTTAAATGAAGTCATGGTAGATGCAGAAGACAACTCAGAAATAAACATAGATCTATAAATAAAGTGAAATCGATACGATAGACCTCTTTTTATTTACCAAACGCGCATCAGTATATGCAGACTTATAGTATTTGAGCAGGAATTAAATTTCTCATCTGATTAATCATCATCAGTGTCTTATACAATTATGTAAACGTTTACGAAAGCCCGATTCTTTGACTTTCTTTCTGATATCTCGGACTATTTATGATCGTTCGATGATTGATGTATTTTTTCTTTTTATGATTGTATAAATTACGAAGTTCAGAAACAGATCATAGCAAACAAAGCTCATTCAGCTACAAACTATCACTCCTGTTCGCGTTGTTTATGATGGTAAATCTAACACTCATGATCAACAATATGCGAACCAATTTTCGATGAATAGTAACCTTATTAGTGTTTATAGGCCTCATCCCTGTCCTTGCTTATAGCACCAATCTTGAAAACCAAGCCTAGTTCTTATCTATTCCCATGAATCAACCTTGAAGCGACCAAGAAGAATTCCAAGAAATGTTCAAAACCATTCAAGCTCAGCTTGAAACCGTCTATGATCCAGAATTTCCTGTGATCGATATTTGGACTCTTGGATTGATTTATGATATTACGATCAATGAAGATGACAATCTGATTCTAATCTTGATGACGTTCACGACACCCCAATGTCCGATGGGAGATCTCATCAAACAAATGACCATCAATGCCATCAATGAAGTCTATCCAGATCGAGAAGTTGCCCTAGAAATCACCTTCGACCCCTTACGAAATCCTACGATGATCAGAGATGAGGATCTGCAAAGGATGTTTGAATAAGTTGGGTAAATTAGGTGAATTAGGCAAGTTAGGCGAGTTAATTGCTTGCCTGAGAATTAGGACCGAAGGGACGAAGTGATCAGCTGCAAGGAATATATGCCGAAGGCAAAGGTGAATTAGACATGGTAGAAAACTGGTCATCCTGAACGAAGTGAAGGATCTCGAGTATAATTAGACCTCTCGAGATCTATTGCAATGTATCCCTTTGTGCGACTTCAGTCGTTCCTCCATCAAAATGATGATCCTTATACCTTACTCCAACCAAAACGGCTCCTCCTCTTGTTTCTTCTTAGCCTTTCAAGCAGGCTTCCCGGTATATGAGAGTTTTCTTTTGAATCCATCCAAAAACAAGAACCTTCCTTCTGTAGCTTCCTGCAGAAAATCAGAGGTTCTTTTTTTATTGGGAGCTATCACGCATCTTAGTTTCTTTTTGTTGGCAAGATGTTCAACCAACGAGGTGAAGTCACCATCTCCAGAAACAATTACTGCTTGGTGATAATTGCTATATTCTATCATAGTATGTAGCACTAAGTCTGTATCAATATTCCCTTTATTTGGAACATGATCACCTTGACGAACTTTCTTGAAAATAAGCGTATATCAAATTGATTCGAAAAAATCATACATCTTTTGATACTCAGGCATATACCCCATAAAAAGGTAGGCCACCTCCACATCAAAATCTTCCTTAAGCCATTTTCTAAACTTAGCCCAATCTATCTTCCAACCTAAACGTTTCACCGAAACATTCACATTTTCGTTATCAATAAAAGCAAAATTAGCTTTCTTTTTGCGAGTCCTTGTAGCTGTCTTTTTCATAGATGGAGTATAAATAAATGAAAGCACAAAAGAAGAAGAAAAAAAGAGATAAGAACAATCTTCCTATCTCTTTCATTTAGTTAATTAGGTACTCAATTAGTACACACCTAACTGTTCTAGCAGTAATCTTACACTTTTGTGTGAATTGAACCTAATAGATAAACATTGCTCACTGATATCATCAATGGTGTATTTACCTTGCTTTTCATTCTTGTTAAATTTATCTTGAATCAGATTGATGTGCATTTTTTTATTAGATATCTCTGAATATTTATGAGTAATTACTTCAGGATACATTTTGGTAATGAAAATATTCCGTCTTGAATAATAAATAATCTCCAAAGATATCTCGGAAAGTAAGACTCCATTATAAAACTCAATAGCATTATAAATATCCAATTCTTTTTTCTTCCTTAGTATCCAAGGAAACACAGTTTCCTTATAGTTCATAAAAATCAACTCGTAATAGTATGATTGATAATGAACTTCATCAATGCCTAATAAATACTCTTTTAACTCCTCAGAGAATATGCATCTCTCAATAACAGCACTTAACTCCATAATTTCCATATCTTTTGTTTTTAAATTTTTAATTTATTTTTTTATCTATAAGTAAAATTATCGAATATTCAAGATCTATGATTTAATAATGTTAAAATCTACTAATGAGCAATATGCTTAAAAAGCGCTTTTACTACTCTAGCAAATAAATCAATACGTCTAATAAAGTCCATTTCACTATTTATTACAATTATTCAAACTAACCAAAAAAATAAGGTTAGTAGTACCCCTATTGCTCAACATGCAGACCTAAGATATTCATCTGTTCGTGTATCACCTCCCTCTCATTCCAAGGAATATCGCCTTCATTCATCGCTCTGGTAGTAAAATTAGCCATTCAGGTCACCACCACCACATCTCCCGGTCATGCTAACTCCAATCCACGCTTGATAGCTTGTGATCTGTCTTGAACGAGCTCAACCTTAGTATCGGTTATTTTATGATCGATTCAATCAGCAACAGCTTGCATGATTTTCAACCCGTCCTCGTGATAATTTTCGTCCTCAGTAATAATCACTACATCGCATGTCTGCGCTGCGATAGCACCCATTTTTGGTCTTTTTCCTTGATCTCTATTTCCTGTAGCGCCAAACACGGCGATGATCTTTTGGTATCCCATTTTTCTTACCGCCATGTACAAAGTTTTCAATCCATCGGGGGTTACCGCAAAATCAATCATTCCTGTCACTCCTTCCTTTGTCATCACTAATTCTTGTCTCCCTGGCAATCATTCAAATGAACTCAGCCCAGAAACTACTTGTTCTAGATCCAATCAGACTCTCATGGCCAAAACAGCGGCGATCATCATATTATCAGCATTGAAGGCTCATACGATGCGTGTATTGATTCTTGCGGTTCATTGTTTGGTATGTAAATCAAATTTCAACTCTCCGTTTTCTTGTATATTCTGCACCCATATATCTGCGGCGTCATTGTACCCAAATTTCATCAGCTCCAATCCATCATGGGAAAAATCAGAAGTATATGCGAAATCGATAGGGAGTACTCACAAAGCATCAGGCGTAGTACGAGCGTACAATTCAGCCTTTGAGCGTACATAATGATCCATAGTGGCATGAAAGTCTAGATGTTCACGAGTAATATTGGTGCATCCTACTCACTCGAACATCAGTGGTCGAGTACGATATTGATATAAGGCATGCGACGAGACTTCTATGACCATATGCGTATATCCTTTATTTTCTGCCTCTTGAATATACTTCCAAAAGATTTTATGATCCAAAGAAGTCATATGTGTCTCATTATCTGTTAACCCATCTCAGATATCGATAAACACCGTGCTTATTAGTCCTACCTTCATTCAAGCATTCTTCATCACATGATACAAGGTTGCACTCGTAGTTGATTTACCATCAGTTCACGTGATTCACAAAAACTTCATGGAACCTCCTGGCTTACCAAAAGATCTCCACGCAAGTCGAGCCTTACTGAGCATATATCCTCTATAGAAGGGATTCCTCCTGATCCAGTGTTTTTTCATAACAAGAATAATAGGAAAGTAGAAAGCAAAGGCAAGTTGGGCGAGTTGGACAAGTTGGGTAAATTAGTATTAAGGAAATGATGAAAAACTTATCGAAGAGTTAGAATACAGAAGTTCGAAGAAAGTTCAAAAAAATGAATTGGTTTGTTTGCTATCATTTCCTCGAGGAGGCAATCCTTCACTGCTCGAAAAAAAGATAAAAAATAATCTTTCTATCTCTTTTCGAAGTAAATCATCACCTCCTTAACTGTAATTATAAGGAGGAACCACGTGGCAATCTCAATAGATTTACTCACCTTTGCCTTCAGCATATATTTCTTGCCTAACCTGTCTAGCTCGCCTATCGCCTATCTCAGCTAATTTACCCAATGCACCTAATTCACCTAATTCACCCAATTCACCTAATTTACCTTTGCCTTCGGCATATATTCCTTGCAGCTGATCACTTCGTCCCTTCGGTCCTAATTCTCAGACAAGCAATTAATTCACCTCACTTTCTCAACAAAAAGAAAACTCCGCCCCCAATAAGGACGGAGTTGTCTGCGCAGACTATAAGAAGGGTTTATTTTCTTAATGTCTTTTTGAAATCAGATCCAGCTTTGAATGTAGGAACATCCATTGCAGGGATTTTGATTTTTTCAACTGGATTTCTTGGATTCACACCTGTTCTAGCTTTTCTGTGTGACTTCTTAAATGTACCGAAACCTTGGATTCTTACTTCACCACTCTTGTCCACACCACTAATTACAGCAGCTACGAACTCGTTGATAAAATCTCCTGCCAATCTTTTTGATACACCTAGTTTGTCAGCTAAATGTGCGATAAGTTGTGTCTTAGTCATTAGTTTATGAATAAGTAAATAAAAACACTATTACATACTATGCGCTTAAGCTGCAATTTCAAGCCGTTTTTCACGAAGCACTTATAAATAGACCGATTAACAACAAAAAAAAACAGCTCTATAGAGCCATTTTAGGGTGATTTATTTAGTTCTAAAGGAATATTATTGACAAATGACGTATTTTACTAATAAACTTTCATCCATTAATGTAAATCTACGTCTTCCACGTGACCTTTTATTTTCTTCAACGCTCTAGAAAGTCTTTGTCTTACTGCATCTTGACTCAGCCCCAAAAACTCACTCATTTCTTCATAGGACATTTCATCAATATATCTCATGTAAATTACTTCATATGATTGCTCATCAATAGACTGCATCGTTTTATGAATAATATCATAATCATAATTTTTTTGAAGCTCCTCCAACATCTCATCCTCTCCTTGAGTAATAAGAGAAGTTGAATCTAAATGCTCATCTTTGAGTTGCACTGATTTTTTCTTTTTGAAAAAATCTTTTGCATGGTTTTTTAGAATCGTCCATATATAGGTCTCAAATTTATATTCTGGATTATACTTTGAAAGTCCTCTCCAGCACTTTACATAAAAATCACTCAAGAGATCTTGCGTGTCTCACTCACTCAAATAATAACGCCCCATCAAATAACGATAGAAAACATCAATCGTCATTTCATAAAATGCAGAAAAAGCAGCTTCATCCTGCTGCACCAAACGAGTGATAAAATCTTCTTCAAAATCAAACATCCATGATAATCTATAAATCGTTTTCCTAGAAAGCGTGATATGTATATATTTCTTCTAGAAGGCGCGGTCACTGATCGCGCTTTATAGAAGTTTCAATCACCGACCGTGTCTTCTAGAAGTACTTCTTCACTACCTCACTTGTGACAGGAGAAGTATTCATTGCACCTTCCTTGATCACTGGCATTTGCGTGACGATACGATCACCGCTGCTTTCAAATCAAACCTTCGTCAACTTTTGATCCAAATCAGAATCATACACACGTAATAACTTACCCAACTCTTGGACCTTATGAGTAGCTTCTTTGATATGAAAATAATATCTACTGAGCTCCGAAACCAGTTTCGAATAATCTTCGTTTTGTTGCAGCAGGCTTCAGGTTCTTTTTTTCAATATTTCGTTTTGCGCACTCAGTTCTTGTACTTCATGCTGCATGAGTTCATAATCATCTTGATTAGTCTTGTAGCGTTTTCTTAAGGTGTCTATTTGGTCAGTATCATTATATCTAAAGTGAAACAATGAATATCCCAACGCTCCTCACAACAATATTCATAACAACACATATCACACCATCAGTTTTGGATTAGTAAAAGTTTTTTTAAAGTGTAATGAAGGAATCCCTGTTTGCAAGGATTTTCCAGCGATAAATTGAAAACTTTAAACTTTTTGGGTGCACGTGAGGATGAGACGAATCAAGTACTAAAATGAGGCAATGAGACGTGAGTTTAGATTCATGCATCCTTGAAACATCAGATCTTGAGGTAAAGCGTCTTTTTGGATGCAAAG
>CALGNI010000036.1 GCA_937958645.1 Candidatus Absconditabacterales bacterium
GCATAACTTTCAAAAGATCATTGGATATAGAGCTAAACAGGTAGCATAAGAGGAAGATTTTAGATTAGTTCGAAGAAAATAAAAACCAAGCGTGATTGCTTGGTTTTTGTATTGCTTGAAAACTAATTTTGAGACAGCCTCCTTAGCCTAGTTTTTTTCTTAGGGAAGCTTGGTAAAGCTTGGTAAAGTCAATCAAAGATTTTTATTCCTCCTTCAGCCACTTTCCCTCCAATTTCCTTACATTAAACTTCGCATTATCAAATCTGACGATACAGATACGATCCCAGACTTCTAAGATCACTCCTGGACCAAAGAGTTTGTGTTTTACACGGGCTCCTTCATCTCGATCAACGGTTGCAGCTGTTCATTGATAGGCGCTAGCGTTGGACATAGTGTATTTCTTTACGAGATGTTCTGGTATCTCTTCGATAAATCTACTGGGTTGATTATATTTGAGCTGACCTCGTTGCATCCTGGAAGCAGCATAACTCAAAAATAAATGATCCTGAGCTCTCGTAATTGCTACGTACATTCCTCTTCTTTCTTCTTCAAGCTCTGCATCATCAAACTTCGCCTTGGCTAAGGGTAAAATATTCTCTTCCACTCCTACGATAAAGACATAGGGAAACTCTAGTCATTTAGATCCATGGACCGACATCATCTTGATAGCTTCTGCATCATCTGCACTTGCTTCTTCTATACTCGTCATCAAAGAAACTTCATCCAAAAAGAAGGTAACGGTTTCTAACCCTGTTTCAGTAAATCTTGTGGCCATATTGATTAGTTGACCAATATTTGCCATTCTTTCTTCTCCTTTTTCTTTCCCATCCTGTTTGATTGCATGTGCTTCATACTTAATTCCTCTGGTGATTTGATCAATGAGTTCTGAAGGTGTCTGCATGATGAGGTTTTGTAACATGATATGGATCATGGTCTTGAATTGGAGCAACTTCTTGTAGGCTGCTGGTTTTAGTGATGTCTCATGTTCTTCTATGTTCATCACTACTTGCGAGAATGTCAACTGTTTCTGCGCACCAATTGCTTCGCATTGTTCTATTGATGTCTTTCCTATTCAGCGTCATGGAGTGTTGATGATTCTCTTGAGTGCTAGACTATCACTTGGATTACTCAAAAATCTCACGTAAGACAGAATATCTTTTACTTCTTTTCTTTCAAAAAACTTTCTCCCTCATACGATCTTGTAGGGGATGGAGTCCGCTATGCATACTTGCTCAAAGGGTACTGATTGAGCATTGGTCCTATACAGGATCGTAAAATCAGATCGAGACTTGTCAGCCTCTTCCTTTACTTTTGCGATCATCTCGATAATCTGAGCTGCTTCATCTCTTTCATCAGCAAACTCAAACACACGAATATGCTTATCTCCCTCTCTAAATGCCTTGATGTTCTTGTCGTATTGTACTTTGTTCTGCTTGATAATAGCATTTCCTGCCTCCACGATATGGGGCAATGATCTATAGTTAATTTCAAGCTTGAAGGTTTCTATCCCGGGTCGTAAGTTCTCAAGATTCAGGAAGTTTTGCATCACTGCTCATCTCCAACGATAGATGGATTGATAATCATCCCCAATAAAGGTAATCGTCTTGCTCAGTTCATTTTTCCCTTGGCTCAACTGTTTCATGAGGTCGAACTGTATCGTATTGGTATCTTGTGCTTCATCCACTAAGATATGCGAAAAGGTATTTTGTCGTTTTGCAAGTACTGCAGGAGCCTTATCAAACAATAATTTTGGCAATAACAAAAGATCATCAAAATCGAGAGCATTAGCATCTTGACATTGTTTCCAGTACTCTTGGTATACTTCTAAGATTCGCTCTTGAGATTGAGATTCACAGTGAAGTCATGCTTGTTCTGGGTGATATCCCTTGTTCTTCCACTGAGAGATCGTGAACTTAGCATCTTTAGCGTCAACGATTTCGCCATACTTCTTAGCTTTGATAATATTTTTGATCATGGAGGTGCTGTCCGCACTATCATAGATCACGAAATTTTTCTTCCAGAGGAAACCGATTTCCTCGATATCTTGTTTCAAGATTTTTAGAAAGATACTATGGAAGGTCCCTATCCATTGATACTGCTGAGTTCATCCCATCCAAGAGGGTAGTTGCGCCTCCGGTGGCACAAAATCATCAGGAGGTCAAAATTCATCATGAGAAGAACTGGCTTCTCAGGTGTTTGATCACGTTCTTTGTGTCTTCATATCAGCGATAATATGCTCCAACCTCTCTCTCATCTCAGCCGCGGCTTTGTTGGTAAAGGTAACAGCGAGGATACTTTCCTCATCCACGCCATGACCATAGATAAGATTAGCAATCTTGTAGGTGAGTGTCCTCGTCTTTCCTGAGCCAGCTCATGCTAAGATGAGGCTATTACCCGTGACATAACTTGCCGCAGCATATTGTTGATCATTGAGTTTGGATTGGAGGTAGGTGTTGATTTTTTCTGACATTCTTGTGTTATATTCTAAATAACACCAGTGTAGTGAAGTGGGATTTGAATGGAAGGAGGATGAAGTGAAAAAGTGATGAAATTTATAGATATGCCTACATTATGAATATTTACATATTTCGAATAAAAATTACCAAGAAACTTGCTATGATGGAAATTATTTATAAAAAAAAGTTCGATATAAAATATCGAACTTTTATAAATATTTCTGGAATATTGGTTCTTTCACTCTTCTTGATCAGAATCTTTAAACTTACTTTCTAGACCATCCTTCTGTTTCTTAAGCTCTACAGCTAGATCTCTTACAAATCTATCTAACTTTTCCACTATAGAAAATTTAGGATTTTTATTGTCACCTTCCACATCTTTATTGCTAAAAACTAATGATGGCAACACTTTCTTTACATTATCAAGAACAAGATCGTTTATGAATCCAGCTTGATCCTTCATCTTTTCCCACTTTAAATCGAAACCTTCTTCAGACATAACTTCAACAAGAGAGTCTTCAATTTCCTTATTTATGAGATCAAAATCAACTCCTTGTCTTTCACAATAAGATTTTGCAGTGCCTATTGCTCTTGATACCAACCATGCTAGAATAAAACCTCCTAAAGGATTTGCAGGACTTTTAAATATTTTTTTGATAATTTTAATTAGTTTTAACATTTTATTGGATTTTGTTTAATGTTTCTGTCAATAATTCCTTAGACTTCATGAGTTGACTATTCATGAAATCTTTGTTTGCATCAAACATAATTTTTAGATTTCTCACGAACAAGCTTCTAAACTTGTCAGCATCTAAAGAATTACCTAGATTGTAATTTGTAATGTAATCATTTACTGTATTTACCACTGGTGTTACTAAAGTTGATGCAGATTCATCAAATCTATCGTTCCAGAGTAGCCAATCTTGCTGACTAATTTGATCAGTAATCGAATCTTTTATGCTTTCCCAAATCTCTCTTCTTCTAGAAATTTCTAGAACTGAGAAATTCGTTTTAAGCATGCTCTTGATAATGTCAGGCGTGTATGCGACGACGAGTAATTTTCTTGTTAAATTTTCCAAATCTATTTATTTTAATGATTAATGATAATTTTTATGTTTCAACCTCTTCATCAAACAAAGAGTAATATTTTGATGATGAGTGAGGAACTTTTTTGATACTATAGTATCGTCATGGTTTGAGTGTTTCTTCAAATGGTTGTATATCTTCATATCTATTGATTAGCAAATCATTCAGGTTAAGTTTTTTAAGTATGTTTGAAGCTTTTACAAGGAAAGCCACCTTTTTATTACTTATTCTATATGCTCAGATACCATTGAAGTTATCTCACTTTACTTTCAAGATCATGAATTGACCAGAATTCAAGTGAGGTAAGTCTGTATCTGCTTGCAATGATTCAAAATTTCATGATTTCAGTGTCTTTTCCAATTCTTTATATGATTGTTTTCATGATTTATCTATTGGATTTACTCATTCTTCCATTTTTTGAATACTCAACTTTAACGATGATAATTCGTGTTTTATACTCTTCATCATGTTCTTTAACTGGAGTTTCTCATCATTAATATGTTCTTTTAACTTTTGGAGAATTTCATTATTTCAGGTATCAACAAATATTTCATCACCCTTTTTTAAAAGATCTTCAATACCCCAAAGAATTCAGTTTAGATGACTAGATATGTTTTCGCGTTCTTTTCTTGCATGGCCATTGGAGTATCTTTCTAATATTGTAATTTCTAATACATCTTCCAGGGCTTCATCCAATGAATAAACTATATTTTTTCTTTCGATATTATGAAGATTTATTGCGTTGAATCATTCAATTATTTTAGGGGTTATTCTTTTTAGAAACTTTATGGTTTCTCTTATCTCATTTCTCTCATTTTCTCATATAAAATTTGTATCTGCTTCCAATCTTTCAACTGTCGTATTTATCAGTGAAATATACTTATTTAAGGCCTGAAAAGGAAAATCAGTATTCAATTCTTCTTGAATAGTCTTTGCCTTTGATAATAAGAGATTCTTCAATTCACTCTCTGAACTAGTATCTATTTCTAATCTTCATTCTTCTATAAGGCTATCAAATAAGCTTTTATTGGACATTACTATAGTATAACTAAAAATTGATATATCGTATATAGTAATAATTTATAATATGTCAAGTTCACTTGACAACATGCAATAAAAATATATAAAGATTTGGAGAACCTTAACAGTTTCTAAAAGCTGATCCAACGGGATTAGATCTTTTTAAAAATATGTTAAACATTAATCACTATAAAATTATTTTAGAATGTCAACACAAGGAAAAATCAATTTATCAGTAGATGGATTGCAGCAATTTAGTACAAACGGTAAGACCTATACAGGTCTATCGAAAGATGAAATTATCAACAGTGGTATCAATGAATTGACCTGCGTTTCATTTATTTTAGATGTTACAGGATCAACGATCATGAATATAACTGATGCTGAAGGTCAGACTCATAAAATGAGAGACCTCATGGAAAAAGCGTTAGCTTTGAACATAGAAAGAGCAGGAGAGTCTGATCGTGGTGATAATATCTTATTCAGAATAGTACTGTTTTCCTACGATATAGGAGTCATGGAGATGTGTGGATTCGTTCCAGCATCCGACTTAATTATGGTAGAGACAATACCAAGGTTAGTCGCTAGTGGAGGTACAAATCTTTATGATGCTGTCGGTGTCTCTTGTGAGATTGCAAATGATTATATTGCAAGAATTTACACGAGTGGCATGAAGATCAATCACAACTTAAACATCATGACTGATGGTAGGGATACAACGTTTCGCTATTATGATGAAGAAACTCCTATATTAGACTGGTCAGAAGGCTACGAGTATACAGTTGATCATGTAAGAAGAGCTATACACGCATTGGAAAGCAATCCATATGTTTTAGAAAGCATTACTACTCTGTTTGGAATCGATGACTCAAAGAATTCTGAAACGTTTTCAAAATTTCTAGTTGATTTTAGAAATCATGCTGGAATTGAGAATGTCTTAAAATTTGATGCTACTCCTGAAGCATGGTTCGAGGCAAATGAATTTGTATCAAACTCGATACAAATTTCATCAAACAAAATCGGTGGAGATGCGCAGAAGGACATCAAGGACACCTTTGGTGATCTATCTGACGAATTTCAAGACCTTGCAGATGAATTTGATGCAGATATCTAGCATCATTATTGAAAATGATTATTGACCAGCCTGGAGCACATTCTGTTCCAGGCTTTTAAAAAAAAGTATGAAAAACTTATTAGAAAAAGTTAAAAAATCAATCGGTATGAATGAAGTAAAAGTTGAAATCACACCAACTATTTTGATGGATTCTATGCTTAAAATAGGATCTAAGCATGAAAAGCACTATAGACCAAATGAAGACTACATGGCTGCTTCAATGGTTGGAAAGAAACCTCAAGTTTTTATAGGAATTGTTTCCGATGGATGTTCCAATGGTGCAAAAACTGATTTTGGGGCTAGAATTATTTGCCAATCATTGCGAAGAATTATCTTTCAAAGATACTTAATCGCAAAGACTACAGCAAAAAAAGCGAATGATCTACAAGAACCAAATTTTAAAGATCTTCTAAAAGGAATTGATTCAGAGCTGGAAGATAAAATCCAGGCTATTAGATCTACAAAAGAATGGGGAGCTGATGATTTTGCTGCAACTGTAGTTATCTCCTTAATTTCAACAACCCAGTGCTATATCAAGATTATAGGTGATGGGGTAATTGGAGTAAGGAAGAAGAATGGTTCTATTATGGTTTCAAATTTTGACTGGACATTAAATAGTCCATATTATAAATTTCAAGACCTGGAGCCCACTGCTCATGATACCTTTATCAATAACTTCAAAGTGGAGTATGATAAAGATCAAGAGAAGCAATTAGCAAAAAATCCTTATCATGTTCGTCAAGAATTTGATAAAGATCATTTGTTAAGAATACATACTAACGTCTCATTGGAGAGAAATATTGTACCAGAGACGTTCTTGTTTTCTGAACCTGCAACTGAAGATTTTATGGCTCTATTTAATAAATATATCAATTTTGGTAAAACAAAACATCCTGGATTTGTGTATCCAGATGATGAATTATTGTTGATTGATGAAGAAATTGAGCTTGAAAATGATAAGAAGGCGGAATTTAAGAAGAAAGAACCTCAATTCAATGAATCTGCTCCAGAAAAGCCTGAAACATTGAATCCTCTTGAGGAGCCTATAGAGCCAGAAAAACCTATTCACCCAATGCTGAAAGAACTTGTAAGAGAAGACTTCAAAACTGAGCAGGCATGGGGATATGAGAAAAGGAAGAGAAATGATGAGATATATAGAAGGAAAAAGGAAGTGAAGGCTTATGATAAGAAAAAATCGGAGTATGACGATGCGTTACTTGGTTTTACAAGATTAAAAATTCAGCACCAAAGAAAGGTGACTTCATTTAACAATCTTATGAATAAATATAATAAGCAATTATTAAGGTTCCAAAAAAGAAAAGAGAAGTTTGATGACAAGTATGAACAGTATCAGATTGGTGCGTCCGAATATGATCAAAGAATCTTCAACTTACAAAAGAGCAAGAATGAGTTCATTCGTTTGAAACTCCGACATCTAGAAATACTCAGTACAAAAGAATTTTATGGCTTATATGAAGATCCTCATTCATGTCATAAGTCCAATATGAAATGGTTGGAGTTATACAAGAAGCATAAGCGTGAAAAATTTTTGCCAAAAGAAGTAAGAGATAGACTTCAAGCTAATATCTCAAGACTTGAGAAAGCGATTACGTTGGAAGGCAGATTGAAACAAGTACAGGAATATCTCCAGTTATTCAGCCCATTTAAGTCAGAGAAAATCTTGGGTATCAAATACTCTGAAGTTGTTCCTATAAAAGACGCATTTCATGGACAAGAATATTTCTTTGATGCTAACGAAATGAAAAAAATTGAAGCAATTGGAATATTTACTGACGGAATTGCAGATCTCAGTAAAGTTAAGCTGTTAGAGGCTGTGCATTTTATGCTAACTTATCGACAAAAAGATATTATAAAGGATGAAAAGAATGAGAAATCTACTAACCGTACACACTTTGCAAGAAAGAAATTTTCAAACTTGTTGAGTAAAACTGTGCCTAGAGATGACTTTGCATCTGTTATCTATGTTTTAGATGATATGACGCCTTACATTCCTATTTCAAAACCAACAAAAAAGTAATATGCAGTGGACAAATCAAGTTTTACATTTTGATCAACTTGGCTCTATCGCTCCTGATTCTATGAAATGGATTGCAAAGGGAGGTGAAGGAAGGGTTTATAAAATCTTTGAAAACGGCTCTCCAAAGTATGTTGCAAAATTATACTTAGAACCAAACAAAGTCAAAGATGATGGACTTCTGGAAAAGATTAAGTTACTTAGAGTATTCAATTCACCCCTTGTAATATCTCCAAAAGGTTTTATTAGATCTAATAAAGATGATGATAAAATTATTGGATACTGGATGATGTACTCAGAAGGAGATGGAGTACAGAAACTGATTACAAATAAGGGTAGAAGCAGGCATAATATAACCGATGAGGATATAATCTTATTGGTAGATCGAATGCGACAAGTTGTCAAACTGATGCATGCTTATCGATGTCTATTGATAGATGCGAATGAAAGGAACTGGAGATTTATTAGGACAGATAATGGCTTGGAGCCAAGATTGCTTGATGTAGATGCAGTAACCACAAGACACTGGAATACTAAAGTAGTTTCACCTGATATTGAAGATTTCCACTCAGATTTCTATTCAAAAGATACTGATTGGTTTGCTTGGGCAGTAGTGACATTTCGTTTATTTACAGGCATTCATCCTTATGGAGGTATGCTTAGTGGATATGACGAGAAAAGTCCATCTGTTCTTCAAGACCGTATGAAGGCTAATGCTTCAATTTTTAAAAGAGGTGTTGCTTACAACAAGAAAATGGTTCGTGATTTCTCCCGTATTCCACCTCATTTACTTGTCTGGTATAGAAAAGTATTTGATAATGGTTATAGAGAAGCTCCACCTACACTAATTACTTCCAGCTTACAGATTCCTTTAATAAGGCCATTAAAACCAAGGAAAAAGAAGAAGTCAGTTGTAGACCAAGAGCAGATAAAGCAAGCAATAGTTGTAGGACCGATGCAAGCCAAAGAAGAGCCTAAGAAAAAATTCAGATTTAAAGATTTATTTATCAAGGAAGTGCCTGACGTTGAAGTCGTACACAAGGAAGTTAATTTCTTTTCCAAACTGAAAAGTGTCTTTATTAATCCAGACGAGAATGGAAAAAATGTTCAAGTAGATGAGAAAATTATTGAGACGTCAATTCTCGCTGAAAACAATGCTGATCTTGATCAAGCACAGTCAACTAAGTCAACAATTCTTGAGAAAGAATTCTTTATTGATGCAGAGGATGCAATAGATTCAATAGATGATAAAGATGTATCTCTTGAAGGATCTATAGATACTTATCTGGATAAGAATTTCCAAGAATCTGAAGCACTTGCAACTGAGCTTTTATTAGCTCAAGACATTGTTCTTACTGAAATTTTACCTTCAAAGAAAAAAGGAGTAAAAATACGCTCTGATATAATGAAGATTACTACAATCTTTGCCTATGAAGGTATATCTGTCAAGAATGTACTACATACTGGTTACGTCTACACACAGACAAAACGATTAATCAATATTGATCATAAATACTTTGTTCACGGTGAATTTACAGACTCTGTTAAAAGTGTTAGGATTAATGAAGATCATGTATTGTTTTGTCATTTACTTGGTGACAAGTATGAGTTTATACTCTTTAACGAAGCTCGTAAAAGATCAAATACATTAACTTCAAGCTTTGAAGTGAATGAACTCACAAGAGTTGATGATTGCTTGTATTGGGTTTCTAGTATAGACCGTATCACTAAATTGCATGTAGATCTTGACTCGTTTATGCTTTTGAAAGACAAAAAGTCTGTACCATTTAATTCTAGAGAAACTATTTGGTATCAAGGACTTGGTGTACGCAAAAGAGAGAAAGGTGTAATAGACATAATTTGCCTTAAAGAAGATGGGTACAAGAAAATATCAACCAAACGTCTTGTTGGTGTTGACATTATCGATGCTATTAGTTCAGAGGGTTTTATTGCTTTGATGGGGAAAGACAGAAAAGGTGATGTTAAGAGATTTGAATGTTCTTTTTATCCTGATTATAGCCATTATTCTTGGTGGGTAGAAAGAGGTGATCTCAATATCGCTACTGTTTCCAGAAAGAAAAAGTCCAATGTAAATGTATCTATAGAAAGTAATGGATTATTGGAGATTTATGTTCCCTTTAATGGAGGTATTACTCTTGTTGAAGACAAGAATATTCACTCAGATGATGTTTATTGTTTTTATAATGAACTTGTCTGCTTTATCAGAAGTGGAAATGTCTATTCGATGACAATGCCATAATGACGGCAAAATTTATTTGTAAAAAAGCCTTAATCCAATTCTGGATTAAGGCTTATTTTTTTATCCTTAGAAAGGCAATTCATCCTCATATTCCTGCGTTTCTGGAGCGGCAGCAGTAGTTGCTGCAGGAGCAGCAGCTACTTTTTCTGTAGCAATTCATGCTGCAGCTGGAGCAGCAGCAGTTGCTGGTGGTACTGCAGGACCAGATTCTCCTCAAGTCTTTTCAATTTTCCATCCAGTGATAGCATTATACCATCTTCCGTTGTATTCTCTAGCCTTTGAGTTTAGTCATACATCGATAATGTCTCAAACTTTTAGGTCAGCAAGAAGAGCCACTTTTTCTCCCCAAAAATCCACAACAATTCCTCCTTTGTACTCGCTGTCTCTGTTTTCTTCCAAGACAATAGTTTGTTTTTGTCTATCTCCTCCTCCTGTAGAGATGGTTTCTACGGGTAAGATGTTTAGTAGTTTTCCTTCGTAATTCATAATTATATAATAAATAAAAATATGTTTTGGTCAGTTGATTAACAATCTAGCGATATTCACCCTGATGTCAACCTAAGCAAGCAATTCATAAATTTTTTTCATAGCTTTTTCATTCACCTTGTATTCTTCTTGTCCAATACTAACGAGGATATCTCATGGATTGCTTTTGATGGTTCATTGGAGTCTCATTTTGATTCATGGATTTGTTGGTGGTTTATATGATGTAGGGATATCGCTAAGACTAATTTCAGAATTAGCTATTACATCAAGTTCCTTCTCTTTATTTGTTTGAGTAGGTACTTCTTTTTTTACAATCGTTTCTGGCTGAATCTGAGCCTTTTTAGGTTTAGCAGGAGCTTTCGTTTCCTTAAACTCATTTTTGCTTGTGTCTTTAACTTGACTAGCAAATCTATCGGCTCTTACTACTGATACTGTTTGTGCCTTATCATATCTATTACTGCTTATCGCCTTGGCTTGCAAGTCTTGTATTTCAAACACACTGATACTATCAACTCTCGCCCTTCTTCCCATATATCCATTGATGCTCATGATCATAAAAGGCTTGAAATCCAGTTTGTCTTTAATGAAAAATTCCACCTCTCCCGAAATATCTTCTACTTTAACGAAGAACCCGTCTCATCGTCTATTTCTGCTAATACTCTTGATGAATCATAGCATCGTAAAGTCTCCATAGCCTTCTTTATCTTTGAACATGGAAGCGAATCCATACTTTGCTCTGATGTATGGATACAGTCCGTCAAGTGGATGTCACGAAACGAACGTCTTGAAGGCTTGTCGTTCTATCTTTAGTTGATCTAAGACTGCTAATGGAGCAGTGTTTGTAAGTGTCAGATCTGATCCTTCTACCGTGGTAGCAGCGAACAGACCCGCTGATTGACCTCATGCTTCCAATGTTTTGGTCCAATCAAGGATTTGTCAAATATTGTTAATCAGGGTTCAACGATCTTCGAATTCATCAAGTGCTCCAGCAACGATTAACGATTCTAAAGATTTTTTGCTTAGTACTTCTTTGGTTCTTTTGAGAAAGTCAGTAAGGGCTGTAAAAGATCAGGACTGGAGTCTCTCTGTTTCTATAGCTTTTGCTACTTCAGAACCGACTCCTTTGATGCTGAGGAAACCTAGCACAATTTCATCATCGATCGCTGAAACGTGTTCAAAGGCAGTATTTACTCAAGGGAGTTGAATAGTATATCCTTGTAGTTTGATTTCATCGATAAATTGGGCTAGCTTGTCTGTATTTTCTTCCACTGATCTAAGTAACGCAGCATGAAATTCTGTAGGGTAGTGGGCTTTGAGGTAAGCAGTTTGATAAGAAATATATGCATAACAGGCGGCATGAGACTTGTTGAATGAGTATCTAGCAGCAGGCTCAATCATTTTTTCATAGATCCATGTTGCCGTTTCTGGTTTATATCCTCTATGGTCCATTGCCTTAGTCACAAATTCTTTCTTGATCTTTTCAATCAATGAGGCAATCTTTTTCCCCACTCACTTTCTAAGCTTATCTGCTTCGGCCATCGAAAATCAAGCAATAGACTGAGAAAGACGCATCAGTTGTTCTTGGTATACAGCAATCCCGTAGGTCATATTCATCAAAGGGCCAAGGTCTTCTTCCATTTTTTTTCTTTCTTCATCTGCTACTTCTTTTGAATAGGTACGAGTCAATATGCTTTGAAGGTCTAGCTGCATATATTTTACGTCCTCTATTCAATGTTTTCTATCAATATAATTTGGAATAAACTCCATAGGACCAGGACGGTATAACGATACCATAGCAATCAAGTCATCAAATTCGGTTGGCTTTAGTTTTTTTAACCGGTTTTTCATTCCATCAGACTCAAACTGGAAAACTCATGAAGTATCTCCTTTCCAAAAGATTTTTTTGTACACAAATTCATCATCTAAAGGAGGATGAAAGAGCATCGTATCCATAAATTCTTGGAACAAAGGGTCTAGCTCTTTTCCTTCAGTTTTAGCTTTTGCTTTAAGAATTTTGATCGTATTCTTAATGATACTTAGATTTCTTAGTCCAAGTAAGTCCATTTTCAAAAGTCCAATATCTTCAATGGTTCCTCACTCATATTGTGAAACCACTCTAGATTCGTCTCTAGAACTTGATGATTTGGGTGGATGCTGTATCACTGAATAATTATGAGTATCTTCAGGTGCTATAATCATCCCGCATGCATGTACTCAGGTTTGTCTTACGGTTCCTTCTAGTGCTTGCGCATAGTCTATGATTTTTTGAAGTCTTGTGTCACTAGCAATTGCTTTTTGTAGATCTTTGTTCTCATCAATTGAGTCTTGAATTGTCTTTTCACTAATCATGCTAGCGGTATTGTTCGCTTCAGTAAACTTCATTCCCATTACTCTTGCTACATCTTTGAAAGCAGCCTTGGCAGCAAGTTTCATGTATGTTCCAATATGTGCCACTTTATTTGAACCGTACTTGTCGGAGATATAATGAATCACTTTATCTCTTTGAGTATCCTCAAAATCAGTATCAATATCTGGCATAGAAATACGAGCAGGATTCAAGAATCTTTCAAAAATAAGATCATACTGAAGGGGATCAATATCAGTTACTCAAATAGCATAAGACATGAGTGATCATGCGCATGATCATCTCCCAGGACCTACTACGATTTTATGATCTTTTGCTCGTGATATATAATCCTCAACAATCAAAAAATAGGTATTATATCACATCTCATGAGTTACTTTCAACTCATATTCAAGACGTTCTACATACTCAGAAATAGTTTTCCCAGTTTCTTCAATGATTTGCGTAGAATCTTTGATTATTCATCTTTTGTACTGAGTATAGGTCTGCTCAGTTTTTTCATGGAGTTCTTCTACTGAAGTATCCGTCAAAGCCTTATCCAATGCTCACCCTTTCTTTTTTCTCACCAACGACAAAAGTTTCGTTTGATCTCGGTTTAGAGCAAATCTTGTACTGATTCCTTCATATGATTTGTAGCGCAACTCAAATTCAAAAATATCCATACTTTCTTTTAGTGAAAATTGATTTGGTGTAAAGACTTAATGATTGCATATGATGAAACTCTAGTATTTTATGGCAAACCATATTGTGAGCACAATTGCTATAAATCATAAGATGATAGCTAGGATCCCAAAAGGGATTTGGATATTGGTCAGGGTATTATAAATTCCATTGGTTTTTTCAATCCAAGCAGCATCAGCTTTTTTGGATTTCTTTCCTTTTTTCTTGGGTGTTGCAGTTACGAAATATTTGGTGAAAAGTCAGAAACTCAGTACAAATCAAAGAATCAACTTTGTAAACATAGTAGCAAGTCACAACAATCCAATTAATACACTAGATTTGAAAGTTCCTAAAATATTAAAAATATTGATGAAATCGACGATTCACATGACCAAAAGAATGAGTCCAACGAATCACTGGTAGGGGATAATCTTATCGTACTCTTTCTTCAGATCAGGCGCTTTTTTGATTACTAATCCATAAGAAGCAAGGATTCATCAAACAATAAGTACTATAGCTGTAATAATATTCCAAATCATGATTTTCAGGTAACTAAAAAAAATCCTTAAATGATATCTGTTTACACCACTTGTAGATCTTTGTTAAAGAAATTCAAGTATTGTGCAGAGAATGTGTTAGAACGGACATGTCAAGAATGATTCTCCTTGAAGATTCTCCTTGAAGTAACCTTTCTGATAATCCTAATTTCACAAGACCAGACTTCTTTCTTGTTTGTTTCCGTCTCTTTGTAGTGATATGTTTATAGTATCACCAGGCAAAAATGTATGCAAATGGTACATAAACGAACGTTCAGTATTTATCAGCGTGTCATTAATATGCGTAATGAGATCTCATTCTTGTATTCATACTCCCTCAGCTGGTGATCATGGTACGACTTCTAATATTTCTACTCCATTATTGTTTGGTGCTTGCAAATCTAAATAACGAACTCAGACAAAGGGTCTTACGATCGCATCATAATTTTTTACACTTTGAATACTTGCATCCACAAACTGCTGTGACAAAGGAATAGCAAATCAGATATTCTCTCAAAAAGCGCTTACTGCCGTATTGATTCCAATCACCTTTCCATCAATATTAAATAAGGGTCCTCAGCTATTTCCCTCAGAAATTGAAGTATCTGTCTGAATCAGTCAAGCGTACAGATTTTCATTTTCAAGCGTGAGTCTTCTATTGTTTCAAGAAACTACTCAAAAAGTCACTGAGTTTTGAAATTCAGCAAGAGCATTCCCTATCGCTAGTGCAAATTGTCCTACGGTTATTGATTCCTTAAAATCAAGGATACGAGCAGGTTCTTTTCATGCAACTTCTGATTCGTCAACTTTGATGATCGCAATATCTAAGGTGTCATCACGCCAAATATCTTTCACTTCACTCGTGCTCCCATCCGAATATACCACAATATATTCAGAATCATCATCACCTAGTACATGCTTGTTGGTCAAGATATATCACTGTTCATCAATCAATATTCAACTTCCTCATCCTACTTGTTGTTTGATCAATTCGCTAGCCCTCCCTTGTTCATACAAGATAAAATCTTTGGTAATAATAATACTCACTACGCTTTCTTTTACCGCCTCAACGGTATCCACAATTTCTTTTTGAAACTCTCTCAATCCATAGTTATTTAGTGACTCCACGTTGATTTTTTCATCGCTATCAGACATCTCTTGATTAATTGTTTCTGTATTTCTTACAAGATTATCAGAAAAAAACGAGAGTACACCCACACTAGTTACCAATGCTATCAATATTGTTCGTAATGTTTGCATAGTAGGTTAATCTACAAAACTAAATCGTGGAAAGAAACTATGAACGATATCATAAAAAGCACTTACTACTTTATCCAAACCGTATCATCTTTTCCCCATATTTTGGGTAAGCATATTCTCATATTTAAACAGCTCTTGTTGTAATTCTCTTCATAACACTTGAAAATCTTCTGTGTTTATATCGCTTTCATTCTTATTTAGATCCCTAAATAGTCGAAAATCATCTTGATTGAGTTTATAAAATCTTCTAAAAAACTCTCATCATTTCGTAGATAGACCCTCTATCTTACTCTTGATATACCCATTGATGATCACTTCTACTTCTTGCTTTTGATCATGATCTAGATCAATAAAAAACTGACCAAAAATCGGATGCTTTTCAAGATCAGTCAAAAAAGGTACTTTCTTATTTTTTTCATCGATATTTGTGATGATTTGCACTATTTGTGTTGTTTCTGTAGGACTAAGCATAGATAATGACATGAAGATAAACTGAAGTCTGATTACTTTAAGGAGGTGATGATTTACTTCGAAAAGAGATAGAAAGATTGTTTTTCATCATTTCCTTAATGTTTTATTGCGGATATTTGTTCTTTTACTAGGGTAGAATTATCTGGGCTACAAACGATAAAACACTCTTGTGATGTTCCGGTGGTGTTTAGTTTATATTTGAGTCCACTGCTGGTGCTATAGCTAAAACTTACTCAGGTATGGGATGATGATCATGAAGTACTATGGATTCTTCAAGGGATAATTCTTTTGATCTCCTTGATCTTAGCGATTGTATACAAAAACTTCTCAAATTTCTTGAGAATACCGTGCTCGCGCTTTATTTTTCACTGTTGATACTTCATTATCAAATGATAACAATTCATAATCACATTTCTAGTCAAGCTTCAGTTGAAGATGGATGCAATAAGACTACAATACAGTCAAATGGATATAGTCTTGTTTTTTAGTTATCTAGCAGCTGGTATTCCTTGCATGTTCTTGTGATGGAAGGTGTTTTCACGATTCGGAGTTCTTGATAAGCCTGGAAAAGATGTCCCACCAAGAAACCCGGTGCCTACCTTACAATGAGTAACGATTATCTGAACATTTATTGTCTTACTTTTTATCACTAAGCATCTTTTGGATCTCTCATATTATGGAAAAGAATTTCTTTGATTGTTTATTTGAGGTCTCATCATAGCATTGGTTTCAATTATTGACGAAATGGGATATTTAATTGACAAGAAATATTCTCTTTCCCCATCTATAAGAATGTTTATCCAGATAGTTGTCGCAGTTGCTGCCCGACGATTTTCTTGAATCTGAATTCAAATGATAGCTATCCCTGGTTTTACATGACTCGAATTAAGTTGATTAACCTCGTTATTAGCTACTGTAGGTCGGTTTATCTTGTTTATCAATGCGATCAATTGGTTTGACGGGATCACCTGACTAGCTACATGAATGAGTAGCATTTGATTTTTAACGATCTTTTTATTGCTTGTGATTGTGGTGTTTCCTTGATTTGAATTTATGACATTTGAACGTAGTGAGCTTCTTTTGCGTGTAAAAATTATTTCATTGATTCTTTTTGTCGTTTCATTACTAGGAACGATTATGGAATACAAACCTTGGGGTCTGATGAGGGATGTGGGAACTATGTTTTTAGGTTTTTCACTATGATATTTGGCGCTGTTATGATGAGCAAAGATCTGAACGATTCTTGTGGTGCTTGCACTTCCGTTGTTTGATGCGATTCGAGTAATTCTTGATAGACTCAAAAGGGGAAATACACCTTTGAAAGGCGATTATTCACATCTGCATTATAGATTATTAAGTTTAGGTCGAAACAGAGGAGAGGTGAGAGTTTTTATCTGGACTTGGTCATTGTTTTTTATGATGATCGTCTTGATGCTAGGAACTAACTCTATTGCAAAATTAGTGTTATTGATAAGTATGGCTGTTATTTTCTTTGGAGCTAATGCTTATCTGTTTCGAATGAAAGACTATCCAAGTAATTTTGTCCCTCCAGTAGCATGAAAGACATCTTAGAAGTATTTAGAAAGCGTATGGATCAAAAAAACTTAGGCTCACTGAGTATCTGAGCTTTTTTGACGCATCAAATAAAGCTAAAGAGCAAAGACCCTGAACTATGCAGCTGATATATCAAAGGAACTATATTCTATATCACTCTTTCCCCATCAGACGATAAAACAATGCGGTTTATCACGAAACATGAACTAAAATCAGAGCTAAATCGTGTTTTAGAGGATGCTTGATATAATTATCAACTGAAGGAAATAAAATTTTGGTAGAAATATGCGCTCTTTCTCTAGACTTTTTGTCAAGAGATCTTATATAGTAACTAAGCGATCTTTATAAGTTGAGCATGTCACGGTAGGTGACGATTATAAACCAAAAAATAAATAGTATGAATAATCAAACTGTTGCTAATACTACTAATGAAAAAATTTGAAAACTTTAAACTTTTTGGGTGCACGTGAGGATGAGACGAATCAAGTACTAAAATGAGGCAATGAGACGTGAGTTTAGATTCATGCATCCTTGAAACATCAGATCTTGAGGTAAAGCGTCTTTTTGGATGCAAAG
>CALGNI010000037.1 GCA_937958645.1 Candidatus Absconditabacterales bacterium
AAAACCATGTCATGACCATCTATCAAGTCCAGAAATAAGGGTTCTACCTATGAACGCTTGCTCGCAAAATCATACAGAGACATTTGATTTCTCGATTGCGTGACTGCGAGATCTGAGTCAAAACGCACAGATGATAAGTGAATAGATCTGTGTTTTACTCCACCGTTCATCGTGCAGGCAAAGTGTTACAAGAACTTTTGAGTTGCTCAGGCAATTCATACTTTGAAGCACATGCCTGATGAGAGCGAGTATCGCATTTGCCACGTAAAAATATCTAGAAAAGATAGACCAGCAGACAGGAAATGATCTGTTGTTGTTCTCCTAGAAGACGATTGGTTTGAGATTGTTCAGATGCTCAAGTCTAATCAGATTATATAATTCAGTAACCTATCCGTATCTAAAGAAGACTTACATACAGACTAAAGTAGTGGTTACTACTTTACTTCTTTTCCTACAACATATGCTTGTACATTGACCACAAAATCTGTGTGACTATTGTTTTGTCGAACATGAGAAATTGCATGGAAATCATGATACTTTTAATAATTCCAACAAATGGTGTAAGTGATATTGTGTATCTTGTGAAACATCTATGTGCCAAGATTGCATTAATCAAAGTAAATTGTATATCAACAATACTGATATACTAAAGTACGACATCAATTTGTGTGGAAATTGTGTCATTCCTAAACGGAGTGATCCAAAATACAAAAGTTTTGTGCTTCATGCAATTGATGTGCATGAAAGATATATGAGAAAATCTCTCAATAAAACTATTTTAGCTTGAAAATTTCCATCAATATGAACCTCACATTCCTGACCCAGCAATATATCAACTTCTCCCTGATTGCAGAAAAAAATTGCACTGAAGACACCATCAAAGGCTATACAGCAAGACTCCGTCAGTTTATCCAATTCGTTAACGATGTCCCAGTAGAGAGAATCACTATTGAGATGATAGAAATGTATAAATTACATCTAACGAATAGGAATCTTGCTTGAAGCACTGTTGGTATGTACTTGATTGTAGTTAGGGAGCTTTTGAAATTTGCTCGTATAAAGTGATATGATTGCCTAAACTATGAGGCAGTAACGCTTCCAAAGATCAAATCAAAACCTCACGAAACACTACATCTAAAAGAGTTTAAGCAACTAGTACAAGCAATAGAATCAGATCTCACATTTCGCTCTATCAGAAATCGTGCGATCTTATTTGTTTTGTATGGATGTTGATTAAGATCTGCTGAGTTGATGCGTTTGAAACTTACAGATATCCAATGAGATAAGTTACTACTTACTGGTAAATGAGGTCATCAGAGAACGGTGTTTCTTATTCCAGCAGTTAGTACAGCTCTAGATGCTTATTTTGCTATTAGATGAAAAGATGAGTGTGAGTATGTGTTTGTGAACAATAAATGGAAGTCGTTACGTAATCACTTATCCCATAGCTGATTGAGCAACATCATCCGTAATTGTGCAAAAAAAGCATGATTACCATCGCTTCACGCTCATCAGTTTAGACATGGATTTGCATGTCGTTTATTGGAACAGGGAACGGATTTGCGTACGATTCAGAAATTGCTTGGACATAGTAGTATCATGACTACCATGAGGTATCTCTCGATCACGGAGCAACAGCTCCAACATGCACAGCTAAAGATGAACATATAGTCGCTTTATGAGTTGAATGCTCGTCACTCACAAAATTTCTTATGAGTGATTGTTTTGAGGTTGGAAAATAGTATAGATAGGTATTCATTTTCAATCATTCTCTCATGCCATTATTTTCATCTTCAAAGGACGTCACTACGCAACTCAAGAAAAAAAATTTTCCAAATGAGAAAGCTTTGCAAACGTTTGTGGAAGAAAATCTTGAGTATCTCTTTGGTATTCGTTTCATTGCTAGTGAGTATTCTACCTCGAAGCAACATGGTGGGAGGATTGATAGTCTAGGTCTAGACGAAAACAATTCCCCTGTCATCATAGAATACAAGCGATGAGAGAAAGACAATATTATCAATCAATGATTGTTCTACCTAGATTGGCTAGTAGATCATGAGTGAGATTTTCAGATATTAGTGCAAAATAAGCTATGAAATAATATTGAGGTAGACTTTGGTTCTCCACGTGTACTACTTGTAGCTCAAAGCTTTAGCAAGTACGATCAATATGCTATCAATAGAATGTCTGAAAATATCGAGCTACGATCGTATGCAAGGTATGAGAAAGACCTCTTCGAGCTAAAACTAACGGCTAGTTCTCATGCAAAAAAAACTGCTAAGCAAAGCAAACAGCTCTCCAAAGTAAAATACACAGAATATAATGTAGATCAACATTTAGAGGGGAAGAACAAACTTATCAACTGACTTTACACTACTCTTCAGGAGAAGATTTTTTGACTAGAGTCTGAACAAGCGATTGAAGAAAATCCTCGTAAGATTTATATTGCTTTCCGTTCAAGTAAGAATTTTTTATATATCCATATTCAAGCAAAAGCTATCAAGGTGCATTTGCCATTCAAGATTGAAGAGTTCAACGATCCCAAAGGAATCCTAAGTGTTCCTGCAAAATGAATACAAGACAGATGAGTTTACTGTGAAGCTGTCCTGACTAGCTACGATCAGATAGAAGATGTAGTTGCAATTATCAAGCAGAGCTATCTCCAGTCATTATAACTCACTAAGCTAGTAGTTTAGCTACTACTAGATGTACATGAGTGATTCTGAAAATGTAATTTGAGAATTCCTATACAATTTAATCGAGATCTTTCTGGAGATTGAAGTTGACATGAAAGAAAAAGAAGAAAGTGAGAGTGATTAACACGCTCACATTTTTTTGAATTTTTGAAGATGCTCTTCAAAAAGTTCCAGCAGACTAGTTGCTCTGTCTAATCATTTTTTACAGTTTGCTTTCTGCTCATCAAAAGATCTTCACGGATCTATATTTTCTCATTGGTAACGGATTGAAAGAGATTTACCAGATTTTACATACTCATATCAGTATTTTTTAAGGGGAAGAGTATTTGTCATTTCATTGAGTAGATGAGACGATCAACCGAACTGGAGATCTTACTGCTCCATGTATCAACTTATGCACTAGTTTCACATTTGTTCACGAGAGCACCAATGGTTTGAGGTATATAAAGCTAGATGTTGCAGGCTTATTTCATGGATTGTCCATATTTAGTTTTGAATATCTTTCACAAACTAATGCGTAGTATGATTTTCGAAAATCAGTTACAGGTTGATCAGCAACCATACTGTATCACACTTGAGCTTTTCAAATTGCTTGTTGAAGTAAGTATATCTTATATGCTGTATGAGCATCTTCATTAGATTGATACCAGTTTATGATTGATTCGTATGATAGCACAGAATTAAATCATCAAGAGTATCACTCGAGATATATTTCTGGAGCAAAAAGAATTGAGTGAAATTCATGACAAGATCATTCTGCTACTCTATTTTCTCCACGAAGTCTATATCTCTCATCTTGCTGTGGTTGGAAGCTTGCATTGATCTTATTCTCAATCATTACACATAGAGTGTTGTTATCTTTCTCTATCAATAACTCTACATCTGATTCTCATATTGATTGGGTTACTGATCTTCCAATGAATGATAGCGTTCATCACATATACTCTGAGAATCATATACTCTCTAGCAAGAAATCACAAAAATCAGGTCTAGAAGATATTGCTTCTACCAGCAGTAAATCTGTATCTCTTTCTGAAACTCAGCTTATTTGGTGCATAATTATTTCAAACTACTAAATTTTCTTCTTCACTTCCTCCCATATTCTTACCATAGCCCATGTATCTTGCTTACAATACTCTAGAAGATCTGTGATGATTTTTTCTTCCTCTGATGCTTCGATCTCTCCCTTTGCTAGCTTTCATAGCAATCAAGATGCTATACCTCCATTACTCACTTCTAAATCTGAGTAACTAATATCAGTCAAAACTGGTAAAACCTTTTTAATAGATGATGATCCAGCAAAACGCTTATCGAAGTAGTTCAGTTTTGAGAATACTTCCATGAGGTCGAATGTTTTTGCATTTATTGCTTCCAGAGCTTCTTTGTACGGTGGATACAATTCTGCTAGCTCTTTATTTCTACTGTTCTCAAATCATTTATATCGCACAATATATGTTCAGTCTTTTCATTCGTTCAGGTCTGTAATAAGCTGATCTATGATGCGTAGATTATCATTTTCTCCGTTATTGATAACTGCTTCAGTATGAGTTATTGTTCCATCTGCATCTATTCTATGACATGAGTATTGTACGACTACTTGCTGTCGTGGAGATGATTTTTGAAATACTGGAACTGGCACAGAAACTGTTTCATAGTCGTAGAAATATAGTGGATACGTAAGATCTGATAATTGTTCTTGGATTGCCTGTGCATCTACTACTGTATTTCATTTTTTTCGTAGTTCTACATAGCGAGACTGCACGGTTGGTTCATCTTTTTTGTTGGTCAGGAGGTTCATCACTTGCTCATCAGTAATATCATCTATCATTCTCACTCATGCATTATATAGTTCTGGAAGCTTTCTCCAGATACGTGGAATGTTTCGGATGGATCATTTCTCTTGTGGTGTACCAAAGTAGGTTAAATGATCCTCTCCATTGTATTGGTAAATAGCATCCAATTCTTCTTTACTTATATTAGATTGATTTCTAAGTGAATCAATTATCATCTCTATTTGGGTATCTTGCATGAGTTGATCATACGCATCATCTGACATTATGAGTTTAGAATAGTCTACCTCTCAATCTCTCACATACTCTTTGTTTAGATGCATGAAGAAACAATTGCCTGAGAATCTTTCTCACAGCACACGAGTCAAGACATAGCTTTGGAATGAGATATCAGCATTCATGTCGTCTAGTAGTGAAGCATCCTTTGTCTTTTTCCTTACAGAATTCTTCGCTTTTATTTCTAGGAGATCATACGTTCATTCTTCATTGAGCACCAAGACATCACATTTACAAAAAAGACCGTTATGAACGAATCATGGCTGATACACGACAGCTGGTTTCTCATCGAAAACTTGCATCGTCTTTTCGTGATATGATTCATGCCAGTTTGAGAAATCTAGTCAGTCTGTAGTGATTTTGACTATCTCTCTTGACTCCAAGAGTTTTAGTACTGCCTGCTCTACTTCTTCTCATATAGCGAATCAGTCCATTGTACCATACTTTGCTTCAAGTATCTGAGCATAGACTCATTCCTTGTCATGAAGAGATCGCCATGCAAGGTGTGGAGAAGTTGTGAAGTTTACAAAAAGTGATTTAGTTATCATGTTATTAATTAAGATAAATTAAGCATCATCATTCGGATAACACTCATGATCCTCAAATGGGTCAAATTTCCAAAATCATTGAGGCATAGTTAATTTTTTCCATAAATTATATCTCAATAAACATACCTTTTCCAACTTCAAATCTCTATCATATCAAATAAAAACTGCTTTTCATGAAACACGTGCAATTCATTTTGTTTTATCAGATCTTAAGTCATCAATACTAATTGGGAACATCTTGATTGTTGTTTCTTCTATACATCATTTTCAAGGTTTTGTTTCAGTTCACCAAATATGAGCCATATTGAAGTCAACATTAACAGATCTTACCCGATCACAGTCTAATCAATATTTTTTGTTATACGTCTTGAAAAAATCTTGAACTGATTTTTCGTAACTTTGAGATAGCTCATAAACAATTTCATTGTGATTAAAAAAAGCATTTATACGACTATACGATAGCTCAAAAAAAGAAAAATAACTCTTAAATAAAGGAATAACAGTAAATGACACAACAACTATTGTTGCAATAGTTCTTGTCCATCCTCATCAGTAAATATTCTTCAAAAAAACCTCAAAAAGGTCATAGATATTCTTCCATATTTCAACAGCGAACAACTTGAAAATTCTAATAATATTTTTCATAATATTATCTGTATTATCTATATGTCACTGAGTAAATTCTTTCGAAGGCATGCATTAAAAAAACTAAATTACTTCCTGCCAATACTCACTATATACTCCAAGGTCTGATGTTCTTGGATCTGATCATGTGGCACAAGCACATACTGTCGCTTCTTTCCAGATCAATGCTTATTTACTGCATCAATTCGCAATTTTGCAGATTCCATTTTTGCAAGAACTGATTCATCTTGCATCATATTTGATGCCTTTGGTTCTATCATGTACATCATCGTATCAGTCTCCACAACGAAATCAGGCAAATACTTTTGATTTGTATTATAGTATATGTTGAAGTATTTATCATTTGGTTTTACCCATTTCAATGGTATAGATTCATTTTCAAGAATGATCGCAAAAATTCTCTCAGAGTCACTATCAAATTTCACAAATCTATCAACTGATCTTGTGAATCAGGTGAACACGAGCTGTTTTATCTTTCTCTTTTCAAAATTGGTATCTCTAAGATCTAGTAGTCCATCTGGTCTATGTGTATAGGTAGATCATTGTATTATTTTTACTCATTCTCTGACCGTGATAGTTGGCTCTCATCTTTGTATTTGTTTCACTTCTGGAGATCTGATCTGATTACTTATCTCTGACATAAAAAGTGACCTATAGGTGTAGAGTTGATATTTTAAGAGATCATCTCATGCATCTGGAAACGTCTCATGCAATGCTTCTTCACAATCTGACGCTATCTGATACATCCAGTCTGCATACTCATCGTATAAGAGGTCTCACAGATCCATCATCATCATGACCAGGTAATCTTTCACAGATCATTGAAAGTTGATCTGCTGTATAGCTTCTTGCCTTTCTATAGCATTATCTACCAGTGACTGCATAAGTATTTTAGACTCCTGCAAAAGCAATCACGTAATGAAGTGGTTTTTGATTCTATAGCTTGTATCAAACGTCACTTTTGATTCTCCGTAGTCAAAGTCGACTCTAGGTACTTGAATTGTATGTTGAATAAATGATTTTGTAAGATCGGTGACTCATTGTGAAATATATTTCTGTTTCTTCTCTTGTGCTAGAGCATCCAATACAAGACGCAACGGTTTCTCTTGAAGTTTTACTCACACAGAAGCTAGACGAGAAGTTATTCTCTTTTGTATTTCTTGTTGGTGATGTTCTGATTGCAAGTCTTCTGGAGTAGCAATCTCTACACTAGCTATATACTCTACAGCTTCTTCTTGAATCATTTGTTGGACTTGCTCTACATGCTCATAGCTTGCTGTTCATTCTTGTAGTATTTCTTGAGCAAGTGCATTCTTTTCTATCGCTGATTGACTATCTAGATATACAGGTGTAGATGCTTGTATCTGCGTAAGTGGGGAAAATTGCTCTTCATCATCTAGATTGATAACATTCTTTACAAGTGAATCATCTTTGCGAGCTGCATTTACTACCTCTGCATACTTATCGTGTGAGACGATGGTAAGTCTATCCACAACACTATCTCCAGTTCTTTCTCCATAGGGCAGCCTAAGTCCTCTACCTATAGTTTGCTCAGTAAGTATCTCTGATGCACTCGCCCTGAGTGGTACGATAGTATACAGATTATTTACATCCCATCACTCCTTGAGCATCATTACTTGTATCACGACTTCTATTGAGTTCTCAGGTTTTTCTACCTCTAGGAGTTTTCCTATTGCTTCATCAAATTCTGATTTTTTTCCTCCAGAGTATATTTTCACGACCTTATCTGCATATCTTCCTCATAGGATTTCATTCTTGATACGCTCTTCCAATCTATCTGCGTGTTTTTGGTCTTTTGCAGAGATCATCAAAAATGGCTTCACTCTCGGTACATTATGATTATCTGCGTATGCTTGAAGCTCTGCTTTGGTTGCTTCGTGGATTTGTAGACCATCAGAGATCTTATCAAAATCTAGCTCATCTTGGGTTTTGCTCGATGCATCGTAGTTTTCTCTCGTTGCTACCCAAGGTGTTTTGACATAGCCATCTTGGATCGCATTTGCAAGATTGTATGCATAGGCAACATTCTTGAATTCTTTTTTCTTGCTCCCACTCACGGTAAATGGCGTGGCTGTAAATTCCAATCACAAGACTGGTTCTAATGACTCTAGTGATTTCATACTTGTTTTTGCTCTATATCTATGGCTTTCATCCATCAAGAGTACTAGATCTCATAGATTCTTCAAGTATTCAGCATAACTGGATCAGATATACTCTGACATATCATAGAACTTTCCTTTCTCTTTCTTGCTATTAAATTTATCAATATTGAACACATTGATCACAAACTGATCTGATGTTCTAAAGTCAAATCACTGTTGCATCGTATGATTCACATTGAGATAGTTATCTCCATCTACTACGATTGGATTGTTTCCGTCCACATCTGCTAGTCCTTTGAACACATACTTTTTGCTTCCATAGCGAAAATCTTCTCTGAGTTTGTTGTATATCGTCAGGTTTGGAGCAACGACAAAAAAGTTTTTGATCCCTACAGCCTTGTACAGATAGTAGATCATCGCTCACATCAGTCTCGTCTTCCCTACTCAAGTAGCAAGAGCAAAACACATCGAAGCGAACGCAAAATCAGATCACTCATAGCGTGATCTTTGTGTTTTGATGACCTCAATGATCTGCTGTATACTTGCTGTATGGAGATCGACATCTGTAGCTATACGATGAAGCAATTCCAGACTCTGTGCTTGAGGAGTTCTCAAGGAAAGCCTATTTTTGATATTTTTTGCTCGTTTTTGTGCTTGCTGAGCTGACTGATTATTCGACATCTTCTTCTTGGTTATGATCTAAAGATGAGACTGGCAATGAATAATCGACATCATCTCCGTATTCGCATTTGTTCATTACCTCTAGTGGTATCTTCTTGACTGATACGGCATCAGGCAAGCTAAGATCAGGGGCGTAGGTCGTACACATAATCAGTAATGTCTCGCCTGTCAGGAGCTGATGTTCTGCTATCTCGTCTATGATGTCCTGAGTGACGTGTCTAGTGGTGATATGGATGAAATCTTTTTCGGTACTATACCCGTGCTTAAATCCTCCATCAAATGCTTTGTAGCTAAAGTTTTCTATCTTGCACAGAGATTGAATCAAAAGTAATCCATTCACGGATGGATTGATCACATAGTTTCCATACTTGTCTTTGGCGAGCAATGACGGTCAGAGTTCGTAAAACTTGTATCCTCCTCATCATTCTCGATTTACTTGCGATGAAATTCATTGTTGATCAACTCAATCTATGACTTTATCCAATCTGACTTTTGAATGTGAATATGCGTGGTCTCCTAGTTCAATTCAAATATACTTTCTATTCATCTTGTGAGCCACTGCTGATGTTGTTCAAGATCATAGAAATGAATCAAGAACGATATCTCAATCACTAGTACACATATTAATTATTCTTCGCAATAATTGCTCTGGTTTCTTAGATTTTGGAAAATCAACTCATCACTCATTTCCTAATCAAGTAGTCTTAATGTCAGTTCGTAAGTCTCAAGGATGCACTGTTAGATAATCGTCAGCAAACAACAACTTAATTCTTGGTTGTGAACTTTCAATATTATAATCTTTACGCATAATATACATTTTCTTTTTTGGAGAAACTACTGAAAAACAGCTTCACTGGCAACTATCTCTTTTTTCGTCAGCAAGAATTTTACTTGTTCAGGTTGTTGAACAACTCCTAAATATCCTCCAAGCATTCTCGTATAATCGATTTATATATCACTCTTCATCACTTACGTCTCATCATTCTAATTCATATATAGAAGAGGAATTTTCAAATATAATTTTCGACAGAAGTTGATCGGCAATTTCGACATCTTTAACGGATCTATCTTCATTATTTATGATTTGCTTGATTACTAATAACTCTTCCTTTGAAATATTGCCAGCAAAAATTTTATATTCACTATCCCACTCTTCTTTTTTTACCCTATCTAAAGTCAGTCATTTAACTCAATTCTTGCTACAAATAATTATATACTCTTTTAGCTTAGGTATTATTCAAGAATTAATTACGTGTGCCATCTTAACTCAAGTTGGTTCAGCCATTTTTATTACAATTGTTTTAAGATTTTTCTGTCAAGCTATCTCTGACATTAATAAATGTAATTTTGAAAATTCATTATCATCTATTTGAATAGCCAGCATTCAATCATCGTGTAACAATCTATATAAAAGCTCTAGTCTTGGCTTCATTAGATTTAACCACTCACTATGCTCCAGCCCATCATCATAATGCTCAAACGCATTCCCTGTGTTGTACGGTGGGTCTATATAGATGCACTTGATCTTCCCTGTATACTCTTGCTCCAGAGCCTTGAGTGCGAGGAGATTATCTCCGTGAATGAGCATATTTTCTGAGCTAGGATCGCCATAGCTTAGATCAGGATTTTCTATCAAGACTCTCGGCTCGAGTCTATACTGCTTATCTTTTCATACTCGTGTGAGTTCTAGTTTTTGTGACATAGGGGTATAATTATGAGTAAAATATTATTCATCGTTTTCAGGTTCGTCATCCTCTTCTAAAGTATCTATAATTCTATCACGTGATTCTTGGTCTATTTGGCGTCATATCACATCAACAAGTTCTCAATGAGTAATAACTACAGATAGGGATTTACAAAAATGAGATAATGGATCAATGTAATCTGATCTTTTCAATCTTCACTGGGTAATTTTCTCTTCAGATTTCTTTCTAACATTTACAACATTTTTATAGTACTTCTCAAAAAATGATTCTGGTAAGTAAAATTCAGCTTTGACTGTTTTTCACTTCTTTGTGCGTATTTCGAATCTTCATTTTCAAGCATAGTACAATGAAGAATGTTTCCCAAATTCAAACAGCCTTTTTTCTTCTTTATTTCTAAGAGTAAGTATATTCACAGTAAATCTATTATCTAGAACCCCAATATATGATCTTATGTTAGTTATATAATCAGATATTTCAGCTAGTTTTTCAGAGTATCCCTGCTTTACTAAACGTGTATCAATGCTTGATAAATCATTTACAGAATTAGCTTTATCAAAAAACTTTTTCATATCTCAGGGCTTAAAATTCTCATACTTAAATAATTTAAGAATCTCAGAGTACTTGTCTTCTAGATCTTTAAAGATTTTACTTTCATTATATGAAATGAAATTGATTCCATGAGTATATAGAAGTCATTTTGCAGAATCTAAAAATCATTTATATGAGAACATAACAGGACTATAATTATAGCGTGGCTCATATAATTTATTATATCTAGAAGCTCATCAAGCTTTTGTGTTTATCTTTGTATACTGACTTAGATCAGTATAAGCACCAAGAAATTCTCTTGCTGTCTTTAATGCAACTTTATGAAATTTAGCTTCTCAAACCAACATAATTGGATTCAAAAAGGGGATTCAAATTGATAGAGCTCAACAATAATCATGATCATAAGTCGCTCAAGATCAATGTAATTTCTTTCTATTCTGAGTTAATTGAGTTGAATAAACATTTTGAGAAAATCAAGATTTCTCTAATAGTTGAATTATAATTATTTCAAACAATTTCCCTTTTAAGAGACTTTCACAAGTTGACTTTCTTTTCCCACGTTCTTTTGTTGTAATTTTCTTTGTTCTTGGCATGACTGTAAATCATATAAAATTATTTCTCTAACCTAAACTGATCGAATCCCACCATGTTACTTATCTCAACAATATTCTTCTATCATCAAGTGGCACTTTTTCTTATTAAAAACTTGCTTTTTGGTATAACTTTCCGTATAGTAAGAGTACTTAGATGTAGCTCTTCAGAGTAGTAAACCCTTATCCTCGGATTTAAGGGTTTTTTGTTTGTCAGAATTTATCATCATAATGCATCTAATCAAAACATTTTAAGTATATGTGAATTAATTTTTCTTCTTATAGTTTCGTCCTTAATCTCTCACATTATTTGTACTCTATCATTCTTTTTATGTATTTTAATTCTCTTTTTAGATACAGATGTGAGTTGTCTGATTTTGATGAGTGAATTATTTGTTAATCAATTTTCTTCACTTCTTGGTAGCTCTACATCTAAATGATCGACAGCTTTAACCTCACCATCTTTATAAGAAGTTATTGGCAAGACAGTGACATCCTCACCGTACTTTAAGCTATTAGCTTTGTAGATGATTGCAGGTCTAATACCATTGATTTCAGTTCAAATATTCATTCAAAAATCAATTTTTACTATTTTTCGTTTATTAATAGCAATTATATTTTCAGGCAAGTGATTATACTTGATCTTGTTTCTCATTCGTTGACTATGACTATTGATATTATGTTTTTTAGCTTCTCTTTTTTCTACAAAATCTTTATGCATATCAAACTGATATTGCTGTTGATAATAGTTTTCAAAGCTTTCTTTATTTTCTACTCAGATATTTAACTGTGTAGGCAACATATCTTCTTTATCTGTTCACTTCTTAGACATCTTTGTCATATTTTTTTAGTTATAAAATAAAATCTAGACCATTTTCCCAAGTCTGGCAAATTGGTTTACACTATATGCCATCTGATCGTAAACAACTCCTCTACTTTGCAGTTAGCATCAAGTCTACTCTCAATATCATCTATCAAGGTATCTTTCTTTGCTTCTATCTGATCCTCTAATTGATGTAGCTCTCTTCTTAGTTGTGATAGCTTCTTCTCTTTATTCTTGATTTTACGTTGTAAAGCTATCTTTTCTTGCAATGTTGGTGTACTCGCTTTTACATCTTTTTTGAGTTGTCTGATATCTATTTTCAATTTCTTTTGTTGTTTTTCTAAGCTTTTCTTGAGGTCTTCGGCTCGATTATCCAAGGTATCCATCGCAGTATCAAAGTGCTTCTCATTTTGTAGTCTAGACTGATCTTTGATCCAAGAGCTAAGTTCTTTACTTCTTTGTTGAATCAATCAGGACATATCTTTAGGAATCGTTACTTCACTGTTCAATTGGTTTCACAAGACACGAAACATTTTGCTCGCAGTTTCTTCATCTACAACATCTCCAGTATCAGTAATACATGAATGAAGCAGATATTGCTCATCAGTATATGCATTGATAGTCAGGCATTGCACCTGCATCCATCAGGACATTCACTGCAATGGTTCTAATGCACTTATTCTTGATAGATGAGTACCTATATCAAAAGTGACTTCTTGTGGTGATATAACATACTGTTTCGCTTGATTAGTCACATACTCTCCTAGGGGATCATTGGTTCTGAGAAGATAGTCATTTGTTGCTGTATCAAATCAATATGTACCATCAGGAAACACATTATTTTTTGCATGTACTCTTACACTAGCATCAAATACATCTACGTTCTCTCAAAGAACCAGACTCACAAGTTGAAAGAGTGCAATTTGTAGTTCATTCAGCATCAATTCTGATTTTTCTTTTTTATCTTTCAATCTCCTCGCAACATCTTCATCGAGACGGTTTATTATTTTTTGTTTTGTCTGATGTATTTTTGTTTCAACCTGTTCTTTTTTTGCTACCTGCAATTCATCAAAGGCTTCATCGATCTCATTCTTGCTTCTACATGTCTGATAGATGTCAAAGATCTTTTTTTCTATATCTGTACCACTCTCTACTGCTCCAAGTATATCATCACTTGCACCAAACAATCAATCAAAAAGACTAAACTTGGTAGTTAGGAGTTCAAACACTCTTTCGTCTGCTCTATTTTCGGTATTTATCAGATTCATGACAAATACATCGAACTCTTGTCCATATCTGTGACATCTTCAAATTCTTTGTTCTACTCTCTGAGGATTCCAAGGAAGATCATAATTGATCAGAAGACTACAAAACTGCAAGTTTATTCACTCACTTGCACTCTCAGTAGCTATAAGTATTTCTGCATCATTCCTAAAATGCTCAACAAGAGCGGCTCTTGTGTCAGAAGATGTTGATCAAGAAAAGTATCTTGTTCATTCAAATTCTTTTTTTCGATCTTGGTAAATAGCTCTTGTTTCAGGAGAATTGTTTGTACCGTTAAAACAAATTACTTTATTTTCAAAACCATTACTTTGCAAATACTCATAGAGATAGTCTTGAGTTCTTCTCGATTCAGTAAAAATGAGGACTTTTCTCTTTGCTCAAAGCTTATCTAATTCTTGATATGCCACGTCTATTGCGTTGAGCAACGCCTTAGCCTTATTATCTTCAGTAATAGATTCTCATAATGAGATATATTTTTCTACCTCTATAATATATCTTTCTAAGTCTTTGATCGTAGCATCATCTATCGTGTTGGTTATTCAGCTTGTGAGTTCAATACTGAGTTCTTCTGCTTCTTCTTTGTATGTTTCAAGTATATCTTCATCCTCAATAACCTCTGCATCTGCATTATCTATTTCTTGAACTCTCTTATTGTTCTCGATCTCATACTTTTCCTTTTTTAGTCTTCAATGCAATTTTCTCATGGTTCATAGTATCGCAGGTACTGATGAAGCAAGGAGTTTCCAATACACAAGGACGACAAGATAATTCACTCTTCATCCATTAGACTGAAACAGAGGACAGGTTCTTAGGAAATCACTGACCATCTCATAGAACTCGCTTTCCTGATCTGATCGTTCATACTCTATTGTATGAGGGATTCTTTTTGTATATTTGATCTGATCAGAAACCTGTCTTCTCAGAGTTCTATGGAAAAACGGCTGTATTCTTTCTTTGAGTTCTAGTAGTGCTTCTGGAGCTACAGACTGTCAGACAAACTGCTCTTTGAAGCTATCAAGATCTCCAAACGCATATGGGTCTACGAAACTCATCATCCCAAAGAGCTCTAAGAGTGAATTTTGCAACGGTGTTGCAGTTAGAAGTATCTTTTTGGTGTCAAAAAATCTATCATAGAGTCTTTTTGCCATAGATTCTTTTCTGTTTCCATCAGCATCATATGCATCATCAGGATCAAGAAAGTCATCTAGGTCACTACTGAGATCTCTATACACATTTCTCAGTTTATGAGCTTCATCAAACACAACAACATCTCGTTGTATAGCATCTATATCTGATCCGTATGGTCGATTCTCAGTATCTTTTTTTGCTCACATATCATAGGAACACACGATCACAGCATCTTGATCAAAAGGATTCTCTACTCAGTCCTGTTTCATTTGTCTATATACTTGTCCATCTATAATCTTTGCTGGAAGATGAAATTTCTCATGCAGTTCATTAATCCATTGTTTTCTAAGTGTCGCAGGAACGACGAGCAAGATTCTTCTTTTCATCTCTGACCAAAGTTGGCAGAGTATAATTCAAGCTTCAATTGTTTTTCACAGTCATACTTCATCAGCTAATATCACTCCTCTTGAAAGAGGATTATCAAAGTAAAATAAAGCCCCATCTATCTGATGAGGATTCATATCTATTGTTG
>CALGNI010000038.1 GCA_937958645.1 Candidatus Absconditabacterales bacterium
TCCGCTCAACGGATAAAAGCTACTCCGGGGATAACAGGCTAATGGGATCCAAGAGTCCATATCGACGATCCCGTTTGGCACCTCGATGTCGGCTCGTCGCATCCTGGGGCTGTAGAAGGTCCCAAGGGTTGGGCTGTTCGCCCATTAAAGCGGTACGCGAGCTGGGTTCAGAACGTCGTGAGACAGTTCGGCCCCTATCTGCTGTGTCCGTAGGTAATTTGAGAAAATCTGCTCTTAGTACGAGAGGACCGGAGTGGACCAACCTCTAGTGTTCCAGTTGTTCCGCCAGGAGCATCGCTGGGTAGCCATGTTGGGTAAGGATAACCACTGAAAGCATCTAAGTGGGAAGCCAATTTCAAGATTAGATTACCATTCCTTCGGGATGAAGACCACTTGCAGAACACGAGTTTGATAGGCATCATGTGGAAGTTCGGTAACGAATGAAGCAGAGATGTACTAATCGGTCGAATGACCTAATGTTCTTCCAAAAAAATGATCTATCTGCATGTAACTACATGTAATATTTATATCTTCTTGATATTGATAAGTATATCTATATACATACTGCTATGTTGTTGAGTTTTTGTTTATCTATGGTGGTGTTGATGCGTGGGAGGGAGACACCTGTTCCCATTCCGAACACAGAAGTAAAGTCTCTTGCGGTCGATGATACTGCGTTGGTCACGACGTGGGAAAGTAGATTGACGCTACCATAGATAGATAAGGATCCATTGTGAAAATTATCTGTTCTTTACCAGTATATATATCTCAGAGAAAGAGATAAAGTTGGCAGATTCGCCATTTTTTTGAAGAGTTTGACCCTGGCTCAGGATGAACGCTAGCGGAGGGCCTAACACATGCAAGTCGAATGCCGATTTATCGGCATGGCAAACGGGTGCGTAACACGTGCTTTACCTGCCCCAAAGTAAGGGATACCTGTAGAAATACAACTAATCCCTTATGTGCTCTACGGAGTAAAGATTTATCGCTTTGGGAGGGGAGTGCGGTCTACTAGATAGTTGGTGAGGTAATGGCTCACCAAGTCGATGATGGATAGCTGGTCTGAGAGGATGATCAGCCACAATGGAACTGAGACACGGTCCATACCCCTACGGGGGGCAGCAGTGGGGAATATTGCACAATGGACGAAAGTCTGATGCAGCCACTCCGCGTGGAGGATGACGCATTACGGTGTGTAAACTCCTTTTCTGGAGGAAGACGACTGACGGTACTCCAGGAATAAGCGACGGCTAACTACGTGCCAGCAGCCGCGGTAATACGTAGGTCGCAAGCGTTATCCGGATTTACTGGGCGTAAAGCGTCCGCAGCCGGTTACATAAGTCTACTTTTAAAAACCAGTGCTCAACATTGGAGAGGGAGTGGATACTGTGTAACTTGAGACTAACAGAGGTGAGTAGAATTTCCAGTGGAGGGGTGAAATCCGTTGATATTGGAAGGAATACCGAAAGCGAAGGCAGCTCACTATGTTAAGTCTGACGGTCAGGGACGAAAGTTTGGGTAGCAAACGGGATTAGATACCCCGGTAGTCCAAACCGTAAATGATGCCCGCTAGGTGTATTTTCTTCGGAAGATGTGCTGTAAGCTAACGCGTTAAGCGGGTCGCCTGAGTAGTATAGTCGCAAGACCGAAACTCAAAGGGATAGGCGGGGGAACACACAAGCAGAGGATTGCCTCGATTAATTGGATAATACGCCAAGAATCTTACCCAGGCTTGACATCCCGAGAACTTTTTGGAAACATTTAGGTGCCCTTCGGGGAGCTCGGTGACAGATGCTGCATGGCCGTCGTCAGCTCGTGCCGCAAGGTGTCCGGTTAAGTCCGGAAACGAGCGCAACCCTCGTCGCTAGTTAGAATGTCTAGCGAGACTGCCTCGGTAACGAGGAGGAAGGAGAGGATGACGTCAGGTCACTATGGCTCTTACGCCTGGGGCGTCAGAGACAATACAATGACTAGTACAGCAGGTAGCGAAACCGCGAGGTGGAGCCAATCCCTAAAACTAGTCTCAGTGCGGATTGTAGTCTGGAACTCGACTACATGAAGTTGGATTTGCTAGTAATGGTGGGTCAGCCATACCACCGTGAATATGTCCCTGTTCCTTGCACTCACCGCCCGTCATATCATGGGAGTTGAGGCTCTTTGAAGATGCACCCTGTGTATTGAGAAGAGAATCAATGACTGGGATAAAGTCGTAACAAGGTATCCCTACGGGAACGTGGGGATGGACCACCTTTCTAACGAGAGTGAAATTACCATCCTTTGAATATTCTTCGGAATAAACAATCGATAACTGTCTATTATTCATTGAGTGGCTTTTAGCTCAACGATAGACGAACTGGATACACAGTTCTGAATAAACGTATCATTCAAACATCCGTTTGTCACGGAGTTTTGTCTCTTTCTCTTAATATTAACTTTAGTTTATTGCAAACTATCGGTTTTAGATATCCACTATTGGATAAAGTAAGTCAAAACGTTGTATACATCATTTATTATGAATGAGTAATGAACATAATTGACGCTATCATCTTTATTCATGGATACCTAGACCTCTAGAATCAATACATTATCGATAATATATCAAAATAATCTACCCGTGAGGTAGATTTTTTTGTTGTTGTTTTAAAAACTTTATTCACTGTTTTTTGCATTACTAAAGTGCTAGTCATATACTATAGTAAGAACTTTATTTAATGAATATTGATGCAAAGTACATCGGGTATGAATCTAAACGAAACAAGATTGGAGCATGAAGAGGTCTCTAAAGATGTCATAGAGGCACTTTCTCCAATCAACAAAGAAATCACAGAGTCATATATCCAAGTAATTTCCGATCTAGATAAAAGCGATCTTGCTTTGGTAATCAAGAAGCAATTTTCCCATTGAGTAGATGAACACTGATCTTTATTGCCCAAAGATCGAAATGCTATCAAGCCTTGAAATAATGACTATGCGTATACAGTAATTGTTCAAGCAGCACTCCATCATCTGTATCCAGAAGAAGACATCATTGTTGATAGTTATTATGGACCAAAAACAAAAGAACTTATGCTAAGATTTTTCGATGATTATTCAGTAGTGCATCATGCTAATGATACATGATGGGCTTGACCATTGGCTTTTAAAAAACTCTATGAAGTATTCTCTTGAGAAGCACCGTGAACACTTTCTGATGAAGAAGCTTGAACCTTAGCTTCAGACATTACTGAGCCTGTAAGTGAACAATCTGAAAATACTGATGAATCTGATGAACTACCTTATTCCCTAGTAGAAAGTCCTTTACTTCAGTCTATAGTCACTAAATTTGAAGACTTTGATCTGGATGATTATCCGTATAGAAAAAAGATTAGAAAAGTATGGCAGTATCGTAATAGAGATACCGGATATTTTAATTATGGAATCGCTGAGTGAGTTAATATAAAACAAGATCCCAATTGAATCATCATCACACGAGGAACGTTTAACAACGGTAGACTTGTGAAGTGAAACACTTCATGACCCTTTTCGAATTTTTCTACTAAATCACCTGACTGATGATACGCATTTTCTGCTAATGAACAGTGGAGAAAGCAATTGGAATGAATCACGATCAATGATTCGTGAGACCTCATTCGTTCGACTCCTGATGCTTGAGACTCACTAACAGATACATCCCTTGAGGACTGAGAATCTCCTCTTGAATAGACATAGCGAGATGAATGTTATTTTTGCACTTAATTCAATATCTTCATGTCCAGAAACACAAGACCTCGCAAAAGATCAAAAGATCCTTTGAAGGTGAGAATAAATGACCAGAATCAGAATCTTGCACAAGAAGCAAAGGAAGCTTTCTCTAGTAATAAAAATATAGTGAAGAAAAACGCTGAACTCACTATAGATCTCATGAACATGGAAAATGATAGAGAACCAGCAATCATTAATCTAGATAAATATACAAATCAACAAAAAGCATATCGACATCAATATATAAACTTAACGTATCTAGAAGAGCTTTCTGATAATGCACTCCCTATCGATCTGTCAGGAGTAGTTGTCACCCCAAATAACTTACTAAAGACTGAATTTAGCGCTCAAGAATGGCTTTCCATCATGGAATTTCAGTCAACAGTACAAAAACCTTATGAGCGTGAGGTATATGCAGCTTTCTTACAATCAATAGACCTCTTTGATCGATTGCCTGTGAAGTTGTGGAGTGTGATGAAGGCAATGCAGTGATCTGAGAATCTAGATGAGTCATGGAAAGAGTTTCTTCAAAACAGGAGTACAGATTTATCTAGTGAATATTTTTTCAAGTTGAGAGCTCAACCCTTAGAAAAAGAACAAGAGAAGATTTTTCAACAATTTCTTGATCAAGGAGGTACTGAAAACGGATTTCATACACTGCGAAATCAATATATGAAGAAGCAATGGAATGTGTTGGATGAGAAAGATGCGAATGAAGAGCAGTTATATAAACGCTGGAGACTTAGGGCTATCATGAGGGTGCTCCCTCGAACTGATGATCAGTTGATGCAGCTAGACATCTTGGAGAAACAAACTTCCGATCCTTTGTGGATGTCGCAGGTGCAAAAGACCCTAGCGCATGCTTTTCATAACAACGAAGACCGAAAAAATAACTCACTACTCCAGTTTGATGTTCAATCTAAGCTGCTTTTTATCCTATGAAACTTTTTTGATGAAGAATCTGAAGTTATGATTAAGGAGAGAGCGTTAATTAGGCAGGAGGTGACTTCTCTTTTTCAATGATTCTCTGGCTCTAAAGAGCAAAGCTGATTATCCTCGCTATTCCAAAATCCATCTTCCCCTGAAGAAATATTTACCAAAAAAAAACTCAAGACTCTTTTCGATCAGCTATTAGAAAATAGAAGCTATAAGACGTGGGGATTACCGTCTCATATGGAGTTTTATGAGAATATTGAGGCTATGGCTGATGAGTTGAATAAAGGAGCATGATTTAGATCAGAACTTACTGGTCTTTTTATAGATGAGGATGCATCAGAAGAAAAACAAAATTCAGACCTACTTATCTTATTTTTCAATACTCTTTCTAGAGAACTCTGAAAGGGGAAAGACCTGGATATTGCAATTATGAAAGCTATCTATGCAATTAATCATACATATTTGAATAGAGTTCCAACTATTAGAGTGAAGAGTCAGGACTGAACGTCATCTTCTAGAGAAGGATTGTATGTTACAAATATTAAAAAGTTACTTTCTTGGTTATACGAACAAAAAAACACAAAAGAAGAGCAGTTGCTTCAGTGAATCGAATATTCCGAAATCAAGCAGTGAAGCATTGCATCTCTTGACCTTGATCCTCAGGTATTTTCATCAGTAGATACATATATAAACAGAATTATGGAATTGATTCCATTCTTCAGAATAGAAACAGGGATTGGAAATGATGAATTTCAGGCAGTGATTAAGCATCTGTATAACGAGCTAGAAATCTACATCCAAACGCTTTCTGATCAAGAAATTCAAGCATATCTTGATCAAACATCTTCAATATGATCTAGTTGAAAGACGATTGCTACACAAAAACCTCAAGAAGAATATTGAGATAACAAAGAGTATTTTATGGCTTTGATCAAGGAATACATCAAGGCAGAGTTGTTGTTGCAAAGCCCTGATGGTCTTTTGTTTTGAGAAGGAATATGGCCTTTGGGTGATGAGGATTCAATCTTATTTCTGAAAAATAATGATGATAAAAAACCTCTGGAGTATTCATATTTCGATTTTGCTTTTTTATTGAATAATTACGATTTGGTTAGATCTTTAGTTAATAAGATCGATCGATCAAAAACTATGCATTGGATGGAGAGAGATTTTTCTGAACCGAAATTAGCGGTGATTACTTCAGATTTTTTTCTTAAATATGCTATGAAGCTCTGAGAGAGTACTTGGTTATTACTTAACAATTCTGCCAAGAACATTAGCCATAGACTTAATCCCCCTATGCCTATTAACCTAGGTGGGTGAAATAGTGCTGAAAGAAAAATAGAGGTAGAGAAAATATTAGAGTCTCATGTTAGATTGTCAGGGGTTTCACATATCGATTTGCATAACATCAACTGAAAATCAATTCTTTCGCATATCCTAAACCAACAGTGACTTTCTGATGATCTGTTGAAAAAGCGACTTGATGAGTTTGGTGAGATTGATGAGAATGCGTATCATGATGTGTCTTGAGCTGAAGATTTTAAATCAAAAGGTGTACTTCAAACAACAGCGATACATGATGCTGTTATAGCTGGAAATGTTAAGGGTTTTGAGTTGCTGTTGAAAAAATGAATAGCGAAAAGTATATATATAAATTTGTATACACGCAATCAAATTGATAAACATAGGTACTCCCAAGAAAAGTCAGTAATTGATTTGATAGCTGAACATAATAATCAAGAAACAGCAAGAAAAATGATATGGATCTTGTTTTCAATATTACCTGAAAAAACTCATATTGATTACTTTACCGGTGAAATTGATTTGAGGCTAAAAGACCCAAAAGATTTGTTTTCCGTCAGAAATCCACCTACTTGACTCACCTGACTCCAAACCCTGGCAGCATATGGACATCTAGATCTTGTGGAGGAGTTGATGGAGCAGTATTCATTAGATATTCGATGAGATCTAAATAAAAAGGAAATGATGCTGAAGATTGCATGATCACCTCACGCTAGTGTGCAGGTGCTTGAGTGGTTTGAGAAGAAGTTTTTGGAGGAGGAGTATTTTGGTTCACCGGGTAAGACTACTTCTATTATGTCTTGGGGAGAAGACTGATCAGTAAATAATTTTAGACCTTGAGAACCTTTTCTTGTTGCGACTTGATGAGATGGTTATGATGAGAATAATTCACACTTTTTATATGTGTATTGATTAGATTCGAAGAATACTCGAAAACAAGAAGAAAAGTGACGAAAGAAGTATGATTTTCCCCTCTTGCCAAGTAAAGATTTTGTAGAGTTCATAAAAGAAAACAATAACTTCTGGAAAGCTAAAAATACGATGTTAGAAACAGAGGGGTATTACCAGCGTATGAAGGCTGATTTTCTTAATACGCCTTGATATAGATATAGTATTAAACTATTCGAAAATTACGAATATGTTAATGCAATTATCAGTTCTGGAGATCCTGAGAAAGTAAAGTATCTATTACGCAAATGAGGATATAGTCACTGAAGACTAGAAAATCAGAGTGATGAACCTACAAGTTTAGAAAAAGTACTCAATGAGCTAAAAAGTCCTGATAATATTGGTATTGGAATGCAGGCTGTAATCATAAATATAAGAATGATAGAAAATGATGGGGTTGATTTTTTTGCAACAAAAATGGGATTGAGAATCAATAACTTATTCAAGATAGTGAGATTGCTTCGAGATGATGATCAGCAGCATAAGAAATTGTATGAAAAGAATCTGAGTAAAGAGGTGCTACAGAAGGTGAGAGAGATTGTTGGAAAGTAAAGCACTTTAGTTCAGCAAAAAGAACGAATGTTCTTGATTTCTCCTCACTTAATTTTATACTAAATACATGCCAAAAGAAAAAAACAGAGCCTACATCGATGGACAAAACCTGTATCTAGGAACAAAAGCTGCTAGGTGGCAAGTGGACTTTACGAAGTTTAGAATTTATCTCAAAGACAAATATCAAGTAACTGAAGCATATTATTTTATGTGATATGTAGACGAGAATGAAGAAAAATTATATACGCATCTACAAGAGGCTTGATTTATTATCGTATTTAGAGAGCATACAGCGAATTTGAAGGGGAAGAAGAAGGGGAATGTAGATGTGGATATCGTGTTCGAGATGATGAGAGCAATGCATGAGAAAGATGATTTTGATAAGATCGTGCTGGTGTCTGGTGATGGTGATTATATCAAGCCGGTAAAGTACTTTATTGAGAAGGGATTGTTTAAGAAGATCTTATTTCCAAATAAGAACTACTCATCCTTGTACAAACAAATTCAGGATAGATTCTCAGTGAACATTAGTGTGAAAGATATTAAGATGAAAATAGCGCATATTTCAAAGAAAAAAATCACCAAGAAGCCTACTTCGGACGCAATCGCTACCAAAAAGAAGAAGGTGACTAAGAAAAATAAACAACAAAAAAAAGGGACGGCCTAAAGCACCAACACTTTTCGGAATCCCTTTCGTGGTAAGACAATTCTTATAGTACTGAAAAGATCTAAATATTGCAAGTCTTTTTGCGAGAATCTGATAACAATGTTCTATCATTAGTTTAAAGATTCATAGAAACAGTAATGGATTCTGATATACATCAGAATGACGTGCTCTGGATTCTAGCTTCTAATCTCTAGCCTCTAAATTCTTTTTCATGCCCAAAAAATTTGACCCCATAGCCACACAAGCCTTAGATCTTATGGAAAACTCCACGAAGTCACTTTTTTTGACGGGGAAAGCGGGGACGGGGAAGTCGACCTTGATCAATCACTTTATCGACACGACGAAGAAAAATATCTTGGTGTTAGCGCCGACTTGAGTGGCTGCCGTGAATATCGGTGGTACGACCATTCATTCCTTTTTTGGTCTTCATCCTGGGATAACTATAGATGAGGTGAAGGACGGTGAGTATGGGATGAATTCTTTGAAATGGAAGATTCTTGAAAAGTTAGATGCTATCGTGATCGATGAGATCTCGATGGTGAGAGCTGATATGATGCATATGATTCATCTGATCTTACAGGATGTATATGGTGATGAGGAGGCCTTTGGAGGGAAGCAGATGATCTTCGTGGGAGATCTGTATCAACTTCCGCCGATCGTGCGCGATGAAGAGAAGAAGTTTTTTCGCGAAGTATATGGAAATCAGTATTTTTTCGCTCCCGAGTGCTATGACGCCCTAGGAACAACTACGATCGAATTACAGCATATGTATCGTCAAGAAGATGCGGGTTTCAAGAGGGTTTTGAATAAGATACGTTTAGGTTTACAGTCTCAAGCAGACCTTGATGTACTGAATGAGAAGGTCGCAAGTGCAGATGATCTTCAGTGAGTCATTCACTTGATGACTACCAATGCTGATGCTGCGATGATCAACAAGCAAAAATTGATGCAGCTCAAGACCGATGAATACCGTGCTTTTTCAACTATTGATGGCGAAGTGCCTCCTTCGATGTTTATGAATGAAAATACTCTGGTGTTTAAGCCTGGTGCGCAGGTGATGATGCTGGTGAATGGGCAGAAGTGGAGTAATGGATCGATTGGTACTTTGCTCTCTCGAGATGAAGATGATGAGATTGCTACTATCGAGGTAGATGGTGAGGAAGTACAGATAGAGCCACATACCCGAAATATTCGTAAACCAAGTTATGATGAAAAAGAAAAGAAGATAAAAAATGATGTCGTGGGCTCATTTACCCAACTCCCGTTCAAGCTCGCTCGAGCGATCACGATCCACAAATCCCAGTGATTAACCTTTGATCGTCTGGTGATTGATTTTGGTGCTCGTGTATTTGCAACGGGTCAATCATATGTAGCTTTGAGTAGAGTGACGAGTCTGGATTGACTGACCCTTACCAGACCGCTTCGTATGTCGGATATAAAATGTGAACCGATCGTCCGTGAGTACATGATGGAAGAACTCGCAGATCAACGCGAACAGATGATAGAAGATGCTATCTCGGAAAAAAGAACGCTGAGTTGTATTTATATGAACTATAGAAACCAGGTTGAGGAGGTAACATTTACCCCGAGTTCATTGGAAGATGTGAGAAAGCAAGGTATCGAATTTCCGGGAGTGAAGCTTGAGGATAAGAAGGGAGAAGAGAGGTTGTTGAATGCTCAGAGGATGTTTGAGCTTGTGCGCACGTAGCTCTCCCCTGCGCCCCTCTCAAGGAGAGGGGGATCTGTCGGTTTGGGATTCACGGTTTAGTATTTCATAAAAAAAATCCCAGATAGTGTGAACACTATCTGGGAAATCTAACTTATAAAAAGCTAGTTAATCCGCGGTAAATGGTAAAAAATAGGGACAATAATGTCCAAGCTGTTTGCCATCGATTTCTTGAGGTAAATAGTCATTTTTTTTGAATCCAAATATTTCTTTTGGATGTTTTTTAGAGATAATTTGACAATCTTTTGTGGGATTAGGATGACCGTCTCTATAGAAACACAAGGAACATTTTCTTTGCCATTCTTCTCCATGAGCAAGATCCTCGGGATCATCATAGGTTTGAATAGCTTTTCCTTCTCCTGATAGTAGCTGTGCCACTCGTAATGATTCTCGGGGATTGACTTGTCCATTTAGGCAAACACTTGGATGTTTTTTTCCACGTTTTTGTCTCCAAGCCCAATGAGCAATAACATATTCGATTGTTCCAATTGGTATTCCCGTAAATAATTTTTCTGTTTTCATTTTTTTATTTTTTATTTTCAATTAAATTATGCTTTCTTTATATCTATAATTTTACACAAGTCAATATCTACATCATTCATCTTCCTAGAGATTAAACCCAACATACATACAAGTAACTAATGCAAAACCAAGCCCCCTTATTCTCACCACCATGATCCCTCTACGTTTCAAACGAAAGAATTTTTTTGAAAGAAATCATAACAGATAGAGGATCAAAATACTCTGTATTACTCGATGCACTTGCTCCTTCAGCTGATCCTCAGAAAGCAGCGAAGATGTTTTTTCATGCCTTAAAAAAAGATAAATTTCATGCAAAAGCAACACACAATAGCTACGCTCGAAGATGTGAAAGAGATGATGGATTTATCGCTGAAGGGTATTTTGATGATGGAGAAAGAGGTGCAGGGAAAATTATCTTACGCGAAATGACGAAGAATAACTTACTCAATGGTATCATCGTAGTCACCAGATATTATGGAGGAGTGAAGTTGGAAGCGGACAGATTCCGTCATGTGGTGGATGCGACGCAGGCCGTGGTACACAAAGTAAAAAATAGAAAGTAAAAAATAGAAATAGAGTTATATTTCGAAGAAAAATTACCAAGAAACTTACTTCGTAGCAAATAAAAAACAAGTCCTACCGAGGATACCGCGAAGCTTGCTTCGATGGTAATCATTTTTTCATACTTATTTCTTTGATTTGTGAAGGTTCGAAGTGTATAAAAGATGAATGAAGAAAATTCCTGCTTTGTTTGATGCGGAAAATGATGCTCGCAAGAGAGTGGAGTTTGCTGGTCGTAAGTTACCAGAGGTAAAAGCCGGTGAGATTTGGTGGTATTATGTTGGTATAAATATTGGGGAAGAAATTTCTAAGTGATTTCCATATCAAAGACCTTGTTTAGTTTTTAGTGAAGTAAAAAATAGTTCATTGCTTATGATTATACCGTTATCAACTAGATTACATAAAAAACGGATATCTACTTCAATTGAACTTAATCATTTTCATAAATATTGATTACATAAAAAATCACGACTATTACTTCATCAAATTCAGATTGTTGATAAGAAAAGGCTACAAAATAAAGTAATATGAAAAACTATCGGTAAAAGATTTTTGACGTTAATAAAGAATAGCATGTTTATATAAAAAAACTCCCTAATCACAAGGATTAGGGCATCCGCAATACGACACAAGGAAGATGCGTAACCAACACGAAGTTGATTAATACTTCTACTATACATATTTCGTTCTCCAAAATCAAGTTTTGGGAAAGAAAAAAGCAGGAAAAAATGTTAGAAATTATTGTGTTCTTTTCATAAAAACAATTGCATCGATTTCTCTTTGTATAGTATCGATACTATCATTTCTTAGACATATTTTTTCTTTGTCATTCTCTTGATGTCTCTCCGTAGTTGAGTTGCTGACCTGCGTAGGTATTGATAGACTACGATTCATTTTCAGTTCATCAAATGTCTCTCTCATGCATTGTAACGTATCTTTTTTTGCTTCTCGTAGCTGGGAAATTTCTTCAGAGTAGTCTTTATTTTGAAGTACGTCTTTTGCATATTGCTGATTTAATTCCTCTTTGTATTGAGCTAGGAAATTACTGATAACAGCTATTGGGTCAGCTTCTGTTTTTTCTTTAAGAATTTGGCACATTGTAATGTATTCCTTTTCTTTAATTTTTTCTGGAGTATTATTTTGCTTTATAAATTCTGATACGCAGATTGGGGAAAAGAGCAACAGTAAAGCTGCACTGATTCAAGCCAATGAAGTTGACATTTTTCCACTCTCAATCTGTTTTATAGCAGATGTATACGGATTTTTTCTATTATTCATGAGGTATATTGCATAAAACGTATTTTTCCCTCACCCCAGCCCTCTACCCTCAAGGGGCATCGAGATCCCAACCCCTTCGCGAGGAGAGGGAGAACGGAAAAATTGTTGCCTGTTTCAATTATCAATTATCAATTTTCAATTAATCAAGGTACACCCTGTCCGAACTCCAAAACAAATAACTAAGCAGTAAGTATCATCCAAGGATATATGCAGTAAACCCGAGAATCAGTCCATAGTGGAGGCTGAGGTTATACCCAGCATGAAGAATAATACCTATGATGATTCATCAGATGATCCCGAAGATTTGTTTGAATCCAGTAAGCCTTGAAGCAACCCATCAGATGATTCCGGTAAACAGCGCATGTCCCATGAAACTCGTAAATCACCTAGTCACTGCCAGATTTGCTGCTTCTGATATTCCTTGGGTTTCACGAACAAGATAGATGATATTCTCGCCAAATCCAAAACCAAGCGCGATGAAAATACTATACAAGATGAGGTCATTGCGAGTAAGGTGCTGGCGTAGATATCGAATAAATGAACCAGCGAACTTCAAGATTTCTTCTTGAGCAGCCAGAAGAGTATATCAAATCAAAATCCCTGCAGTCATTCATGTTTGACCAAAACCAAAATAATCTAAGGGAATCCCAAAGCGTTCTGCGATGCCAGGGAGTGCCAGTAGCCCAATCGCAATACCAATCCCTCCGATCACCAACAAGATCTTCGTACTCGATTCTTGTTTCCCAAAAAGTGTCTCAGCGACTCGAAGTCGAACTGAGAACAGTATTCGGGTGATGATGATTCAGATGATGATGGACATGCTAAGTAAAGCTAAAAGCTGAAAGCCAAAAGCTAAAATATATAGTTTAGTTAATAGTCATTCTTGTTATTGGAGCAAGGAGAAAGAAGATTTGATTGAGATTGAACAAAAGAGCCTGTACTTTACAGTCTCTTTTTTTATATTCTAGTAAACAAGAGAGGAGTGTCCTAGTGTATTGGTATATTAGTACATTAACTCGCCTTTGCCTTCGGCATATATTCCTTGCAACTGATCACTTCGTCCCTTCGGTCCTAGTTCTCAGACAAGTAATTAACTTACTAATTCACTAATATACTAATTTATCCAATTCACCTAATTTACCCAACTCGCCTAACTTGCCTAACTTGTCTTTACCTTCGATCCTAGTTCTCAGACAAGTAATTAATTTACTAATATACTAATTTATCCAATTCACTAATTCACTAATTCACTAATTTACTAATTTATCTAATTCACCTAATTTACCCAATTTACTAATTCACTAATTCACTAATCTACTAATTCACCTAATTTACCCAATTTACCCAACCTGTCTAAAAAAATGATCAAAAAACTCCCCCAACACCTCATCAACAAACTCAAAGCTGGAGAAATCGTCGAGCGTCCTGTTTCTATCGTGAAGGAACTCGTGGAAAACTCGCTTGATGCCTGAGCTACGCAGATCAGCATGGAGATTTCTGCTTGAGGAAAAAAGTTGATTAAGATTCAAGATAATGGAACGGGGATGACCAAAGAAGACCTTCAGATGAGTGTGGAACGTTATGCAACATCCAAACTAGACGAGACAAGCGATATTGAGATGATCGAAAGTTATGGATTTAGGGGTGAGGCCTTAGCGAGTGTGAGTGAGGTGAGTATCTTTCGTATTCAGACTCGTCAAGCAGCAGAAACTGAATCAGGGGTCTGATATGAGCTGTATCGCGCTGAAGGAAGATATGATATCAAGCAAATTCCGTTTGCTCGTGAGCATGGAACGACCGTCTTCGTAGAAGATGTGTTTCATCATATCCCAGCTCGTGAAAAATTCCTCAAATCTGATTCGACCGAACGAAATTATATCAAGAAAATGTTCTTACAATACGCCCTGGTGCATCGAGATAAAAAACGAGAGCTCCTCAAGGATGGAAAATCGATGTATAGCTTTCTCCCTGCCGATAGTCTCATGGAAAGAGTGCTTTCACTCACCAAGAAAGATCGAGAAAAAAATCTAAAAACCCTTGCCTATCAAGATAAGCAATTAGAAATATTTGGTGTAGCTGGAGACGCGAGTTTGCATTTTGCGACTGGCCAATATTTTTGGTTGTTTGTGAATGGACGTCCTGTGCAAGATAGAGTCTTAAAGTCTGCTGTGATGGAGGCCTATAGAAGGCAGATCGTGCCAGGTAGTCATCCTTTCGTGTGTCTTTTCCTGGAGATAGACCCGAGACAAGTAGATGTGAATGTTCATCCAAGAAAACTCGAAGTAAAATTCCTCGACCCATGAAGCGTGCATACCCGCGTCAAAGAAACGATCCGTGAAGCAATAGGAAGTCAAAAAGTGAACTATGCTGCCTTCAATCAAGAAGCAGTGAGGAGTAGCTCTCATCCCAGCTCAGGTTCAGGGAAAAGATTCAATGCTGAGCAATATCGTCAACATCAGTCTGGATTAACAGAATCTCAAATTCAATGATTGAAGCAGGTATGATCGATGAAAAACTGAGCTGAAGCAATGATGTTTGGTGCCGCAGATATGGATAAGGTTCATCTGGGGCAAAGTCAGTTGTGAACTGAGCTTATGGTCGTGGGTGAGCAAGAATCATATACCCTGATTGGCCAACTCCGACAGAGTTATATCCTTCTCCAAGCACCCGATGCATTGGTCTATATTGACCAACATGCTTTAGCAGAAAGAATCGCTTTTGAACAAATGAAGAAAAAAATAACCGCTGATGGCTTTAGTTCTGAAGTGCTTCTTCAGCCCCTAAGTCTCGAGATCCCCAAAGACATAGATATTGATGAGAAGATTGAACTCTTATGAACGATAGGGTTTGATGCTTCGGTATTGAGTGAGCGGAAGCTTGTCATCTATTCAATTCCTCGTGTGTTTCATGAGTGGAAGGTGGATATAGAATTGATCATCAATCGAGTCTGGTGAGCCAAGCACAACGCCCAAGGTCCAGAACTTTTTGGTCTGATGGTGGATGAAATGGTAGGGATGAAAGCCTGCAAAGCCTCAATCAAAGCAGGTCAAAAGCTCAGTCCCCAAGAAATGAAACAGCTCGTCCAAGATGGATTTACCTATATCCCAGGAATGTTCGTCTGTCAGCACGGAAGACCAAGCGCAGTAAGGATTGAGAAGGGGAATGTGGATGGGTTGTTTGAAAGGCATTAGAGAAGGAAGAATGAAGAAGGAAGAATAAAGAAGGAAGAATAAAGAAGGAAGAATAAAGAAGGAAGAATAAAGAAGGAAGAATAAAGAAGGAAGAATAAAGAAGGAAGAATAAAGAAGGAAGAATAAAGAAGGAAGAATAAAGAAGGAAGAATAAAGAAGGAATATTGTATTATGTGTCATCCTGAATGAGTTCGTAGCGTAGCGGAGAACGATTGAAGGATCTCGAGTGGATACTATCCTTGCGAGATCCTTTTAGTTTTTAGCTTTCAACTTTCAACTTTAAATTTTTAACTTTAATTCATGTCCAAGCTCTATTTCCGTTATGCTGCCATGAATGCAGGGAAAACTACTTCATTGCTGCAAGTAGCTCACAATTATCAAGAGCGTGGTATGAGGGTGTTGATCTGTAAGCCAGCAACCGATACCAAGGCTGGTGATCAGCTGAGTAGTAGGATTGGTTTAGCAAAAAAAGTAGATGTTTTGATTCATCCTGATGATTCTTTAGATGCATTGATTCCTGAGACTGGTGTAGATTGTCTTTTGGTGGATGAAGCACAATTTTTATCTCCTAAGCAAGTAGATCAACTCCGACATATCGCTGTAAAATGAAACGTGCCAGTGATCTGTTATGGTATTCGTACTGATTTTTTGATGAAATGATTTCCATGAAGCACGAGATTGTTAGAAATCGCTCATAGCATAGAAGAACTCAAGACAATATGTCGCTGTGGTAAAAAAGCAGTCTGCAACATGAGATTGATCAATGGAGAACCTGTTTTTCAAGGAGATCAAGGCGCTATCGATGGAGAAGTCGAGTATGAAAGTGTGTGTGGAAGGTGTTTTTTGGAGGAGAGGGTATGATAATAAATATACTATATATATAAATCATCTATTGTAAATCTCCGCAAAATCCTTATTATAATTAAGTAATAAAAATCTAAACCTAAAAAAATAAAAATATGAGAAGTTCATTAATAGTAATAATTATTACTGCAGTATTTTTATGCACCTTGAGTTGTAATACTACGTGGTATGATGAGGGAGAATTTGAAGAGTTTCCTGAATTATCAATTTCTGGAGATCGCCGAACTCAAGCGATTTGTGATTCTTATCTAGAGTCGTATGAGTACACGAATGATGTGAGTATTCAGGAGTTATTCTTGGAGTATCAAGTCTTCAAAGCTAATCTTGAAAAATTTTCTTTGTTTGCGATAAAGCATAAACAATATCAAACCAAAGGTCTTGGGATCAATATCTTGCCTATGGATATTAAAATACAAGCTTTGTTTGATAGGCGACATATGAAAAGTAAACGAGGTCAGAATGGCTCGCCATGGTTAATTCTTCAGAACAACTACTATAGAATAGTTAAAAATAAAAGTTCTTCTGAATATCAAAAATACTATTTTGATGGATCTGAAATAAATAAGAGCGTTGAATTGAAAGACATCTCAAGTTTAACTCTTGGAATGAAAAATTTAGAAGATCTTACGGACTCTGATATTGATTTTAATAGAAAAAAAGAGTTATTTGATTTCTATAAAGACTTAGAAGATGGATTTACCTATAATCAAGAATGTACTAAGGAAATTTATACTACAGCATTTCTAGGGTGTCCCTTAGAAAAGCTAGAAAATCTACAAGAAACACCTACTGAGCTTAGAACTAGGACACTACATTCTGAAGAATTAAACTCTTTAGAGTTAGCAGCTCTTAGGCCTGAAGTATATCATATTTTGAAACAAGCTAATTTCTTTCTTGAGAATTTCACTAAAACTATTTCTAGAAATGATATTCCTTTTTATGATGAGAGTATTGCAATAGAAATATCTGAAAACTCAGAGAAAGAAATATTCATCGCAGACTGTGATTTTGAAGCAGGTATCGATCAAGACTCATTGAAACTTGGAGCCGAAATTACTGTTGGGGGTGATAATCCAATATTAGGATTTGGTGGAGAGTGTAGAGTGAAGATTGAGTGGAAAGCTTTTAAGTCTAAAGCTGAGTAGAGATAAGTTATTTTTTAACCAAAAAGCCTCGTGATATGATCACGAGGCTTTTCTCTATATGAAGGTTACTCCTGAGATTCCACGCAGCAATCGTTCACCTTTCGTTTCTCTCAAGGGAACTCATCCGGCTCTGAATGACGAATTACTATCAAATTTTTCTTTTTCTCACTCTTTATCATCTCTTCTACATTCTATTATTCACGTCTGGGACGAGGCAATGCCAACGTCCCTACGACTCTTACTTCTGCTTTCTTCATTCTTTCTTCTAACTCTAAACTCTATTTATCGTCTCCATCAACCATATCTTCAACCATATCCTCAGCTTTATCAATCATATCTCCAGCTACTTCTTCTACTTTATCAATAATTCCGCTTGCTACTCATCCAGTAGCAGCATCTACGGTATCAGCTAGTTTTGTTACGACTCCTTTTGCCATATCACCAGCTCCGTCGATAGCTCCTCATGCTATACCTCCGAGTCATCCAGCGAGTCCTCACATAAGACCTCCAGCACCTTTTACAGCATCTCCAAGTCCTCATGCAGCTTTACCAGCAAGATCTCCGGCTCATTCAACTACAGATCCAGCAGCGTCTGCTACTCATCATGCAACATTTCCAGCAGCATCAACAGCACCAGAAGCAACGCTTCCAGCAGCATCAACAGCACCACTAGCAACAGATCCAGCAGCGTCTACAGCTCCTTTAGCTGCGTCACCCACCATATTTCCTGCTCATTTTGCAACATCAACAGCACCAGAAGCAACGCTTCCAGCAGCATCAACAGCACCACTAGCAACAGATCCAGCAGCGTCTACAGCTCATTTTGCTGCGTCACCTACCATATTTCCAGCTCCTTTAGCCATGTCTCCCAGACCACCAGCTAATCAACCAGCCATTCCAGTTGCCTTACCTAGAGTTCCTTTTAGGATACTATCAAGTGAGAAGTCTCAAGCTCCCATAAATACAGTAAGGAGTGAACCGATCAAGATGAAGAGTAGTTTAGGATCAAATCATCCAACTGCATTCCATGCAACGATCATGATTATTGCACCAATAATACCAGCTAATCTCGTCTTGTATCCTAGAATCAAAGCAGCACCTGCTAAGATTTCTCATAAGGTTGCTAACCAAAACCAAACAGTGTTTGGAAGTATTTCCAAGAAAGGAATCAACTGTGATGCAGCTCCTCATACGAAATCAATATTTCCTGGCATACCACCAAATTTACCAAGTCCAGCTACCAATAATAAGATACCTACAGCAACGCGAATAATTCAAAGTACTTTTCACATAATCATAAAAAAAGATAAAAAAAGATTAATCCCTTTCGATAAGTCTAATATTCGCTTCATTTGCAAGGAGTAGTTGGTTGATATGAGTGCTAAGTTCTTTACAAAAAAGAAAAAACCACCAATGACTGGTGGTTTTTCTCTTTATGGAGAGATATTTTATTTATTCTTTTTCTTTTTTCCTCATGTAGGTATTTCACATGATCCATCACTACATCATCAAGCATCACAACCGCAAGAGCCATCATTTTTATCACATGCACAAGATCCTCATGAACATTTGTTGCATGGACATCATTTTCCACACAATTTTCGAGCTCATGGTCATTGTGTAAGTACTACCAATGATCATAGTACTACCACAATCCATGGTGGCATGATTCATTGTGTACTTGCAAAAGCCATGATTACTAGTGCTAAAATAGCTCATGCTTTACTTAGGATACGACATCCTGAAAGAAGAAACAATCAAGCAATAATTTCACCTATGGTTGCGATCCAACCCCAAGCAACAGCTGACAAGAATCCTAGGAACGGCAATAAATCTGTTGCTGCAGCTCAGTATTGTGCCATTCATGCTGATCATCCAGCTACTTTCATGATACCAAACGCTAACATAACTAATCATGTGATAATACGCACTACTCAAAGAATTTTTCCGCGGTTTCAAGTGTTTCAATGTTTCATAGATACTAATAATGAATAAAAAAATATATGACTATTATAGTAATTTTATCAATCAAATATAGTAATAATAACATTAGAAAATTCTGAGAAAGTCTCACTAGAATTCTGAAGTTGAATTGCTAGAAACGGAGTAACGATTTATCACTTATTTAACTCTCATGATTCATAGTACTGATCCAAAGATTGCTGCGCTAATCCAGGCAGAGCAAGAAAGACAAGCAACAGGAATGGAATTTATTGCTAGTGAAAACTATCAGTCAAAAGCAGTGCTGGAAGCGCAATCTAGTGTGTTTGCGAATAAGTACAGTGAATGAACCCCTGGGAGAAGGTATTATGGAGGTCAAGAAAACACCGATCTGATGGAACAGTTGGCGATCGATAGAGCGAAAGCATTGTTTGGTTCAGATCATGCGAATGTGCAAGCTTTGAGCTGAGCTGCAGCAAATGTGTGTATCTATGCAGGATTATTGCAGCCAGGAGATACGGTACTGGGTATGGATCTTACTCATTGAGGACATCTTACTCATGGTCATCCAGTGACCTTCATGGGAAAGATATTCAATTTTGTTCGCTATGGAATGAAGGACATCAGCACGGGTGAGATAGACTTTGAAGGTATTAGAGCTATGGCACATGAACACAAACCTAAAATAATTCTTGCGGGATTTAGTGCATATCCCAGAGAGCTGGATTATGCTAAGTTCGCTGAGATTGCAAATGAGGTATGAGCAGTAGCGATGGCGGATATGTCTCATATTGGAGGATTGATTGCTGGGGGAGTATTGGCAAATCCTTTTGATGCAGGGTTTCAAGTAATGATGACCACGACGCACAAATCCCTGAGAGGGCCAAGAGGTTCTTTGATCTTGAGTAAAGGAACCGTAGGAAATCCATTGAAGAAGCCTGAAGATACGGTAGAAAATATTCCAACACGTATCGATAGAGCAGTATTCCCTGGTGTGCAATGAGGACCTCATATGAATACGATCGCTGGGATCGCAGTAGCATTGCATGAAGCAAATACAGAAAGCTTTAAAACCTATGCACAACAAACCATAGACAATGCAAAAGCAATGGCAGAAGAATTCCTTAGCAGAGGATACAAACTCGTGACTTGATGAACCGATAATCATATGATCGTTTTAGATTTTTCATGAACTAATATTAACGGTTCTGTGGCAGAAAAATCCTTGGATGTGTTGGGAATTAGTACAAGTAAAAGCACGATTCCTGATGATCCAAATCCTCCCTTCAGACCCTCAGGTCTCAGAATCTGAACTCCAGCGATGACCACCAGAGGTCTCAAGGAAGATGAGATCAAGACGATAGTGGGTTGGATGGATTCAGCATTCAAGCATCACGACAAAGAAGATATCCTTACGGGACTTCAGGCGGAGGTGGAGATTATGAGTAAGGCTTTTCCGAGTCCGAGTGTGTAGAAAGAAGGCGCGGTCATCGACCGCGCTTTCTTTTCCCTCCCTTGATTATTCTCACTAGATCCCTATATAGTACTCAATCCATGTACTTTCTCACTTCATATGAACTTAGAGAAACTCTTCTGATCTAGAACGAAAACCGACATACTGAAGTACCTTGTCTTTCGTAGGCAAGGAATTTCTGTTCGTGCATTTGAGACAGAGTTAACACGATCTTTCCCCGCTATCAAGAAGCAAATCGATCAACTAGAAGAGGCTTGAGTGATTAGAGTAACTAAAGACAACAACAGACGATCGATCTTTATGGTCGATGGAATCGACGATTATATAAAGAGTATTTTTATGTATACACTCAAGTTTGATTTGAGTGAGTATTTTTGATGAATGCCAAAAGATGTTGATAAATATTTCCTAGGAAAAGTATTTGGAAATGATTTTGATATGGATCTGGTGATCGTTCATCAAGCATCAGGAAAAGAAAAAATACCTCAAATGAAGCAAGATATTTCAACGATCTTCGAAAAATACCTCATCCTCACCGTAAACGTGGTGTTTATGTCTGCAGATGAGTTCCAAAAACGTAACAGACTCGCTGATAAGTTCGTTCTTTCATTGCTGGCAAGTGGTAAGCCGCAGCCTGAGGTGGAGTAGGAGGAAAGTAGAAATGAATGGAGAAGGAAGAATGAAGAAATGTGTCGAAAAGAAAAGACCGAGGAAAATATTCCTTCGGTCTTTTGTTTTAGATAATAAGATTATTGTGGCATCATACCTAATCGTTTCCAAAAAATAGAATTGATTGATTTTATGCACAATTCAAGAAATGGAGTAATAGTAGTCCACTGCCATTTCTTTTTTGTGAACTTTATTCTTTTGTTTCCTATTCGACAAAATACTACGGTAATTAAGAAGCTCATAGACACAGAAAATATAGTCACTGCAATGAGTTGAAATGAGTGATTTGTTTCAATTATTCGACCCCACATTAAAAAGATTACTAATGAAGCTGATAATATACCAGTTAATAGCTCGATCTCCAATAGTTTTTCGATAATCACCTTGCATCCATCTTTGCATACATCATACCCACCCAATACGATGATGAAAGGTGAGGTAGGAATCACGAATAAGCTGATTACTAATGCTATTATCATTTTGCAGATCATCTTTGTGCCAGACAAAAGTGAGTACATTTTTACTTTAAGAATTCCAAATTCTTCAATAGCTATCAATGCTTCTTGATACAGGAGAGAAATTCGTTTTTGAACTTTGATTTTAGCATTTTCTTTTGACAAATTTTTTTCAGCAACTTTAGATTTAATATGTGATTCTTCACTTGTAAAATCAAGTTTTGTAAAATTAAAAGACAAATAACTTAGAATGCTGTATTCTTTAATTTCTTTTTTTGTATAAATGAAGAAAGTTATTACAAACATGAAAGATGTAAAGTAGAAAATTTCGATAATCACTTTTGCTGTTGTGCTTAAGAAGTCAAAGTTAATAAATTGTGATACTTGAACAAAAATGAATGAAAAAAATATAGAATTTATTATCAAGCTAATCGTAACTAATTTATCAGATACTCTTGCTAGCTTTTTCACTTTTTCTTCAGCCGATGGTTCTACATTGGTTTTCTTAAGTTTGTTTTTAAGTTCTTTGAAATGGTATCCTAGGTAGGCTATGCAGCCAATAAGGATTGAAGCGCTGTACACAACTATCATATTGGTAGTTATCAGTCTCATAATAGCAATAGCTGCTAAAACGATGATAGCAGAACAACATCCCGCTATGAGTTGTTTGTTTGTTAATGACGTCATAATTCAGATTTTTAGTGATATTTTATTTACAAATTTTATTTCTTCGTTATTGTAGGAAAAATATCTCAACTTGCAATCTTTAGTTTTGTCCGTATACATATCTTAGTGGGCGAGCCCATTTTTTTTATTCGAAGAAGAATGCTAGATTTCGTAGTATTCATCGTTGAATTTCATAAGTGGTGCTGAGTCAAATATGACGCTCAAGACTGATGAAATTTGTGAGAAGTATTTATTTTTGACCATATATAATGTTGAACTTTTTCTATGACAGTTTGGAAACACTGAAGAAAGTAAAAAAACCTAAAAGCGCTGATGTATGGAGCCTTACGCTTATCATCTTCGTGGTAGTGATTATTGCTGCGTTGATGTTCGCATTGATGGATGGTGTCTTTGGTGAAGTGTATAATGCTATTTATGAAGCGTTAAGTTGAGCTTTCTAAGTGTTGGTGATTCTCTTTGGAGGTTTGCTCCTTGTGACGATATTCTTTAGGATATGCGGCACATTTCAAAATAGATTTGGGCGAAATTTGATTCGTCGGTAATCATTTACTCATTTACCATTATCCATGGCAGAAGCAATAGATATAGCGAAACAGATTGAAGATAATCAATATAGATGGTATGTACTGAGTGTAAACTCTGGACAAGAACAGCTCGTAGTTGATAATCTTCAAGAAAGAGTTTCAAAACAACAAATGGAACTAGAAATCGTTGATTATTTCAATCCAGTGGTGAATGAAGTATATTACAAGAAAGGAGAAAAGGTCGTGAGACATACAAAATTATATCCTGGATATGTTTTTGTGAAGAGCAAAATGAATGAAAAGATCTGGTATATTATTAGAAATACTCCTGGTGTGAGATTGATTGTATGAGCTGAGATTAGACCGATTCCATTGACCGATAAGGAATACGATGAAATGGTAGCTCATGTTGAAGAAAAGAATGCTAGAGCAGAATTTGCAGTACCTTTCGAAGAAGGTGATGTTGTGATTCTAAGAGACGGAGACTTCAATGGAATGAAATGATTGATCACTGAAATCGATCCAGTAAAATGAATGGTATACGCTAACGTTGAAATCCTTGGGAGAAATACACCGGTGATGGTGAGTTTTGATAAGGTTGAGAGAGTGGCGTAGAGAGAAATAGAGAAATAGAGAAAGTGAGAAATAGAAAAAGTGAGAAAGAGCTGTCATCCAGAATGACGAAAGTTCCAACTTGTCCAATTCAGCTAACTTGCCTAATTTTATCCTCTTTTCACTCATGTATCCTAGAGATGAATCAAAAAGAGTAGGTCGATCATTGATTGTCTTATTGGCAGCATTGTTATTGGTGTATGTGATCTTTTTTGATGTTCATGGTGATAAGTTGCGTATCGGTTCATTGACGGGTCTGGATGAAATCGAGCAAACTCGTTCTTGAAATGAACTTACCGGTGCTGATATTGATAGAATGGTCTATATTGATACTACCAATCAAGTCTCAAACAACCAAAACTCAGACGATGTATATTATCCATCATATTACCAAGATAGCCCAAATGTAGCACAGACTCAACCCGATACATGATTAATCCAAGCACAAAATATTCAAAAGGATGCATTAGTCGTTGATCCAACACCTCAAGCAGGTGACACTTCTACCGTCCCAGATATCATCAATGATACGCAAGGAAGAAGATTTTACTCAACAGATTTCTTGTTTGGGAGATCTGATCCAGATGATCTTTCATCGGTAAATGTATGATCTACTGCCAATCCTGTATGAGTAAATGCAGGCGTAAGCAACACAAATGTTGCTCAACAAGCACAAAATATTGTTGCTCCAGCAGTAGCTCCAACCACCACTCCTACAAATCCAATTTCTACCTTGCCCACAGGATCAATTCAGTTTGCAAATACCCGAGTGTGGGACGGGATGTTAACTATTCTTCAGAGCCTAGAACTTGATGATGATGTTCGTTATATCTTGAAAGATATTAACAATACGCACTATATCTATATGGGTCAACTCCAGTGATCTGTTGCTTCATTAGTAACTTTTTTGTGAGGAACAACCGTTGACATTAACGATCAAACCACTATAAAAAACAATCAACTGTTCGGGGCAAATGTCCAAAGAATCACCATGCCATCATATAAGAGTAATCTAAAGGAACTGATGCTGGTGAGATTTGCTAATGGAGATGTTCGATTTCTTCAAATCGATAAGGATTGGTACAATCAATTGCAAAACAAATTGGAGATAAAGCAGAAGTTTGAGACATATTATTAAAATAGAAAGTTAATTACTTGCCTATGAAACCAGAGCGAAGCGATAGGTTGAGTAGATGTAAGTGATATATGCCTCAGGTAAAAAAGTAAAAAATAGAAAAGAAAGAAAAGAAGCGTAGGGTCATGATTTCTTATGACCCAAGCGAGGCATTTTATATCGTCACTGAATGACGGGTATATATCAAAGCATCTTATGAACACTCGCGCGATGAGTATTCATTAGATCCTTTGGATCTTATCTAGGATAGACAAGTATTTTTTAGATACTTATTCTAGGTTGCGGAAGGCTTTGCGCTGTTGGACCGCTTTTATTATTATTTATACACATGGCAGGAAAGATTCAAGTACAGTTTACGCTGCATATGCCAGCATGAAAAGCAACACCAGCACCTCCTATTGGACCTATTTTGGGTCAGCACGGTATCAATATCGGTGAATTCGTTAAGAAGTTTAACGACAGCACGATGGAAATCATGCAAAAATATGGATGAGCAGAAATCAAAGTACCGGTAGATATTACGGTATTCATCGATAGATCATTTAAGATGGAAATCCATCCACCTGTAACTTCTTCATTGTTAAAATACAAAGCGAAGATCAAATCAGGGAGTGGAGAACCAAATTCTAATAAAGTTGCAACACTTTCAATGGAAGACCTAGAAGAAATCATCGATATCAAGTTGCCTGTAATGAACACAAACAACAGAGATTCAGTAAGAAAGAGTATCATAGGTACTGCTAAGAGCCTTTGAATAGAAGTAAAATAAGAGTTAAAAATCAGAGTTAGAGTTAGATCGTATCTAAATTCTAACTCTAAACTCAAACTCTAAACTCTAGTATCCGCGGCAGACTTACGTCGTTATGACCGCTTTTAACTTATTATACACATTATCATGGCTAAGAAAGGAAAGAAGTTTGTTGAAGCTAAAGCAAAGGTAGAAGTGGAAAAGAAATATCCACTTGCTGAAGCTGTAGCATTGGTAAAAGAAGTATCTACAAGTAAGTTCGTAGGAACACTAGAGCTTCATGTTTGTACTAATGCAAACCCAAAGTATAATGACCAAATCTTGAGAGGGACTGTAGTTCTTCCTCATGGAACAGGGAAAAAAGTAACAGTTGCTGCATTTGTTGGTGACGAAAACAGAGACGAAGCTACTAAGGCTGGAGCTGATATCGTAGGAAACAAGGAGTTGATCGCTGCTATTGATAAAGGAGATATCAACTTCGATATCTTGGTAACAACAGCTGATCAAATGAGAGATCTTGCTAAAGTTGCGAGACAGCTTGGACCAAAGGGTCTTATGCCTAGTCCAAAAGCTGGTACAGTAACAGCAAATCTTGCTAAGACGATTGATGAATTGAAAAAGGGGAGAGTAGAATACAAGCTAGATAAAACAGGAAATGCTCATCTTGCAGTGGGGAAACTCGACTTCGATGATGCTAAACTTATGGAAAATGTAAGATCAATTCTAGACTCTATGGAAGAAAATAAACCAGTAGGAGTAAAAGGAAATCTTATCAAAAAGATTGTCCTCGCACCTACTATGGGTCCTGGAGTACAAATTGAAGGATAAAAGAGAATTTAAGAAAAAATAAAGAAAAATCGGTCGTGAGATCGATTTTTTTTCATGTTTTTTTCACACGTATCAATCTGTTTTTTGAGGGAGTATCCTTAGAATAATTTTATGAAAAATAGAAAATCGCCTCGCAAGAAATGATATGATTATACGTCCTCAGGAGCGTATTTTGTTACGATTAACACAAAAAATCGTAAACCCTTTTTTTGACGGATCATTAAGTCAGATGATCCCAAAAAAGAACAATATATGAGACTAAATTCATTATGAAAATGCTGTAAACAAAAAATTGAACAAATAAATACCAGAAAAAATGTTACCATAAATGAATGGGTAATCATGCCGGATCATATCCATATGATTGTGATATTGGCGGAATGGGATATAAATCGAAATGACAAAAAATCCACCATCATAAATAATAATCCTATGAACCTATCGTTAAACAATAATCCTATGAACCTATCGTTAATAGGTCCTGGGCGTGATAATCAAAATCAAACGGAATTTTCGAATCAAACGCAGGACGGTTTAACGAACCGTCCCTACGATTGACCAACGTTATGAAATATTATAAAATTATTCAAATGAAACGTATCTAAATACGCTAAACAAAATAATATATCATTTGCACGACAATCACGTTATCACGATCATATCATCAGGAATCATAATGAATATCGTCGTATTCAATGGTATATCATCAATAATCCTAGACACCGAAAAGGTCTAATAAAAACTGACTAATCAAAACCCCGAAGGGGATATTTTATTGCTCAAAATCAATCAAACCTGCACGAGGATTCTGAAGTAAAAACTCACGGGCTTTTGCGACGCTTCCTGCGACTCATAGTAAGGTTTTTGCATGATCTGCTTTTATACCAAATTCTTTTACTAACATATCAATACCTCTCTGGTTTAGTTTGTTGTTTGATAGTTTCATATAGATCATTTTGTTTCCCAGGGTTCTTTCAAGTTGCACCATAATTGATGTAGAGATTGCATTTAGAACAAGTTTTTGAGCAGTACCAGGACTCATTCTTGAGCTTCATTCGATAAAGGCCTCACCAATATTTACCTCTATAGGATAGTCGACGTGCTTTCATAGTGGTGTTCATGGGGAAGTACTAATACATCATGTGAGAATGCCGTTTGCTTTGCAGTCTTTTACTCATCAGATGACATAAGGAGTAGTTCATGAGGCAGCCACTCAAATCACGATGTCTTTGTGTGTGATAGCATAGTTTTGTAAATCTTTTCGTGCTTGGGTGCTAACGTCTTCTGCATTTTCAACTGAATTTCTCAGAGCTTTATCTCATCAGGCAATGATTCAAATCACGGTGTTAGCATCAACACCAAACGTAGGAGGGCATTCTGAGGCATCGAGCACTCCCAGACGTCAACTGGTCCCAGCACCGATAAAAACAAAGATCTAAAATTGGGCTCACTTCGCCGCAAGCAAACGGAGTATTTGCCCAATTTTTCTTCTCGTTCCTCGAAGACCGATCTTTGTTTTCGTTCGGAAGCCTTCGAAAGCAACACTATCATGAAGAAGTATGATATCTATTATTGCCTCGCACTAAAGTGACGAGGTAATATTCCGAATATAAAACAGTCTTCACCCAAGTTTCATTCTTCAACTAATAGCATCAATCAGTTCTCAAGCAGCTTTTGAGCATTTCCTCACTGCAGGAGCAATGAATAAGTCCTTATCATTGATGTGAAGAAAAAGTTCTTCTCAACTCATCGATGAATGAATTTCAGACATGCTATCCTACAAAATAAATAACCCTATTGTATGGAATTTATAAAAGATGTATACTGTAAGAACACATATCTGATAATTGACCACATGACCTGTTTTTTCATGCGATTTTATTTGTTTTTTATCATTGCTTTATTTATAGTCTAAATAGTAACAAGACCTTTAGAAATCTCATACTCATGACAGGTATTCCAAATATAGTCTTAGAAGAAATAGAGCAGCTTAAGGCTGAGGGTAATTATGATAAGGCCTTGAAGAGGGTGAATGGACTTTTGTCACGCGATCCTACCAATAGAGAAGCCTTGTATCAAGTGGCTGATATTGAATATAGAAGAGGAGAGATTGGAAAAGCTGAGAAGCCGGTAGATTTTTTGCTTCAGTCGAATAAGGACGATGCGATGAGTTGGTATATCAAAGGAGTATTGGAAATGGAGAAGACCAATCGATGAACAGCCAAGGAAAAGTTTCAAAAAGCTCTAGATATGCTTGATCAAGACAATCCAGAGATCTTGAGATGTTATGGATTGTGTGAATATTGGTCTGGAAATAGGGAAGAATGAATGAGTTATCTCATGGAATCTCACAAAGTAAATGCGCTTGACGCAGAGGTGATTCTAAATATCATAGAAGTAAGTATTTTGGAACAAGAGAAAGAAACTGCATTGGAATATGTGCAGTATTATTATAAAGTGAAAGATAAGCTTCAATGCTTTGATAGAGACATCACGTATTATGAAGAAAAAATTCAACTGTTTGAAGAGTTTCTCAAAGGATAAGAAAGGAGGCGAATTTTTGTTAAACGATGTTGATGAAAAATACTACACGACAAATGATCAAATCATCATGGACCCATATGCTTTCTCTGGTAGGAATCATTAGTTTTTTGTTGTTCTTTCTAAATTTGTTGATTATCTTATCGTACAATACAGGAGTCTTCAATGAAGATGTAAGAGAAAAATTATGAGTGTATCTGTACTTGGATGATACAGAAGTCGCTAAAGACCTCATATATTCCGAAGCAATTGATATGAAATCAGAGTTGGAAGCAGCATGAATGACCGTTGATTTTTACTCGAAAGATGATGCATTTGAAATATTAGAAGAAAGATTACCGAATGTGATCGATAATTTTGAAAGATACGGTATTGATAATCCCTTACCGCCGACCTTGTATATCCAGTTTTCCAATGAACAAGATTATTCTCGTTTGAAAGACATCGTATTGAGTTATGAAGATGTGATTATAAATTTATCAGACTTAGAATCTTCCTGATTTACCTTTACTGAACAAGAGCGTAGATCAGCTAATGTGATCAACCTTACAAACTTTCTAAATCAGTTTAGTTATTTCCTTATCGCGATCGTTCTTGCGATTATTATTGCCTTTCTTCTATTTGGATTGAAAATTACCTTCTATCGCTTTCGAGAACAAATCGAAGTGGAGAAGCTGTTATGAGCAGGATATTTTCATATCAAAAAGCCCTTCCTGATCATGTCAGCGATTGTGCTTTTGGTTGCATTTGGCCTTATGGTACTGTATTTCCTTGGGTTCTTTGCTGCATTGGATGGATATGTGATGTCAGTATTTAGCGTCTCAGTATATGAATACCTCCTACCGCTCAACTTCATCCAAGAGTTTCTCACCCGAGAAGCATTGATTCTAGTATGTCTCGGGGTGTTGTTTTCTCGAGGGTTTTTGAGTAGGTTGATTAGGAGGGTGTAGGTAAGTTAATTACTTGCCTATAAGCTAGGACCAAAGGGACGAAGTGATCAGTTGCAAGGAATATATGCCGAAGGCAAAGGCAAGCTAGTTTGTATGTCATCCTGAACGTAGGGACATAATTTCTTATGTTCCGTAGTGAAGGATCTCGAGAGGTTTTGGTTCTAGAATAGATAAAATAAAAAGATCTACCTAATAATCAGGTAGATCTTTTTTTACACAGTAAATTCTCTATTTATGATTCAGTCTTCATAGTCTGGATGCTTTTCATTAGTCTTAAGTGTTTTGTAAGCTTCACGTTGTTTATCTATTCTTGCCTTTGCCGCGTTTTTTGCGCAATCATCTCGATATTCAGAATGTCAGAAAGATATTCGGATCATTACCTCGTCACTTTAATTAGAAGCAATCAAAGAAAACCTACTTCTTCATGATTCATAATGAATTTGTCGACATCCGAACGAAACAAAATATCGATTATTGAAGAATGAGATGAAAATTTAGGCGAATACCTCGTCGAGGTGAGTCTAAATTTAGATATTTTGTTTTATTAGATTTTTGGCAGCTTTGATTTTTAGAATAGAGTCTGGCTTTGTGCGCTTTTGGATTTTCATAGGTAATTTATATAAAGATAAAATTCTTCTTCCTTCTTCCTTCTAAACTCTACTTTCTATCACCCCACTCCCTACCAATTCATCACCATCGTACAAAACAACAATCTGTCCTGGTGAGATGGCGCGTTGGGGTGTGGTGAATGTTACGAGGTAGGATTGATTTGACTCATGCTGGGTTAATCCCTCTCAGTCCCCCTTTGAAAAGGGGTCTTTACGCTTGGGTTTGCCGTCGAACCCCTCTGTCTTTCACTGCGTTCAAGACATCTCCCCTAAGGGGAGACCATCAGATTGTTTTTCAATTTTTGTAATTTCACACTCTTGGTCTTCTTGTCTGTAACGGATCTTGGCGTGGCCTTTCCGGGGAACTGAAGGAGTCTCTCATGAGGTCCACTGAATTTCTGATGCAATGAGTGAATCGTGCATAAGGTCTTTTTCTTGATCTTTACTGACAGTGATCGTGTTTGAAGAGGTGTCTTTTGCAATTACATACCAAGGACCTCCACCGAGTCAGAGTCATGTTCTTTGACCAATAGTCACAAAGTGAGCTCATTCATGCTGTCAGAGGATTTTTCCTTCGGTATCAACTATGTTTCAGGGCTTTTTTGGCAAGGCTTCTTGAAGAAATTCTTTGATGGGCACCTTTCCGATGAAACATAGTCATTGGCTGTCTTTGCGATCTGCATTGGGAAGTTTGATTTCTTGAGCGATCTTTCTTACTTCATCTTTGGTGAGTTCTCCCAGAGGAAATAAAGAGGATGCTAATTGCTCTTGGTTTAGTCCTGAGAGAAAATATGACTGATCTTTGTTGTGATCGATTCATTTTAAGAGTAATTTTTTTCAATCATGTTCTGAGATTCTTGCATAATGGCCTGTAGCGACGTAATCACAGTTGAGTTTTTTTGCTTCATCCAAAAAAAGTTTGAATTTAACTTCGCTGTTACATAAGACATCAGGATTTGGGGTAAGGCCTTTTTCATAGCCATCATAGATGTACTGGATGATGGTTTGATGGTATTGTTCACGAAAGTCAAAGATGATAAATGTCTTGATTCATAGGTGTTTTGCAACTTTTAGTGCCATATCTCTATCTTGTCTGGTATGACAGTGGGGATTTTCTTCTTCAGCATAGTTTTTCATAAATCCCGCAATGACCTCATATCATTGGGTTTGCAAAAGATGTGCTGACACCGCAGAGTCAACTCATCAAGATAATCATAAGAGGACGCGTTTTTTTTTCATAAGGTGAATTAGGCAAGTTGGGTAAATTAGACAAGTTAATTACTTGCCTGAGAACTAGGACCGAAGGGACGAAGTGATCAGCTGCAAGGAATATATGCCGAAGGCAAAGGTAAATTAATTACTTGCCTGAGAACTAGGACCGAAGGGACCAGCTGCAAGGAATATATGCCGAAGGCAAAGGCAAGTAATTATTTAACGATTATATCATTATTGCTTCATAAGTCTAGTCTAGTGACTGCGTTGAAATCGTTGTAGTACTGGGTAAGGTCCAGGAGTTTGGCGAGTTGAGAGTCGATAGATTTGTCTAAGTGAAATAAGATGAGTTTATCTTTGTAAGTGAGATGAAGTTTTTGCCCTCCTGCAAAATATTCGATATCTTTGATGTCTTTAGCGTCTATGATATCAAAGATGTTGTTGATCACCGTGACTAGCGTGCTGCTGTGAATATGATAAAAAATACCTTCTAGTGATTCGTATCATGTCTCCCTAGATGGGAGTCTTATTCTTGTTAATCATTCTTGGATACTATCTGAGGCCTGGACTTTGTAAGCCTGATTATCGCTAGCGATCCAGGTGCTACCATCATGCGTGAGTGCCAAATCAGCTGAATTAAAGATGATCTGCGCGAGGATCGTGTTTTTTTGTTTGGGCTTTGTGATTTGGATGTCTTGTATGATGGGAAATTGTTCTTTGATGGTGGATTCAAAGTCTCCTTGTTTGGTATAGGTATAGGTGCTTCGATTCATGCCTGAGAAGTACTGAGTGATTCATTCTTGTATCTCTTGGCTATCGTATATTATCAAGCTTTCTTCATCAATAATTACTTGTTGAATAATATTTTCTGGATTGGTAAGAAAACGACTCGTGATCAGTCGTCAAATTCCAGTCAATATCGGCACTCAAAAAATAAGTCCCCAATTTGTTGGGGAGATACTCTTCCGGATTCTTTGTTTTTTGCGTTTTCTAATCTTCGTGATTTCTTTCTTCTTGCTTTTTCATCAAGATCAGAGTTTTAGCGGTATTTTTAAGTTTTTAGATTTTAGCATTGGGGAAGACAGGGGTAAACTACGCTTATTTTGTGATAGCTAACTATGTGTTTATCATATGATCGTGAGGAGCAAAAGCGTAATCAGTACTCATGCAAGGATTCATCAAATAACTTCTCATACCGTATGACCCAATCTTTCTTTGAGTTGCTCTGGAGTTTCTTGTCCCGGATTTAGTTCATTGAGTCCTTTAGTGATCTGATTCAACGAGCTAGCGTGTTGACCCGCTTGATATCTTATGTTGGCTGCATCATACCAAAACAAAAATGAAAAAGTGATGGTAATCGCAAACTCTACCGAATGCAGGCCAGTATAGTATACCACTAAGGTACAAATGCTTGATGAGATACCACTATGAACAGAAGGGAATCATCAAGATCACCAGAGTCAGCTCATAGTGAAGGTTTTTTCTACAGTATAGTCAATCAAGACTTTGACCGCTTGGATCAAAGCTCCTACTACTAGGGGAACTATAAAGAGTAATTTCATGAGAATAAGTAAGTCAAAGACTGAATTAGTGAAACTATAGGAATATGGCGCTAGGGATCAATAGCAATAGGGTATCTGTTGCTTTTTGGTCTGGAAGTCTTGATTTGAATCTTGCTAACCGTATGCTTGAAGTTCTTTAAAAAAAAACAGAGAATTATCTATTAAGGAGGTGATGATTTACTTCGAAAAGAGATAGAAAGATGGTTTTTTTTATATTTTTTCGAGCAGTGAAGAATTGCCTCCTCGAGGAAATGATAGCAAACAAGCCAATTCATTTTTTTGAATTTTCTTCGAACTTCTGTATTCTAACTCTTCGCTAAGTTTTTCATCATTTCCTTAAAGCACAATGGTATCTATCATATTGTTAGTACTTAGTTTGATTATCTTGATTTGAATGGTAGCTTGGTCTCTGTTGAGAGGGTGGCGAATACTGTTTTTTGGTTGTTTGTTGTTATTATTTGGGATAGGGGCGATGTTTAGTGTAAGTATTCATGAGTCTTTTGAATACACCCGTAAGTTTCTTGATGCCCCTTCAAATTACTTCTACTTCTTTGAACATATAGAAAAATTTATTTTGTGAGCGATCGTTTGTCTCATTGCGTATGTTACCCCCTGGGCTTGGGTCAAGAAGAGTAGTTTCTTGCTGTTTGCGGGGAGTTTGATTTTGATGCTGGCACTGTTTTTTATCTGAGATGATTTCAATAAAGGGGCCAACTTATGGATTAGGATTGCAGGGAATACCATCCAACCAGGGGAGTTCTTTAAGGTCTGAATGGTGTTCTTCTTAGTTTCACGGCTGTCTAGGAAAAAAAGAGTCTTCGATGAACTTCAATATTATCTTTGATTTGCTATGATTGCGTGACTTTGTGCATGAATCTACTTCTTCTTGCCTGATTATGGGTCATTACTGATTATCGGTCCCGTTGCTTTGATTCTGTTTCGATTTTATGGAGGTAAACGATATTATATTCTCACGACGCTAGTGTTAGGATTTTTTGTGGTTGTATTAGCTTCTGCCAAAAGTACCTATGTAAATGAAAGAATTGGGTATTTCTTAGACCCCAGTAGTGACCCTAGTTCAAGAGGGATTGGATGGCAAACTACACAGTCATTGGTAGCAGTAGGATGATGATGAATTATTGGGAAAGGGTATGGAAAGGGATTACAAAAGTTTTGATATATCCCGGAAGCTCAAAGTGACTTTATCTTTGCTGCGTTTTCGGAAGAAATAGGATTTTTGGGAAATAGTATCTTACTGACTCTGTACTTCTTGCTTGCCCGAAACGTCCTCAAATGACTCAAGTGACTTCGCGATCCTTTCGATAGAGGAATCGTAGTGTGACTTCTTTCGTTGATTATCATGCAGATGTTCGTAAATATCGGAGTAAATATCAAATTACTTCCTTTGACCTGAGTGACCTTGCCTTTCATTAGTCATGGATGATCCGCGTTGATGGTGAATATGCTCGAGATCGTGTTGTTGCATAAGATTGTTAATAAGATACCGTAAAGAGAAAGAGATAATAATTCGTCAGTAGGGATGCTTCATTAAAGCATCCCGGAATCAAGAATTCTCCATCATTTAGTATATAGGAAATTCTAAATACTGACTGTACAAGCTGCTTATGAACGAGTGATTAAAAAAAATAGTATATATTTGCTGAATACATATAAATACTCCAATTACTGACTAAGCAATAAGTTTTGGAGTACTAATTCTATATTAAAAAGATTGAATCAAAAACCCGAAGGATTATTTTATTTTATTACGCTCATGATCCTAGAACCAAAGACATGATTTGTTGGAAATGCCTTGTGAGATGAGGTATATGATTTGCAAGTAAAGGAGGGAGTTTTCCCAACTCATTGTGAGGAGGTTTTGGTGATGCATAAGTGAAATATAAAGAGCATGAGGCCTCAAGAAATCTGAGATGGTATGGAGGTGGTAAAGCTAAAAGCTAAAAGCTGAAAGCTAAAAGATGAAATTGACAAGGTGAATCTTATTTCGGGGATGAGTATCTATCAATGGTTTGATGAGAATACATGAACGCAGGAAACATATGCTTATGGAATTGATAGATCTAAAATTGATTGGATAAATGATGTTTGCAAGGATTTATGATTATGAGTATCATTGGAAGATGAAAAATTTGTAAAAATCACCAACTGATCGTTCCAGATTCCTGAGGATTGATTGCTCTCTTTCTTCTTTTGACTAGTGCTGATTTATGGTAAATTTACCATCGTTGATGAGGTCTTGAGACATGCAGTAATTCAACTTCCTTTGGTGGGGAGTATAGCAATGCAGGAAGAAATTCTGTTAAACTTAAAAGAAGTATTATTTGAGCAAGAATTGTATCTAACGATTACTTATCTCACACAAAAGTCATGACAACTCTTGCAAGTCAATATTCATGATGAAGAAATCTTAGATATATGGAGTAGTTGGCTATGATGAGAAGCTCATGAGTATGATACTCTCCGCAATGAGATCAAAAATTTTGCTCAAATCGATGAAATTGATAACTACGTTTTGAAATTCCTTCATAAATAAGTACATTCAATCAAAGAGTAGAGTCATTCAAAAAAGGCACACGTCGTCATCCAGAAGGAGGTACGACTGAAGGATCCAGTCATTTTGTAACCTTACTCCGATAATTGATATATTTTAGAGGCAATGTCTTAAGACGATAGTAATTACCTCAGGTAAAAATTATTTATGCCTAGATTCCACGTCGCAAACGACCACTACTCACTTCGTTCGCAGGGTCTTATCCGACTCTGAATGACGAGCTTTAAATTTTAAACTTTACCTCTGGCTAGAACAAACAAAGCGTGAATAGCAAAGAAAAAGGTGCAACAAGCGAAGCAGAAACTTTTGTCATGACCAAAAACGAGATCAAATGAGGGGATGAAGAGAGACTATACCAATCCCAAGTGAAACTCATATGAATGGTTCATGAGATCAGGGAAACGAGTATGTGATAGAACTTCATGCCGCGAAGATCCTGATGGATTTAGACTTATCCGCAAGCCAAGTGGAGGAGAACCAACCTTCGTAGAGATAGGGAAGCAGAGTTGGGCGTATAGAAGGTATTTAAAGAGGGCGCATAGGATGTCGTTGAAGTAATTGATAATGGAAAATTGATTATTGAAAATAAATGGGTGCGAAAACACGGTAAACTACTATATGCAAAACGAAAAGATACATCAAGACGTCATCCCGTGTACACGGGATTCAGGATCTTCGGATCTATTCGTCGCAGAGCTCCTTATAGCTCTCGAATTCACCTGAAGGGGGGTGGTGTAATGGGAACACAGAGGTCTTCGGCACCTCGGTTATCAGTTCAAATCTGATCCTCTCTGCCATTGACAATTTACATGAAAAGTATATAAAAATTAAGCTTTAGGGTTTAATTTTTTTTATGTGAGAACGAGATAAATTATTACGTCATGATGACTATGTAATTGAAGTTGAAGGTATATCAATCCTTATAAAGGATAAGGTATTTAGCCCAGATCCAAGAATTACTCAATCATCCAATATGCTTTTGAAGCATTTGCCTAATGTTAGCTGAAAAGAAGTATTAGATATTTGATGTTGAACAGGAATAGTTTGACTAACTGCTGCCAAGAAAGGAGCTAAGAGAGTTGTGTGTAGTGATGTAGATATGCATGCTATTCTCAATGCGAAGGAAAATGTAGCTTCTAATAATTTACAAAATAATATTGAGGTTTTACAATCCAACTTATTTGATGCTTTAGATTGAAAATTTGATTATATCTTTGCTAATCTTCCAATATTGGATGAAGTTTGGAATTCGAATGTTCAAAAAAATAATTCTACTTCAACTCTGATTCAGAGATTTCTTAGAGAAAAAAGTAAGTATCTTTCAAAGAATTGAAAAACTTATTTAACACGAGCATCATTTGCAGATATTGAGCCTTTATATTCATATTTTAAGAGTATGAAGCTTGATGTTAAGGAAATCAAAGAAACTAAAGCGTGATATGATCGATATATTTTCGAAATATTAAGTCACTAATTTTCTATCTAAGTGCATTGATTTTATTTTGCTATTTTTTTGTGAATACATTGTGAAAATGCTTGATTACAGGAAAAATAAATATTGAAAATTAACCAAAGCAAGTCAATATCTACATTACTAATATGCTGATGTAAGGAGTAAAGGAGAGTAGCATTCTCTCTGAATTTGATTATGAGACATATAGATTTTTAGAGATCTGGCTTTTCGGGGTGGGATTTTTTTGTTTTGATAGATTTTGCCTATCTTAGAATTAGACTTGTAGTTACAAGATCTTGTTAATCTTTTAGTATTGACTATATATCAGAAGGCAAAGTTGTTTTTGGTTATATTTTATTTTAGTCATATTTATGTCTCTTTTGAAAAGTGGATTTGCTATCATTCTTATTTTTACCTCCTTATCATTATGAGCTGCATTTGCTACATCCCATGATATTGAAGATCTATATATAGATGGAGAGTTAGTTCCTCAGAGTATTTTAGATACATTTGAACATATTAATCCATGACACTTAGATGGAAATAGTTGAGTACAGAATTATGGTTACCGAAAAGATGAAAATAATGTATATATTCATGATGGTCACACTCAAGATTGATCCCCTCAATATTATACTTTACCAAATGTTGATCCAGATACGTTTGAAATCATAGAATTAGAAATAAAACCTGAAAATCTTTGGAGAGCATACTATGATATGTACACTACTTGGTGAGTGTCAATAGGATATACTAAAGATGCATCACACGTGTATTACAAAAACAAGCTTATTCCCAAAGCTGATCCATTGACTTATAAAACTCTTCTATGAGGGTATTTTATAGACAAAGATAGCGTCTACTCTCATAATGATGATATGCCTAGCCGTCTAATACATGTAGATGTAGATACGTTTGAAGTGTTGTGAGTAGATGAATTATGAGAAGAGTGGGAAACTTCGAGTTGGTTTTATGGTAAATATTATGCTCGTGATAAGAATAATTTATTCTACAAAGGAAATATTGTTCAATGAGCTGATCCAGATGACTTTACAAAACTGAATGATTTTGGTTATTATGTTAGTAATGATTTTGTTTTGCACCACTGAAGGGTGATTCCTTGAGTTAGCGAATCAGATTTTTCCACGCAAAACTACATAGTCCCTTTAGCTCCTGAGGAGCCTGTCAAAGGAACTTCTCCTGATGGAATTGCTTTGTCTCTTCCATGAGCCGATACTACAAAAAACTATTGATTCTATGTCTTTAACAATAAGATATTCACGCCTCACTGAAAAGTTGTTAGCTTTCTTCATACAAACAAATTGAAACTTCATGAGCTATGAATTACTGATGACAATATGTTTTATATTGAGTACTACCATACATATGGTCAATTTTCTTCTTATCGTGAACATTTTAAGATAAAGTTTCTTCCCAAACATGCAGATGTGATTGATCTTTATATGAAAGAGAGTGTAGCATCTAGGATGACAGTGGAAACATTGGTAAAGAAACTTGAATTATATAAAGAAAGTAGACCAGAGGACTATATGGAATGATGAACGAATGATGTACTAATATGGGCACTAGTAGATCATGTATTGGAAAATGGATATACGTATTATCAGTAGATTTCTGATTGAGATCTTTTTTTATGGCATAAATTATCTATGAATCAGTATCTACATTACTAATATGCTGATGTAAGGAGTAAAGAAGAGAAGCATTCTCTTTGAGTTCTTGCTTGAGAATAGTTCAATCGTTCTCTCTGCTTGTTGCATTATTTGTTGCATTCTCAATTTTTATCAGTATCATTAGAGCAGTTAAGAAATAAGCTCCCTTTGAAGCGAAAGTCGACTCCATGTCGTGTAGTGATTAAGTTCCACTACTAGCTCCTTAGGGGGCTTTTCTTATTGTTGAAATTCAGAGTTATCTCGAAGTACTAAGGTACTATGAATTTTTTCTTTAAGAAAATCTATATATCTAGGTTCATTCTTAGTGTGAGATCTTTGTATTCCTCGATTGATATAGTCACTAACTTGCAAGCAAGGTTCATCAGATGGCATTTGTACACGCACCTCAAAGGGATACTGCTTATTGATATTCTGCATAGCTTTTTGAATACTATTTGTGAGAGCAACTTGTTTACTTTTGTTTTGTCTTTTCTCAAAGCAAATAAGATTCTTCTCATTACTCAAGCATCCATGAGTATGCTCAAACAGTTCTTGAACAGTAGTATTGTAGAACACCTCTGGCTTATTGTTGTGTTTAGATTTGAAGATAGCTTCGTCTTTGTGTACAATAATCGTATGAGCTTCAAAAGGGAGATCAATGAGTTTCTTGTAGAGTTTCTCTCTAACCTCAGGCACATCCTCAGAAGCATGAAAGACAAATCTTTCTCTTCTTTTTTCTACACTAGGTATTCAAGCAAGGTATGGGTCATTTAAGACTTCATCTCTAGCTTCTTGTATTGCTTTCCTAATTGTTTTGGGATCATCTGTGATAATCATGCATAGCTGAAGATAGGACGAGCATCAATGCGTCCCTACGATGAGCTTCCCATATTTACTATAGAAAGTATTGTCTCAGCTTTCATCGATAAAAATATACTTCACAAGATATGTGTGGATAAAATGTATATAGCTCAACTATATATAAGTGAGAAATAAGACCAAGCACAATCTCAAACTTTATCATCAATTTGCATCTCATTTTCAGTTCCATATATGCATCTTACGAGAGTAGTGACGTGATCCATCTATTTTGAAAAAAATATGATCACATCTGCTAGTATCTACCTAGCTTCAAGATAGTACTTATCAGTTGGTACGGCAAATATATAAAATGTTTGGATCTTACGGAGTTGGATACTAGTGCAGTTAGTAAACTTCTTACAGACTACTTATACAGATTTCTTCGCTTTCCAACTGATGTTTTAGTGCAAGTAAAGCACTTGAATTGGTGCGAACATATTGCTTTTAACAGTTGTAATACGCTTTCTGAACTTAAGAAAATTGATGGTAAGCATATATGAAAATCTAGCCTGAGGGTTAGATTTTTTCTTTTATAAAAAAAACACCAAGGTAAACCTTGATGCTTATGCGACTTAAAGAAGCCACATGAATTTAATGATAGAATTGTAGCTTAATCGCGGTCGGATCGAATCCAACAGTAATCTGCGGAGAGGCATAGCCAACTGCAGCAGTTGAACCATCCAAATAGATTGCATTGTTGCAGTCTTGTAATCGTAGAGCTTCACTAAGCTCATAAAAGGTAACGGGTTGATTTGATATAGCTACTACTAGTGAGCCATCATCTCGGTATCCAACTCCAGATCTAATATATCTAGATGGATTGGACTTGTTGTGTAAGTTCTTTCCTTGGAGTACTAGGATCATCCCATTCTGAAACCCCCATAAGAGATATTCAGGTGTATGTATCCAATCTTCATACCGTTGGAGGATCATCTTGCCTTGCTTTGTTAATCCAAATATTCCATTATCATTACTGAAGTTGCCAGGATAGTCACTTGGTTCTACCCAAGGCTTTTTCTGTAAGGAAATACTGTAATACTTTTGAGTTTTTTTATTATAACGATGTTCTGTTACAACATAACCACCAACAGGTGTCCCATCTCCTACAAACAATGGACCATTGACCACATAAGAGATATGCTTAGTGCAGTCCTGGAACTTACCAAATCCAATATCATAATTATTGTTTGGGTATAGGAAGGTAAAGTTCTGAGCGAAGGTACTTGAAAGTACACAAACGAAGGTAACTAATGTTAAGAAGTTTTTCATATTTTTAGTTTTATTTTTTATTAAGGTAATATATCTCTAATTCTCGAGAGTCCCTTATTGAACTCATCAGAGGTGTGCTCAAGTTCACGTAATTTTTTCAATTCTTCTCTTTGAGTAGTGTGATCTCAGACTGATCTAACTCTGGATTCTTTCCGAGCAATTTATGGAGTAAAGCTAATGTAAGTTCTGTGTTCTTCATATATATTTTTATATTTTGATACATTACTTATCAAATGAGGATCATGATTCGCATCACGATCTCTCATCATCAAAGGAGACTTTGACCTTACGCGATTTAGTCATTCATGTAGTTCGTTAAAGCAAGAGAGTACAACTGTACGTGTTACAAACTTGGCAACTACTTATAGCGGCCTACAACAACTAAATATTTTACTCGTCGTAGTTTGCTGGGATTATAAAAGATTCTGATACGATAGTATAGTGTATGCCTGTAATAGGGTCATACATATAGTATTGTGTCGCCTCTAAAATAATTTTTCGGTCATATCTCAATGGACCGCAACCCTTTTTCATTATATACTGTTAAGGAGCATTTTCTTTGTTAGTATTGTTTATGGGAGAGGCGAGACAACTGTTTATCTACAGGATCGAATCCCCATGTATCTACATCTGTTGATGAGAGAATGTGTTTATAGACATAAAAATATATAAGTCAACACACTAAGATCCTTGTGTGTTGTTAGAGATTTACAACAGCTTCGAGAAATAAGCGATAGAGAATCGTTATTATGTAATAACTTTTTGATGTGAGATGTTATCAGGATTGGTATAGAATAGACGCAATTATTGATCGAAATTGAAAAGCACTAGCGTTAGCTAGTGCTTTTTTTGGTTTTTCAATAATGAAAAACACGCCTCGATTTCTTAGGAATCTGTGGTATTAATATAAACTTCAGGATAAATTTTTGATTGTGCAATAAATGAATTTTGACCTGTATCATCAATCACGATTTCTGCTGTCGCTCAAGCATAGTCATATTTACTCACTACTGGTCGAGTAATTCACAAAGATCTTAGATACTTCTTTTTTAGTTCAACATTTCATCAAGTCCATACGATAATCTCTTTTCATTCGGCTTCGTATTTTTTGAGGAGCTCAACGACCTTTGGTCTTAATTTTTGCGTTCACTCTTTCCCAGAATGAATCCCTACATAATCAATCAGTGTACCATCTACATCTACATATACTCATTCTATTCTTTCTCATTTCATTACTTCAGGTAGATCTAGATTAATATGTAGTATATAGTCCATCGCCTTATCAAATGTTTCGAGTCATGGAAAGAATTTTTGCACTTCTTTTAATCGTTCTACTTGTTCGCTTTCAGTCATATCATAAGGATCTTCTTTGTGTTGTAGAGTGTGACGAAACTTTCATATCCTTCTACCTGCTTCACTAGATATTAGAGCAGTTAAATTTTTTCACTTTTTATTTTCTATAGTTTTTTCTGCTCATCATATGTGTTTACTAGATAGAGATTCTTGTTTTAGATTATTTACAAGTAATTCATTCGGGTTAAATGGAAGTTGTTTAAGTTTGCTCTTAGGATAAGAGAGAAATAATTTAATTTGATCAGCTTTTTGGGGAGATAATTTCTTGATATTATCTAGTGTCAAAAACGACATAAGAACAATACTCTCTTTTTTATTTTTTGCAAGAAGTTCCAGTGCATCACTGAGTCAAGATAGATCCGTTCTACTTCATCAATCTTTTTTGTATTCACATATAATAAAGTGAGTATTTTTATATCTATGATCTATTTCCATATGTAGATTAGATAAATAGTCTTTTATATTCTCAGTCTCTTCATGAAAAGTGATTGAACTAAGTATCCTGTTATGACTATTCTCATTTATCTTTTCATGATCTGATTTCTTTGACATTAATTCCATTGGATTAAATGGAAGTTGGATATACTCAGTGTTTGGATATGTAAGAAATAGCTTCATACTCTTTGAAGTTTTTGCTTGTTCATTCTCCATGAATTCTTGAGGAAAAAATCACATTAATACAATTTTTTCATTTTCATTTTTAGCAAGTAATTCTAATGAATCATCAAGTCATTTCATGTCTAGTCTATTTCCTCAATGATGATCGTGTGTAGCATAAAGAAAATGAGCATTCTTATATTTCTCACGGAAGTCTTTTCCTTTCAAATCGTCTTTATTTACATTGTTTCCAAACCAAACCTTCATATCTTGATCAAAGGTAATTGAATTCCAAATTGGCTTATCATTTAGAATCGAATAAATTTCATTTCTAGCAATTGCTAAATCTTCTTGGGAAGGGAACTTACATTCTCATCATGCAGGTGCTTCAGACATAACAATGATGTGTAAAAAATAAAATCTAACTATAGCTCTAAATATTTTATTACCAATAGGGGGATTGGTTGTTCTGTTGTCATAAGATTACAACTATTATATTTCTTTTGTATGATTCCGAATAAATTCAAACAAACTATATATGCTTTGATACATATTTTGATTTTCAATTATAAGAACATGAGGAGTGTTAGATCAATCAAAAAACAAAAATGATATTTTATTTGGTCAGTAAAGATTTATATCAGCATTTATATCAAAGGGGAGTTTGTCGATAAGTTTAGATTCTCTGTTGTGTTCTTTATCTTTGTCTTTTAGTTCTTGAATATTGGTATTATGTTGCGACAATATCCTATATGTTTTCAATTTATTCTTTTTTCTGGCTCTTCTGTAAACTCATACATGCTGTAACAACTTCTCATCAAAGTACTTAGGCGTTCATAGAATTGATCTCATATCTACAGTGCTGTTAGCGAAATCTTGAAACAACTTTTCTAATCAAGAAGATCATTCTAGGTAAGTAACTTTAGGTTTTGATCACTTGGTACTTGAGAGCTCCAGCAATAGAGGGACAATCTCTTTGAATCATTCGGTTTTGCTCTCAATGTGCTTGAGAAGCAACTCGGGAGATACCACAGAAAAAAATGAAATATCTTTTCTTTTTAATTCTTGAATGGTTCATTCTCAAGTTAGTTTTTTTAGTAGAGCATATACCGTGGTTCTTTTTTCTTCTGCATGTCTTGCGACCGTACTCGCTGGTGCACTTCACAATTCCAAAACTGTCAGGTAGATCTTTGCCTCCTTTTCGCTCATTCATCGATCTTTTAGTGCTCAGATAAGGTTGTCTTGCATGACTAAAGTGATGGTAAATACTTCACTAAGTATACCTGTATCTAGAAAAAATAGCAAAAAAACCATGGCCTGTTGCTATTTCCTAACAACACATACCACACTCAGGCTATTGACAAATTGATTTAAATAATTATTATATAAACACTTCTCGATGTTGAGAAGTGCTAAAACAAAAATATGTTGCAAAATATCTTAAAAACCGCTTTCATTTGCTTTTTATCTCTTTCTTTCAGTTCTTTGTTTGCTCAAGATGAGCCAATCAACTTGACTGATATGCATCAACGAATACAAGAGTTGGAAAAGAAACTAGCTGAGAATGGAGATGAAACAGTAGCTGAAATTGAAATTGATGAAGGCTGGAAGATGAGTATCGGATTTACTTTAAGTCCATCATTCATCTACACTCTAGAGGATGATGCTCCGACACAGCTTGGGGCACCATTGTTAGCTACCTTCTCTTTAGCTAAGGAGAAGTGGTTCATCGGGGCTTACTATAGCTTAGCGAGTAATGAGCCATCAATATTGGTGAATTATTCACTAAATCCCAAGCTTGGTGTATATTACTTAGGGAGTATCAATCCAAAGATTGATCTGAAGTATAGTTCTATAGGTCTTACAACACCCTTAGGAAATGCGCTAGGATTTATCGAGGTGGGAAGGAATTTTGGCTCAGAAGCTTCAAGTACTAAACCTTACCTGGTTGGAGGAGTGTTAATCTTCTTCATGAAGGACTTAAACTAAAAATTATCTTAACAAGGCGCGCCAGAAGCCAAAAAAAAGTCCCAAAGGCATGGGCGATTAAAAGTATGAGGAATTTAGTAAGAGATGTACTAGCTATGTTTGACAAGCCGAATTACAAGAAACTGCAAGAGCAGAAAGCATTTAAGAAGAAATTAGATGATTTCAAAAACTTGCTAGATGACTAAGTATTCTCTAGTCACTATAAGTGATTACAAATTCTCAAACTTTTCCCTCAACTCATCTTTTTGAAAAAAATCTAATTTAGAGATGAAGTGCAAGGCTGCATCGAGTCTTTTTCTGTTTTTTGCAAATTTGTTCTTATGTACTAGTACTTCGATATATCACCAAAGTTCTTCTTGTGATGAAATATGTTCCTTCACAAATTTTTGGAGTAAGATAGCTTCTCTAGCACTAGATTTGTTATTTGCGCGCAGGTAGAGCGTCTGAAAAGTGAACTTTTTGAGAGAAGGAGAAAGTGTTAAGTTGTTTTTCTTGAATCCTTCCAAGATAAAGGTAGTGATTTCTGTCATGGTGTTTTTTGGTTTCAATGAAGCTACTTTTTCTCAAAGCAAAAATCGTTTATACATATTCTGTGATCATGATTCAATTTGCTGTGATATTCAACTAATATGATGGAAGTCTGGATTACCAGGGATCTCATCCTTTAGTTTCTTTTTGAAGTTTCTTATTTTTAGGTCTTTTGATCCTTTTATTGCTGCAAATGCCGTTTCTCTCTCTATTTTGGATTCACTTTGAATGTCCAAAGTACTGATGTCAGGTCATCAAATTGTTTCTTCGTAGCTATAATTATCTAGAGTAGCTGCTATCTCATGTTTGTGATGGGTAGAAATTTCGTCTGCTGGTGTTGTTTGCATAGAATCCGTTCATTGTTTGTTAGTACTGATCTGAGTCGGAGAATCATGGAAGACAGCAACGATGCTATCGATAGCGATGATATTATTAATCACTCTTTCTTTCTCATTGAGTTCCTTGATGAGTGAATCAATAATTGTGGCTTTTAGCGTAGGTTTATTGTGTAGAACAATTGCTTTATTTAGAGTTTGTATGATTTCTTTGAGCATCTGAGCACTTATATGTGATCAGTTCTGTTCAATCAAAGAAAGAACGTCATCACGAAAAAACATTTCAACAACGAAGTTGCTAGCGTCCTTCATTGTATCCACAAGAAAATTCACTTGTGATTGAAGTTCTTCTGAGATGTTTTTTCACTCTTGTGGAGTGTTTAGTGGTGTTGGGGTTAGATTTTTCATAGTAGTAATTTATTTATTCTACTGCTGTTGTCAATATTAATTCTGCTTTTATTTACTTATCCCTTTATTTGAGCTTCGAAATACACGCTAACTATTAGCCCTTGAAATCACCCCCATTATTCATTATCAACAAGACATGAATATGCTGATCTGCAAAAAATCTGCAAAACCTTGTAAGCCACATTGTGGTAGGTTTTTGTAGGCAATAAAGAATACATCTTATTAGCTCTATCAAATCAACCTATCCATAGCGGAGGTTGTTTTTTTTATGTTTTGATTTTTTATTATGACGACATTGAGAATAAGTAATGATGGTATTTCCCCTGAGTTGGATCCTAAGATCTTGGATGTGATTGCCCAGGTTGATCACACAGGTGCATATTACCTGTATGATGAGCAATATATCGTCGATCAAATAGCCGTGTTTAAGCAGCGAGAGATGGCTTGAGGATTTCAGTTGAGGTATGCGATGAAGGCAAATCCGATCAAAAGGATCTTGGAAACCATGAATAAGAATGATGTGCATATCGATGCGTGTAGTGAATATGAAGTCTGGAGGGCGATGGACGCAGGGTTCGAACCACATCAGATTCAACTCACCGGGCAGGTGTTACCTGAGAACTTAGGAAAATTGCTTGAGTTGTGAATATCGATTTGTGCATGTTCTTTGCATCAAATAGCTATGATCTGAAAGATTAAACCTGGAGCTACGATGTGAATAAGACTCAATCCCTGATCAGGATCAGGTCAATTTCCTGGAGTGAACGTATGAGGAGAGAATTCTTCATTTGGGATATGGTATGACAAAATTCCTGAGATTCTTGCTTTGGCTCAGGAGTATGATTTGCGTATCACGACCATGCATACGCATATCGGTTCAGGTACAAACCCTGATGTACGAGAAGATGTAGCATCTCATTCTCTATGATTTTCTAAGCATTTCAAAGATCTTGAAACCATAAACTTATGATGATGATTTAAGATAGCCAGAACCCTTCATGAAAAGGCTGTTGATATCTCGGAAGTATGAAAAAAACTCCAGGAAGCGCTTGCTCTCCATGAAAAAAACACCGGAATCAGTCTCAAGCTTGAAGTAGAGCCCGGAAGTAACCTTGTAGCAAATGCAGGCTATCTCGTAGCTCAAATCGATGATCTGGTAGATACTGGAGCATCATGAAATACCTTCGTGAAACTCAATATCGGGATGTCAGATATCATCCGTCCTATCATGTACGGAGCTGAACATCCGATTCGATTTTTGACCACAGATCCAGATGATACCCAGCAAGAAGTCATCATCGTAGGACACAGTTGTGAAAGTTCAGATATGCTGACGGTAGATAATATTTGAACCCCACGCAAACGTAAAGTTCCTAGCAACATCGATATCTGAGATCTAGTCATCATAGGTGGAGCGTGAGCATACTGCAGCAGTATGAATACCAAAAATTACAACTCATTCCCTGAGATCCCAGAATATCTTCATACTACACACTGAATGATAGATCTTATCAAAGCAGGTCAGGAGGTTGAGGATATATGGGCTTTGGAGGTGTAGGGAATGGACTTAGGGGGTGTGCGTGAGTGCATATGGTTTGATTTTTGATTTACTTAGTTTATGATGAATGCATTCATTTATTTCCCCTATAAACTATGATAATAGATCTCCATCAAGATTGGTCAGATAATAGTCTTACTACGACTCATAAGGATTTCTTTTCTAAGGAAGAAAATCTTCATGGCTGGAATATGGAATGAATGGACGCAGTAAATCATGCTACATTTGAAAAATTAAGATCATCAGGCATTGTTGCTGTCATAGGAGCGCTATTTATCGACCCGATCACAATGGAAGCGAGTGATCATTCATTTTCTCAGTGAAGACAACCCATCGAAGCTGCTTTGTATGAGCTACATCGTCACAATAAGTTTTATGACTACGTAGTTTGAGCATCAGATGGAGAACTTCGTTTGATAGTATCAGGAAATGATCTGGATGAATGTATTCAAGAGAAGAAAATGTGACTTATTAAGCATATCGAATGATATTATGTGCAAGATCCGTCAGGAAATATGGATGTGTTAGACCGCCTGTATGATCAGTGAATTAGATCGGTATGAATGACTCGAAATATCAATAACAATTTAGCTCAAGCATCGAATGATGGAGAGCATACTCATTGATTGACTGAGTTGTGAAGAATCTTTGTAGAAACACTAATAAAAAAATGAATGATTCTTGATCTTGCTCATCTTTCGAGAACGTCAGTTGATGATGTGCTAGATATTGTCTCTTCTCCGGTTATGGTTTCTCATACTGCATTGACCTGAGATAACGATAATCATAGATTTATCACTCCTGATCAAGCAAAGAAAGTAGCGGACAAGTGATGAATTATTTGATTAGCTGCTATGAAAAACAAATCTGATGAGTTTCCTCTAATCACACTTGATCATTATGGCGATCAAATAAAAACATTAATTAATTTGCTTGGAGAGGATTATGTCTGAATTTGAACGGATTTTGATTGATTGCCAAGTGAGTATGTGGTTGAATGATTTGATGATACGAGTAAATATCATCTAGTGCAAGAGCAGTTGCTAAAGAAATGACTCAAGCAAGCTCAAATTGAGAAAGTGATGTGATGAAATGCAAAGAGATTTATCCAGGCAGTATTATAAATATATAAAATTGTATGAAAAAAGAGTGAGACGTCTTCTCACTCTTTTTTCTTTATCAGGAGTATTTATATCACTTCCGTCTAGATTCAGCTTCAATATAAAGAATCACTACTTCTTGACCTACTTGCATATCATATGATGATACTCAAAGGGATGTCTTTTTATCTATGATGCAAATAAGGTCAGGGAATGATGCTTCAAATCAAGAGCTAGAGATTTCCATATACTCGTTTTTGATGATAACGTTTCGTTCAGTATTCTTGTCATCGAAAATTGATGCAGTTCACTGGAGGAATCATCACTTTTTGGTTATGTTTACCTGGTTGACTATTCACTGACTCACTATCGTTCCTAGTGATGGCAAGATTTTTTCATCGTTTTCAATAGCCGCTCATACGAGAATACTTCTACTCAATGCTCATGCGCTTGCATGTTCTTTGAAGATATTGGCTGTACAGATATGATCAATACAAATTAACGACCCTCAAGTTGTGGTTACCAATCTTCTCAGTTCTTTATCCGCTTTCTTGATATTTTGTTCTTCGAGGTAATGAATATGGAGATCTTTATCAACAGCGATGATGGGAAACACACTAATGCTAGCTAAGAGAAAGTTATCATATTGAAGTTCTGGCACAGCTCTTCCTCAAACAATATCAGCATCCACTAGGGGAATATTTGTCATTCAGCTCAAGCCAAGCACCATCATTTCAATTCCCGTTTCTACGGGAACTAGTCAGTGGAGATCCTGTTGATAGCGCTCATTGACATACTTGAGTCATGCTAGTGCTTGCTGTTTTATCGTGTCAGATACGGTTCAAGCAGGTCAAACACCATACACACATGCAAGAAGCTGCGTATCATCAAACTCCTGAATTCCTTTTAGTTCAGGGTATGGAATCTTATCTTTTACGAATTTTTCTAACAATGATTCTTGGGTATCTATCGAGAATCCTCATCATGTGCTAAATATTGATGCTCAAGCGATCATCTGTTTGCAGGTTTGATAATTAAGCTTCATGAGTTGGGTTAGAGGTTAAAGTAGTTTTGAGGTAAGATCAAATGATGCTTTTGGTTAAGTTGACTGAGCTTTTAATATCTGCAAAATAATTAAACTCATCTTCTTGAAAGGTAGAATGTGAGGGGATATATCATGCAATCATTCATGGAACCTCACATCATAGTGATTTAATTGCCTCATCCGTTTGTATCAAAATTTTCATTTCATTTGTATTTTCGAGAGCCAATCAGAATCATTGTTCCATATTTTGAATATATGCAGCAATATAGCTTGCGTTCACAATATCTTTCAATGAGCTTGGCGGATTCATTTGGAAATATTGCTTCAAAAATGGATCTGTAATCTTTTCGCTCAGCTCTTGAACAGACGGTTTTTTTGATTGGGCTAGTTCTTGCTTGATATATGCTCAAATCTCAGCAAGAGGCTCTATTGTTTGCGTCTTTTCTTGTAGTGATTTTGGAACTCTTTTTTTGATTGCTTTGCTTACGTAGTTGGATTGAAGATCAATTTTTTCTATATACTTATTCAGTAGATCAGGTCAAAGTAAAGGAGAATCTAGATAATACAAATAATATTCAACTCTTGGGATATGAAATGATACAGAGTTAATCATTTCTGGATTCATTCATTCAAGTACTCCTTTTGGTATCCTACACAAATAATCAATATCATAAGGGCTCAAATTCGGGTTTCCAAGGATATCTATTAGCTGTCATTTACTTGGCAATTTACGAGGATCCGTGAGAATTACTTGATCTCAAGTTTCGTTTAGTCAGGTGAGTGTATTATTGCCAAACAAGCAAATTCAACTAATGACTGCAAGTTTTTCTCAAGGTGGAGGAGTTTTAGATATTCAGTTTTTTAGTCAACGAAAATGTCACGAAAATGCATTAGATTGAGTTTCTAAGCTGATATAGGTATCCTGTCCAGTTTTGCTAAAAGTAGTATCGTTTGATGATGGAAGATAGTCTTCCAGTGCTTCTACGTAATGAAGTTGTTTGTTTTTACTCTTGGTAGAGATGTTTTGTGGGGTATTACCGTTTCATGGTGTATTGATCATGAGAATTGATGAATGATTAAAAATAACACAAAGGTTCGTCGAAACTAACTTCTTCGAAGCATATGTCCATTCATCAGTCTCGGGCCCGATCCTGATATCTTAACAAAAAAAACCTCCTGTAATTGTTACAGAAGGGTTTGAATGATTATTGTGATGAGTGTAACTTACTTAATTACATCATCAGAAAACCTCCCCTCTGTTTGAGAAGAAATGTCTCCATGAAAATGAATTAATTAGATTAGTCATCAGAACAATAAACTAAATGTTAAGATACATTATGTATACATGATTCTATTCTTGGTTTCAAGGGGAAATGTAAGCGACTTTGATAAGCGGCTTATTTTCCTCTTGCAAAATAATTTTCTATCAGTAATAATAAAATGTTTTACTGAAGTAATACACTAATATGTTATTTCCAGAATCATTGAAATTAGTTACTGATACACTTTGGCGCATCAAAAAGGAAGATCTAGATTGAAGTCTAGAAGATCTTTTTACACCTTCAGAAATTATAGAGATCGCTGATAGAATACTAATATTAAAAGCCCTCAAGGAAGGGAAAAAACAAAGAGCCATTGCTGAAGAGCTATGATTATCGGTTACTACTGTTAGTAAAGGATCTAGAGTGTTGAAGTATGGGAGAAGAAAAATAGAGAAAGTGCTCTAAAAATTTTACCCGCATGTTTTAGTGTAGTAATACGATTTGATTATTTTTTTATAAAATATTTTAAAGATGAAAAATACACCATATATTGAAAACGCTCATATAAATATTGAGCAAGAGTTTAGATTGCTTAATGATTCATGAGAACTTGTTATAGAAAAAGATGGGATGAGTTTGCCAGAGTATATTCACTATTCGATAAAGCTAAAACCTGAATTAACTTTATTGTTGAAGCAATGATACATCCAAATACACCCAGAATTTAATAAAGATCAGTTTGAAGTTGCAAGCTATGGGAAGAATAGTTTTTCATCAGTGAAAGATATTATGCTTACGACATATACTTGATTGTCTGAAGTGCTCGCTGAGCAGTGAGAAACCATAGATTTACGTGTACTTCCACCTGAAGGACCCGCGATATGACATACTGAATATAAACCCTATTATCCATTGTTAGCTAAGAAAGTAATAGAACAAACTGGTGATAGTAATTCGATTAAGAAATTTGATATTACTTCATGTCAGTTCAATATTGATGATCCTGAGTTGACTCTGTATAGAGCAATTGCAGATGATTTTCATCAGCACGGATTTTTTAATTCGAAGTATGGCTCTTTGAGATCGCCACATAGAGCAAAGATTTTCAAAGATATTATTGATAGAATTACAGAAACCTGAATGATATCTTGAGGAATTTACCCTCCATATCTTGAGTGAGTCACACTAGAAGAACCTTGATTTCTACCATTTATGCCCCCAAGTTCCTATGATAGAATGTTACGTAATGATGAACTACTAAAGTATTTTCTTGATTGACCAAATACTCAACATTATTTAGAAATTAAAAGCAGCGACATTAACAATTCAGGACATTACCTTGAAATCAAACCCTTTGATTTATGAGTAGAAAATCATGGACTAATTGAATCTGGGGACTGAAGTGAGATTATTTCAAAAAGATATGATACAATTTACAAATATTTAATTGATACTCATGATGAATATGATAACAGAATACCTCAATCTGAGATCTAGTACATTAAAAGTTTTATTAAAAGATACTTTCCATGATATACCCAAGAATAGAAACTATTAACTCTTGAGTCCCTTGACCTACCACAACAATTATCTGAGGAATTCATGGGAATGAACCAACGTGATTTGAGTTGATTCAGATGCTAAAAGATTCGTTATGTATTGATGCTGGAGTAGTAACACTAATCTCAGCTCATCATGAGGCAAAAGAAAAGAATGCAAGATTCATCGATAAAGATCTTAATAGAAGTTTTGGTAAGAGCGTAGACGAGACCATTGAGTCTCGTCTTGCTCAACTCATATCTCCATATATCACAAAGGCTAACTATGTACTTGATGTCCACAATACAGTAAAAAACTCCTCACCGAGATTTTGTATTAGTGAACATGAGGAGTTTGCGCAGTTTATTGGTATTCCTTTTTATGTTTGATGATGCTGAGAGAAATTTATGTGAAGTACCGATCAATTTGCCGATCGTGAGTGAGCAAAGTGATTTTGTCTGGAAGCTTGATGGATTCATGAGAGTAAAGACCACACTCAGTTTGCTTACGATTCGAGTATTAATCTTTTGAAGTCTTTTGGTAACATAGAATGAGATCCGAACAATTATTGATCAAGCAAGAAGTTGGTAATGGATATAATGTATCACGCTACCTGAAATTATGAAAGTAAACGTGAGTTTGCTGATTTCGATCCAGTAAAGGCAGGGGAAATGATTTGAGTTGATGAAGATAGACCGATCATGGCAACTGAAGATTGATTTATCTTATTTTCCAGCATGGAAGCAAGAAGAGGTGAGTTGGGCTTTATGTTTTTGAAGGAGAGGGGTAATTCTAAATAGTGAAGCTGAGTACACTTGAGAATTAAAGTAAACTCATAGTACTTGATAAGTTAATGTTGTGTTAGTTTTTGCTGTTATTATTTTTAACAACAGATAATATATTATGTTATTGATTTTATGTTCTTTATATAAATAAATTCTAAGTCTAGTTATTTTATTCTCTTCTATTAAAAATGCTCAATAATTCAAAAAATAACATCTTATGAAAGTATAAAAAGTATTTTCTAGAAGAATGAGAATGAAATGCTAGTGATGTAAAAAAATATTTTGATGGACTTTATGATAGAGTTTTTTCCAAGTTTCAAGAATGAAATCAAGCGTTAATGAAGAAAAATGATAATCAATCATTGCGTTATATTGATAGTATAAAAGATGAAACCTTCCCTGAAAAAGGATTAAACATTGATGAGGTCTTAGAAAAAACAAGTAAGGCATTTTGATGAGCATTGAGACGACATTCAACTCAAACCGCGTATAACGTTTGACCTAGTCCAATTCTTCCTACTGTTGGTGTGAATGCAGTAGTAAACTTATTTAATCCTAACTGTTTAATGGATGAGGTTTGTTGAGACTTTATGGTGACTGAAAAAAAAGTAGTCAAATTTTTGAGTGATATCGCGTGAATAGATTACAATAAATCAGACTGAATGTCTACTTATTGATGAGCATGAACTTTAATGTATGCTATCAAGACTAGCCTTTGAAAGGTCTCTAGTACATCATTTTCACAATGAATCCGTAATGATTATTACGTACTTACTTGAGAATCAAATCATTATTTTATCACAAATATATGCTGATTTCTTTGAATTTGAACAGATCAATGTATTAGGATACCTTCAATAGATCATGGAATTATGGATTTAGTAGAATTAAGATCAGTCTATGAATCCCTGCTTAAGGAAGATAAGAAGGTGATTTGTATAATAGCTAATTGATGAGAGACTATTAATCATGCAATTGATGATTTATCAGAAATAACAAAAATAATCGACAACCTCACTAAAATATATGAATCAAACAGGCCCCATTTACATTTAGATAGTGTAAATTGACGATGTTGGTTAACATTTCAGTGATATGATTTCGAAGAAAATCAATTAAAGATCAATGAAATAGATTTAAGTAAAATTCGTAAAGCCTATACCTTACTTTCTAAAGTATACCTTGCTGACTCTTTTTCAGCAGATTTTCATAAAACATGACTATGTCCTTATACCTCAGCTTTTTATCTTGTTAAAAATTTTGAAGATTTAAAGCATATTCAATGAATTGAAAGTTATAAGAAGGATATTTCTCGATGAGAAGGAATTAATTTAAAAACATCTATAGAGCATTCTAGATCTTGAACATGAATATTAAGTGCATATGTTTCAATATTAACAATGTGAAAAGAATGATTTCAAGCGTACTTGAGTACTTTATTCAATAGTTGAAGGAATATCAAGAACGTAATTTTAAATAAATATCCTGATAAGATTGAAATTGTAAATAAATTGTGAAATCGATTTGTTAATATTATTGTACTTAAATTCTTTAACAATCAGCCTGAATTTGAAGATCTATGTAGGTCTAGCGATGAAATCAAATTGAAATACAATCAATTTGCTCGTTGATACTATGAATTTTGTCTGTCTAAAGTTAGAGAATGAAATTCAATGTACCCATATTTATGATACATTAGTAATTATACACATTTAGGAGAAAAAACCTGATTGGTCACTTTTAAGATCTATGGAATGTCAGTTAACTACACCAATAAAGATTATACTTATTTTGTGAAATCAGTGGTTCATTCGTTAAACGAATACAAGAAAACAATGGCTAAATGATCAAATCGCAAGACTATGCTTACCAAAGAAAAAAGGCATACTTTAAAGTAAAGGAGTAGTGCTATTTTAAATCTTATGACATAATATGGATAAGATTATAGAATTTTATTGAACAAGATCTAAGAATGAGGTTGGTATTCTAAATACAGTTCTAGATGATCTGAATGAACTCTTAGTAAATGTTGATAGATGAAATTCTCACAATATTTCATGTATATTATATTGATCTTTAGCAACCTATGACCAAACGAAAAATTCCGATATTGACGTAATGTTTATGAAGAACGGAAAATCATCTAAGGAATTGTTTGATCAATTGAAATGATGACTGATAGATATTTCAAAAAAAAACAAACTAGAAGTTGATGAAGAAGTCCCGTTCAAGAGTAAGTTGATATTCAGTCATAACGAAATTTTAGAGTCTTTGTTAGCAAAATGATTTCCAAACATAGATTGAAAAATAGAAGTTCCAAATATCATTTCAACTAAGGATCTTAGAAAAAAATCCACAAAAATTAGATTATGAACCAACATTATAACCACGCCAAATATTTGAATTTTCCATTCAGTAAGTGAAAAAGAATTTTATGATCAAATAAAGTATAGATGATGATTGCTCTTACAAAGCTTGGCTAGAAACCTCTTTACACAAAATTTTAAAAATCAAAAGATCACTCAGAATGACCTTCTTGAAGTGTTGGCTACTAGCAATTGAAATGAATGAAGGAAGCATCTCTGATATAAAATTGAAAGGCCTTTTGTAAGAAAATATTTAGTTAACTTATTGGAAAAAAAGTACTCCAATCAGGAGTTAGATAGCATGGAAAATAGTTTATGAAGTCAAATATTTTTATAATATACTTAAATTTATGAAAATTAATTTACAAATACTTTGATCTTGATGATCAATCCCTACGCCTAGAATATGATCAAAGAGTGAAATATCAAAATTGGCAAGAGAAGTCTGACATCCATATAAGAAGAACTCAAGCTGTCTGTGAATTCCTGAAATTCATGCACTTATTGATTGTCCCGAAGATATATCTGATTCATTAAATAAAATAGACTTTCCTAATGTAAAGCACTTATTCTTAACACATTGGCATCCTGATCATACATTTTGATTAAGAGTGTTGCTTTCAAGCGTATTCGATCCAATAGATAAGAAAATTGATGAGCCAATACAACTTTACTTTCCAAAAAAAGTTTATCAAGATTTAAGACAACATTACCCTTCAATTGATTATTTTGTTGATGAAATGTGATTTTGAGTTGTGAATTTCCTAGAGCATTGAGAATCAGTAAATATTTGATGAGTTAGCATCACAACTATATGATATTCATGAGAATGATCATGGGTAAATTGATATTTAATTGAGTCAAACTGAAAGCGTGCTTTATATTCACCTTGTGAGACAATTTTATTCGAACAATTTGAAATTAATGATTTGGATATACTTATTACTGAGTGTTGAGTTTTTTCTTTTGATAAGGTGAAAACTGAAATATCTTTTCCAAAAATGATCAAAAATATAGAGAGATTACAGCCAAAAAAAACGTATATAACCCATATTGAGGAAGTTGAATTAGCGAGATGGGGGTATGATTACTTGCAAGAAATGAAGGAAAAATATTCAGATATTCCTTTCGAATTCGCTTTAGATTGACTAAAAATAGACTTATAACATGTCAAAAAGTGTAACTATAGTCTGATGGGGAACAAGTGCAGCGATAGCTGCATTGAATTACTACAATGAATGATATAACATTGAAGTTTATACTAAGTGACCAGAACCTACGTTAGACAATATTTCATCATCGGATATTGACTTTTATGCTTCATCAATGACTTGATGAACTGATATTCAGCGTTTTATAACTTGAATTGAGTGAAATCCATGGAATTTTTGTGCTTTTAGTTCACACCAATGCGAAGACTGGTCTAAGATGTGGAAAACTACAATTTCCGAATGATGATGGTTAGAAAAAGAGGCCTCGCTTTATTCTAAAAAGATGCAAAATAAAATTAAAAATAGAGCTTTATTTTACAATAAAATGTGAATTGAAGAGCAAACTACTAACTATAATAAATGGATTATTAAAAATAAGGAAAGTTTATCATTACGAAAAAAATGTATCATTGACTCACCAGAGCTATTTAAATGAACTGAAATACAGTGATTTGATTCTGGTGTGTTAAAACTCTTTTTGAATCAGAAATATTTTGAAAAAACATATTTCAAGTTCAAGAGACTTGATCTTTTAGCTAAAAAATTGACGTTTAAAAGTATCGTAAACTGACATGAGATGTTTTGATTTCGAGAAAAATGAATAAATATATCTAAATTTACTTATCTATTGGTAAAGATTAAAGACCTTTTAATGTCAAATTGAGTAAAATTTTATTTTGACAATGAAATTAAAAGCATTTCCTTAAATCGTAAAAAAATTATTGAATGAATAGTGTTGAGTTCATGAGAGGTAGTTCATAATCAAAATTTTTCATTTCATTTGTGAGCTTATAATTCTAGTTCAAAAATTAATGCAGAGTTACAAGACATTGTTCCAGTTTGATGATTGTGGTCAATTGTTGAGATAGGAGACGAAGTCGATCCATTCTATCTTAAACATCCAATGAAACTTCACACGACTAAAGAAGGAGATATCTTCTGACGAGATATTAATATTTCCAGGATAGATCATCCAAATAAAAATTTATTTCTAGCATGATATTGATATATCGTGAGTGAGCATGCATGAAAACAGAACAGTGATATTGAATTTGCAAAAACTAGACTTCATTCTCGATTTGAAACGGAGATTTGTAGACGGTTTAAGAAGAAAGATATTAAATCTATCAAACACATAGAAAATATTTGTTATAGGTCATTTACACCAACGGACAGAGAGACATTATATGCATATGAAACATGAAAGTGATGAAAAGCAATATTCTGCTCAGGTTGAAATACTTGAAGCACTACAATTAGTTTTAAAGATGCAAAACTATGTATTGACATATTGAATAATAAAGTTAAGAACTAATTACTTTTATCTTTAAGTGTATCTCATGGAATGAAATGACAAAAATTTACCTAATGGTTATGAATCTACTCCTGACGATGAGAAAGTTACATTATGAAGTAAGAATTCTTTATTAGATTCATTACAATTGAATCGAGAGGAATATTTGAACAATGCAATAGATACTGCAGAATCAGAGAAAAAAAAGGCATATTTTATGAGAATAAAAAAATTATTAGGATTGAAGGATTTATCTAAAGAACCATGAAATCCTATCGCATTAATCATTGATAGTATAAAAAATGATGAATTTTATAGTTCTTTTGAAGATATTGAGGCTTCAGAAATTGCTTCAGAATGGGCGACGTTTGATGTATTTAATTTTCCTGAGGACCATGTTGCTAGGAGAACATCAGATAGTTATTTCTTGTTAAAATCTAATAATGTTAGTGAAAGTATATTGCTTAGACCTCATACTTCGATCGTCCGATATGACTATTTAATGACGATGGATTGAAAGAAAAAACTAGAAGAAGAAGGGGAGATTAAGATATTATCATCTTGAAAAGTATATCGTGTTGATACTTTGGATCCAACTCATCATGAATGTTTTCATCAAATTGACTGATTGAGAATTGTTAAAAAGGACAAAGAAATTATTACACAAGAAACATTAAAAGATGTTTTAACAGTTACAATTAAGGCAGTTTTTGGTGACGATGTAGAGTTTAAATTTTATGAGGATAGCTTTCCATATACAGTTGAGTCATTAGAAGCATATGTTAAATTTGAGGATAAATGGATAGAAGTTTTAGGCGCATGAATAGTGCATCCTTCAGTTTTAGAGAAATTATGAATTAATTCTGATGAATATAACTGACGGGCTTATTGATTTTGAATCGAGAGACTCGCTATGGCATTAAAGAAAGTGCCTGATATTAGAATTTTTTGGTCAGAAGATGAGAGAGTAACTAATCAGCGATGAAACTTTGAGCCGTATGAAGAAATCAGTAAATTCCCACCAGTTTACAAAGATATATCTTTAGTTGTTCCTAAAAATAAATTTGTTGAGGATACTTCTGAATGAGCTGATCCTTTTGATTTAAATGAAACAACAGAGTCAAATTTCTTTGAATTTTCAATTATTGCTAGAAATGTATGATGAGATCTTATTGAAGCAGTAGAAATTACTGATATATTTAAGAATGATGCTAAATTTTGAGAGGAGTTGATGTCTATAACATTAAGAATTACGTTTAGATCATTAGAAAGAACTCTTACAAACGAAGAAATCAATAAAATGTACTTTGATATTAGACATGAAATTGAAAACTGATTAGGGTATGAATTAAGATAGAAACGATTTTTAGTTTGTCTTTAGTGTTAACATAGATTGAATGGATGAAAATATCATACGTTCTCTAATAGGACGATGAATGACCGATAAGGAAGCCATAATATACTACGCGCTTCTGGAACTATGAAGTTCTCCTGCGAGTTCAATTTCGAGATATTTAAATCAAAATAGAACTACAGTCTATACAATACTAAAAAGAATGAAAGAGAGATGAATTGTTCAAGAGTTAAGATCAAAAAAAACTTTATACTATTCAGTTATCGAGCCCGATAAGTTATTTAGAGACCTTTCCAATAGAGCGACAGCATTTAGCTCTATAATTCCTGAGTTATTAAACTTAAGTAAGTCTTTTGATTCTAAGCCAAAAATTCAATATTTTGAATGAAAAAAATGATTTCACTTTCTCATGGAAGATATTTTGGCAAGTAGATCTGATGTTAGATCTTTGCGAGGATCATCTCCGTTTTATACAGATGAGGAATTCATTTCTCGACTATCAAAATCTGCGCAAAAATATAGAGAAACTTTGCATAATAATTGATTTGTCTCTTATAGAATTTTCTGAATTAGTACTTTAAATACCCACATTGGGGATACATTAAAAAATGATAAGTTATTCCGTAGAGAAATGAGAATAGTTGAAAATCCTATATTTGATATTAAAACAGATTTGGTGATATATGCAAAGGATAAGGTTTCATTATCATTTTTTGATGACAACTGAATTCCACATATTCTAATAATTACTAATGTAGCTATTTATAAAACTATGCTGAGCATCTTTAAGTTTCTTTGGTGAAGTTGAATAGAATATTCAGATGATTTTTTCCTTTGAAAGAAAAGATAAAGCGCTCAAGTAGTTGTTATATGAGATCGTTGACTATTCTGTATGTGCTTTTTTGAATTGATTTGAACAACTTCTTTTATTGCGTCGCACTGAAGTGATGAGGTAATATTCCGAATATATATTAAATCAGAAATATCAAAACTTTTTTATAAGTTATATATGACTAAATAATTCTACTTCTTCGTGATAGTAATGCTTTCCCAGACTTTCGAACGAAAACAAAGGTCTATCTTCGAGGAACGAGAAGAAAAATTGGGCGAATAGTTTCATTTCATGAAACCGCTAATCAAAGATTAGTACTCCGTTCGCTTGCGACGGAGCAAGTCCAATCTTAGATTTTTGTTTTTACTTCATTGCAAATTTGAGTATCTATTATATAGATATGTTGCGATTTATAACAGTCATATTATGATTCAAAAAGTACTACAAGATATTTGATTTAGTGATAGGGAGGCTAAAATTTATTTAGCTTGACTTGAAACATGACTTGCTCCAGCTAGTAAGATTGCTAAATATGCTAATGAAAGAAGAGTGACAACATATCAAACTTTGTTACAAATGTCGAAAAAACAATGGGTAAAACAGGTAGTTAAGAATAATGTGTCTCAATACGAGATGGTTTCACCAAAAGAGTTATGAACTATTTATACTAAGAGAGTTTGATTATTAAACGAAAAAATACCAGAGATGGTTGCGTTAATGAACAACTTTTCTTCGAAACCTATTGTGAAATATTATCAATGAAGAGAACAGCTAAAAGAGCTATTTAATAAGATCGTTTTTGATTGATTTAAAATGAATCAGGATGATTATTTTTTAAGTTTTCTATGAACTTGAGACGTAGATAAAGAATTTTCTAATCGGCTTTCAACTGAATTTAAAAGATACAGACTCACTTGTCCTACTAGATCAAGATTTCTCCTTTCAGAGTGAGATCATGAATATTTAAAATATAATATGAAACATCACGAATTTCGTTTGGTAAAAGACCCTATATTTAAAATTGCAAATCAGATAGTTATTTATGGAGATCTTAAAGTAGCTATTTTGATGTATAACGCTGACGAATTATCTTGAGTAGTTATTCAAAGTCAAAGTTTTCATGATGCTCTAAAATGAATATTTTATACTATTTGGAACGTGCTTTAAGAATTCAAAACTTATTAAATTTGTTTTGTTGTTTATTTTTACAACACGTAGCTTTTAAAAACCTTGTTATTAAATAAATCTCTACTAATATGAACTTTAATACTACATTGAAGTTTTTTTAGATAGTATTTATTTGCTCATATCAATTCAAATGAAGCTTACAAAAAAAAGTTATGAACGTGAATCTCATAGTATTTGGAGGGCAATGTATACTATGCAGATGGATACAATCAAAAAGTATGATTGCGTTTCTAAAGAAATTTTGAAATGAATTCACAAGATCGGTTTCGATCCCAAAAAAATACCTAATGCTCGTAATATATCTAGAAAATTAATATGATTAACATGATGGTCTCTTTGTGATGCAACTAGTCCTTTTATGACACATGATGATTGGTTTTCGTGTTTGATAAATAAGAAATTTCCTGTTACCAATTATATTCGTAAACATAAGGATATACTCTATACTCCATTGCCAGATATGTTTCACGAATATTTTTGACATATGCCTCAAATGTCACTTGACTTCTTTGCTAATTTAGAGTATAAAATGGCTAGAATTCATCAGAATGCAATTTCATTAGATCTTAAGATAAAATTATATGATTTCTCATGGTGGACTATTGAGTACTGAGTACTTATGGAAGATTGAATTCCAAAAGCAGTCTGAGCATGATTGTTATCTTCTCCTTGAGATTTGCGTGATTTTGTTGATTGAAAATTTGAACTAAAAAGATGAACTCTTGCTTCTTTGATATCTCATAAGCCAAGTCCACATCAACAGCATAAATTTCTTTTCTATTTTGAATCACTTCAAGAGTGGGATACATTGCTAGATGAATACGTTGCGTTTTCAAAGAAACAATCTAAAGTAAAAGAATGATTGCCCTCTGGAAGGGTAATTAGTGATGAATAGTGATTTTAGTTATTTACTGATCTAATTAAATGGAAAACGTTAATGCAAGTTGATACATAAATAAGAATGTCGAAATTAGAAATGACAAAAACATTATTCAATTGTCGTTGTGACGTAATCCTTTAGGAATGCATCAAGCTTTGAAAGATTTTTATAAATCTTGAGAAAACTGACTTCTTATTCCATCTGAATCATATTGAGATCCAAGTTTAACAGCTTCGAAATCGCTTATTGTAGAATGATTGTGATTGCAAGATGTGACTAATGATCAAATATTACTCGATTGAAATTGAAGTTATGGTATGTGAGATGAGATAACACGTATTTTGGCAAATCAATGATTCAAAACTATAACAGTTTTGCCATACTCATTTCCAAATGTATGAGAACGAGCGAAAAGACATAAAGTACAGTACAAGAGCTATTGAGAAGAGAAAGATTCAATACAAGAAAATTTTGATAAATTGTTGAATAGCTCTAATAATTCTTTTATCGAGAGTATAGTCTATATTGATTTTCCAAATAATCCAACATGATTTAGTGTAAATGTTGAAAAACTTTACGATTTGGTAACCAAAGTTAAAAAATCAGGTTGAATTGTCTTCTTGGACTGAGCATTTTGAGAATACAATGAAGATTTTTCACTAATAATATCGGAAGTTGTAAGAAGATGATGAATTGTTATCTGATCTACTTCAAAAATGCATTGAATTCCTGATATGAGAATTGGTCGATGAGTTCTCCCAGAGGACTTAGTTTGAAAGACAGATTCGTTGGTATTTTGAATTAATCATTTTACAAAAGTGACAATAAAAAAACTCTTTGAACAAGATGAAAATAATGAATCAATTTCATCACTTCATATTCAAGATTCTATACAACACAATACTAAAGTTAATAAAATCTTAACCCAAGAGCTTGATAGGTTGTGATATACTGTTCTATCATCAAATTTGCAAGTACCGATTCAAACAGTAATATCGCATATTCATGAGGATTTATATACTGTTCTGAAAAATGAATGAAAGATTGCTACTGAATCACTGCATCACTACAATAGCACGTTACTTGATTCTAAAAAATGATATGAGGAGACTTGAGTGCGCATGCTGACTCCACATGAAGATCAGTTAGATTTGGTTATAGAAAGATTTAAGAAAATAAATAAATAAATTTTGATGAACTTAGTTTTATTCTGTATTTATTAGATGAAAGAAACATACTGAGCAGAAATAGAATTTTTCTCTACTAATAGCGATTGAAAATTAACATGAATTGACGCAGCATGATATGTTAATAACTCACTAAATGATTCATCAAGCATGAAATTACATCATGATTCTTGTACGCATTTACTTGAGTTGAACTGAATCGTTTCTGAGGATTTGTCTCTAATCTTGAGTCAAATTGTGAATGACGTAGATGAGGCAATTAGATATGTTCATAACAAGGATCTTCATGTGCTGAATTCTTCAACACATCCAACTATGACTCATGCTGAAGCTTATCAAAATAATATTCGTAAGCCGATATATGCTTTATTAAGGCCTGCATCTCATGAAAATGATGTAAATATTCAGTCAGCATTACAGTCAAATCATAGAAATTGGAAGCATGAACTCTCTTCATTACATGCTGGTATTCAACCATGGAATTCAATTGAAATAGACTCACTTCAAGAATCATACAATTCATTACTTGCTACAGATTTCTTGATTCGTTATTTATCAGCAAATAGCCCATTTTTTGAAGGAAAAATTCAATGATGATTAGATAATAGATGGAGAATGTACGATCAAGAAAAGTGAATGTTATCAACCTCGATTTATAGTGACGAAACTAGTTGACTGATAAAAAAATATAATCATGATGAAATTACTCTTTCAAAATATCTTGATGGTGTATTTTCTCAAAGCAATTTATTTTGAATATGAACTAAGAAGAGTATGTTTGTTCATCAATCACAAAATAAAATTTATGAAGTATTTTGAGATTCAGGAAAAGAGAAATTTTTGGACATAAATACTTTAAAAACACATACTTTAGATCCATTTGAATCATTCTCTTTTAATGAGCTGGCAAGATTTATACCATATTTCACTTCATTTTGAATTAGATTAGTTTGAGGAGAAACTATCACTTGAGAAGATTTTAAGCTAACGATGAAATATATACAAGAAAAAAATGAAACTAATCTGTTACGTATGTTTAAGAAGTATTGAATCAAATTTGCAGTTGAGTGAAGATGATGATCAACGGTGATGCCTGAATGAGATGATTATTCACTTATGTTATTGCCTTTAATACTCCAATCATATGCTTTAAAGGAGTCCTCTGCTGTAAATAAACGGATAAATCAGCAGCAATGATGATGGGACACGATCAGTAAATTAAATAAATCTGTTCTAGATTGATGAATTTCTGAAGAGTATACAGAATTTGCTTTGTGATTAATGGAAGTATTATTCGATTCTACTCAAGAATTGTGAGATTCTTCAGGGTTAATTAACCAATCAGTAGAAAAAGCAAAGGATATGATTAGACTCAATGAAAATAAGGCTCAAAGAGACATTAAGCTTTCAAAAGGTAGTGTTGATAAATATACTGAGATGAATTTACTATAGTATAGGCTTATGATTATAAAATCTTGTGAAATCAGAGTTATATCAGTACCAATGAAGCAATCACTTCTTGTATCTTTTGGTGAACTTAAAGAGATTCAAACATTAATTATCGAATTAAAAGATGAGGATTGAAATATTTGATATGGAGAAAGTATTTTAGTGCCATTTCTATCTTCTTCATTTACGAGTTTTGATGTGTGAAGAATTGTTGCAAAAAAGTATTTAAAACCACTTGTGCAATGATATGAGATTGATGATTATGAAGACCGGAAAAAAACAATAAGTAAGTTTTCAAAGCACTTAGATCAGATATATTGATATGAAATGGTGAAAGCTTGATTTAATAATGCTTGTATTCATTTGTTGGCAAAAAGAAAATGACTGTCAGTTTTTCAACTATTCGATGTCAATAAGTCAGAATTTAATGCGCAAGAATCCATTTCAATATGAGATTTTGACTCTATTTCAGCTGAATTAGATATATTGAAGAAAAAATGATACACCTTTGTTAAAATAAAAATATGAGATAATAGTGACCTAGATTTGCTATCGACTTTAATCAAATCAAATCCTTCACTTAAGATTTGAGTCGATGCGAATGCTTGATTCAATAGGTGAGATACTGATTCGCTGCTATTATTTGCGAAAAATAGTTGAGTAGCTTTTATTGAGCAGCCATTCTGAAAAGAAAGGCTTTTTGACCATGCTCAACTCCAACTATGATTGAAATGTTGAGTGAGCTTAGATGAATCAATAATAACAATTAACGATCTTAGTGATGCCATTAATTTAGTTTCTTGTAGAATGATAAATATAAAAATTTGAAGAGTCTGATGATTGATGCATTGAATTAAATTGTATGAGCTTGCAGAACGTAACCATATTGATGTACGAGTTTGATGAATGTTAGAAACCTGAATTTGAAGAATATATAGTCTTTGCTTATGAGCGCTGATCCAGAATGAAGTTTGACATGATATTTCTGAAGTAAATACTCGATATGAACAAGATATTGTGAAAAAATCATACAAAATAGAAGAAGGAAAATTGAAAATACTGAATTTAACTAAAGATATCGAAATTGATTTTGAGGTTTATGAAAAATATACTATTGAAATCTTTTAATCTTAACCTAATCTAAAAAATGAATTCAATACTTACCTCTGTACACAATGAAGTGCCTTGAGTACTGCATCTGGATTCTTGAACACAGTGACCTGTATTCTGAGTTAGCTCATGCGTTCATTGATGAGAAGTGACTTGAATAAGAATTATTGAAGAATTTCTTAAGAGTAATAAAGAATGAAGAATAAAATTAATAAAATGATCGTTAATGTTAATTCTCGCAAATGTAGATGCGTATAAGTCATTTATAGATGTTACTTCTTCGTTAGATAATACTATGACTAAGGAGAAATTAGAGGCAGTGAAAAAATATAGATATCTAGATGAAAATATGAATCGCTGTACAGCTGAAGATAACTTGAATGTATCCATATCAAGAGAAGTGAAAAGAGTGAATGAATTATCAAAAACATTAGAAAATATTGATATCTTGTTGGATATACATACCACCAGTACACCTTCAGACTCAATTATGATTTATTCTTCTTGAATGGGTCGTGAAAAATATTCTGATATATGTAACACAAAAGAACATCTGATAGATATTACTGATCATCTAGCTTGAAAACCATTTTTTGATATGGTAGAGCGTAGTGGAGGAGTATGACTAGCAATTGAGTCTTGATATGAACTAGATGATCAATGATATAAAGTATGATTTGAAAATCTAATTAGATTGCTAGATGAGGAATGAATGATAGAAGTAGAATGATGAGTCGATCAATTTTACTCTCCTAGAAAAGAAAATAGAAAAATACAGATCTATGATCATATTGTCTTCAGAAATAATGATTTCTCCTCAATTTATCTTAAAGATAAGCCATTGCATCATGGACAAATTCTTCCGGAAGGGACGTATATGTGATTTGATTGATTAGCTGATATATTCTTGAGTGAGGTGTCAATTATAATTATGCCGAATGTAGGAGTAAAATATATATGAGAAGAGTTTTGTTTTTTGTGAAGATTAGTCTAGTAAAATAAACTAAAAAATGAGTTTGTAATGCATGTCAATATATATATAATATTTTTACTAAAAACATTGCTAATGAATCACTTCTGTCATATATACAATACATATATGAATAAATATAATTATTAAACAAAAAAAATCATGAAATCATGAAAAATTTAGAAGACTTTATGAGTACGCCACCAGTTGTTGAATTTAAATGGACTGATCCTGAAACGGGAGCAGTCGGATATTTAATTTTAAATTCGCTAAAGGGTGGTGCAGCTGCAGGGGGAACAAGAATGAGAAAAGGACTTACTCAAGAAGAAGTCCTGAATCTTGCTAAGGTGATGGAAATTAAATTCACTGTTTCTGGCCCTGCGATTGGCGGAGCGAAATCAGGAATTGATTTTGATCCAGAAGATCCAAGAGCTCAGTTGGTTTTAGATAGATGGTTTTCATTTATTTCTCCAATATTACAGAGCTATTATGGGACAGGAGGAGATCAGAATGTAGGAGAATCTTTGGTTATTGAAAAAACAAAGAATCTCGGCATTCATTGTCCACTTGAAGGAGTACTCGTAGGAAATTATCACTACGACGAAGAAAGAGTTAAGGAAGTTGGTCAACAACTAGTAGAGGGAGTTAGTCTAATAGATGATTCCTTTGGTATTGACTTTACTGTAGCCGATCTTGCTACAGGGAGAGGAGTCGTTTCTTCATTGTCATCACTGATCTCTTTACGAGATAGTAAAGATGATTTTACAAGAATGTCTGCTAGTATTCAGGGATTTGGCAATGTTGGTATTGCTACCGCACTTTACTTTACTTTACACGGTGGCTTGATTTCAACAATCATGGACCAAGATACTGTACTATTTAGTAAGGAAAACAAAGGTTTTGACTATGAGTATATTCGTGAATTAGCAGAAAGATCTGCTTCATCAAAAAGAATTGTTGATGAGAATGCAATTGAATACCAGAGAGGTGATGCATTATATACAAAATTTTGGGATGCAAAAGTTGATGTTTGTTTTCCATGTGCATCTTCAGGATTGATAGGAGAATTTGAGTTGAATTTAATGAAGACTGCTCAGGTTAATTTCATAGTATGTGGGGCTAACGATCCTTTTTACGCTTCAAAAGCTGGTATTAGCGGTGTAGTTAGTTCACAAGCTGATGAGAATATGGTTGTGATTCCAGATTTTATTGCAAATTCTGGTATGGCAAGAGCATTTACGTACTTGTATGCTGAAAACGCTGTCTTAGATGCCGCTTCTATTTTAAAAGATATTGATACAACTGTAAATAACGCAGTAGTTGAAGTATTGAAACTAAGTCCAAATGGTGGTAATTTCTCAAAGAATGCGCTTGATATAGCTTTGTCTAATCTAAGTAATTAGAAAAAGAAAAATCATGTAAGTATCAAGAGTAATTTATTACTAATGAATTTTGAACGACATAGGATACTCCTGTGTCGTTTTTTTATACTCCTCATTTTCTCAGATACCATTCTTTGCTTGCAAACTAGATCTCATTTCCTTATACACAAGCTATGAATTACAAAATAGTATCAACTTCTCACTCACATCATCACTGTCATTCAGTGACATAATTTCTAGATGTGCAAAATTTCTCCCAGAAACTCACTCTAGAAATAGAGTGAGTTTTTTTAATGAAATGTATTCGATGAGCTTTGAACTATTAAATAGATTTTACACAAGACATCATCATGCAAGTCAATTGCATTGTTTCTGGTTTGAAGATTAAGTATTGTCATGTATCGATTCCCTTGGGAATGAAAAATGACCTTAGCTCCTCCAGAAATGGGGGAGCTTTTTTATTGTTTTTTTGAACTACTATGAATACTACTACGAAAATTACTTCTTATGAAAAAAATACTACTACTTTAGATGAACAAATCCAAACATATATCCAAGTGTTTTGAGAAGCTCCATGGAATGAATGACGAGTTGATGAGGAAGGGAAGGTGTATCCGTTGTCTTGCCCTGATGTAGAGGCATCATGGAGACCTTATTACAATCCTGACCTACTCAAGCAAGAACAAAAATATCAATCTCAAAAACAATGATATGTGAAAATGATTGCTACCGTATTGAATCAAACAAACGATAATGAATGTGTATGATTCACGATGTGATGGCTGACTACTTTGGAAAAGTTGAATGAAGAGAAATTGGGTCTGACTGAAGTTGACTTTGATACTCTACAGAAAAAACTCATACGAGAGTTTTGATTCGAAGCAAATAAGGAAATCTTTTATGGATCAGAAATGTGAGTGAGGATAGATCAAAGAGGAAGGGGAGTGGCATCCAAGTTGTATGATGCTAGAGAGCAAGAAGTTCTGCAGAAAAATTGATCTATTCCTTGTTTGATTAGAACCACCAAAAGTACTGATGTCCCTTACAAGCGATATCTAAAGAAAGGCTATGAAGAAATATATGAATATAATGACGATCAAGATAGAGTATTACTCATGAAACTTTTAGTTTAATACGAACTGTAAACTTACATTTATTTCCTTTATTATCATTACTATGATTGACCCTTCTGATATATATGAGTTTGATAGTTGAAAACCTTGAGTGTCTGTGTTGATTTTGTGAGCTATTCATGGAAATGAACCCTGTGGAACAATTGCAATTCAACAGCTGATACAGGATCTTGAGATGAGAAATATTGTATTGAATCAAGGTCGTTTGACCTTGATTCCCATATGCAATCCTAAGGCATTTGAACTAAAACAAAGACAAACTCAGGATAATCTAAATAGAATGTTCTACCCAAACAATACTAAGATAAGCTATGAAGCACTACTAGCAAAACAAATCGCTCCCTATATCGCAAATGCAGATGCACTGATAGATCTCCATTCGATGACGACATCAAATGATGTATTTATGTTCAAATCAGTGGCTAAAAATCCAGAGTTAGATCGTTTTGCTTCCAGTCTTGGAGTGAAGGAGTGGATGGATGGTTGGGATAGTGTGTATGATGAGAGCGAGCAGTGAGCAACGGATGATTTTGCTAGGACTACGGACACAATGGGTATTTGTGTAGAGTGCTGACAGCATGACGACCCAAACTCTCCAATTGTGGCTAAGCAGTGTATTGATAATGCATTGATGCACTTTGGTCTCATCTCAGGAACTCCAGACTATGAAAAAAATATCAAAAAAACTACGATCAAATCGCTCGTGAGAAAAACAAAGGAGGGGAGTCGAACTAAGCAACGAAAGCATGGAGATAGTTTTCAGGCATGAGATACTATAGTAAATTATAATGACTGAACAGTACTAGAAGCAACATATGCATGAGTAATGATTCTCCCAAAACCTCGAGCGACACTAGGAGGAGAGTGGTTTTATCTTGGGGTGAGGGAGTAAGTGGAGAATGTGTGCCGACATAAGGAATTCTTTGATTTTTTGTTAGATAATAGCTAGTAATCTCATTGGAAATACTGTATGATTTGAGTACATATAAGTTACTTATTAATAGTAACAATAGTTTATGTTGCATTGCTCAAAAGATGTGTATCTTTTACGCAGTTACTTGGAAGGTTAAGATTTTTTAGGTTTCTATTGTTTTATATGAATCAAGAAAAATTAGAGCAACTTTTGGAATTCCTTATATCAAATCCACAAGAAACTGAATGGATAGAATTTAAGATGAATAGATTTGAGGAAGAAGAATTTTGAGAAATCATTTCTTGACTTTCAAATACTGCAAATTTATTTGAAAGAGAATTTTGATATTTAATCTATTGAGTAGAGGATACTACTCATAAAGTGAAATGAACAACAGTGTCTTGTAAGAAAAAGAAAATATGAAATAATCCTCTAGAGCATCGAATTTCACAAATGTTGAACCCTAAAATAGATTTAAGGATACATGAATTTATTTATAAAGATAAAAATATAGTATTGATAGAAGTGCCTAGAGCTGTTGATAGGCCTGTTCAATTTAAGAATGAAGCATATATTAGAATTGATTCAGTTACTAGAAAATTAAAAGACTATCCTGAGAAAGAGAGAAAAATATGGCACAATGCTATGAATATAAATTTTGAGACGGAAATAGCGTTATCAAATATAACAGACTCAGAATTATTGTCTTTACTTGATTATCCTAGTTATTTTAAGCTCACTGAACAAGCTTTACCTGAGAATAGAGATTGAATAATTGATAAATTTGTGCAAGAGAAGTTTATTAAGAAAAATGATTTCTGAACTTATGAGCTATTCTATTTGCTAATAATTTGTTAGATTTTCCTTCCACTAAAAGAAAAATAGTTAGAGTGATTACTTATAAATGAAATAACAAGATGGATGTTCTTAGAGAATTAGAAGCAGATGTTGTACATCTATGATACGCAATATCTTTTCAAAGAATTGTAGAATATATTGTACAGCAAGTGCCGTCGGAGGAAGTGACTATCGGCTGACTTCGTGACGTAATCACTATACCTGAAATTGCTATCAGAGAGATATGTGCAAATGCCTTAATTCATCAAGATTTTTTTGAGACTGGCGCTTGACCAATGATAGAGATATTCTCTGATAGAATTGAAATCACTAACCCATGAAAGCCAATGATTGCTCCTGATAGATTTCTTGACCACGCTCCTAAATCTCGCAATGAAGATGTTGCTTCATTTTTAAGACGTATTAAAGTTTGTGAAGAAAGATGACACGGTATAGATAAAGCTATGGTAGCTTGTGAAGTATACAATCTACCCTGATTAGATATTGAAGATTGATGAACTTATACAAGAGTTACGTTATTCCAAAGAAAAGAATTAAAATCAATGACAGCTTTAGAAAAGAATAGAATTGCTTATTGGCATTGTGGTCTTAGGCATATTCAAAAAGACCCTATGACTAATGCTTCTCTTAGAGAAAGACTTAGAGTTAAAAAATCTAACTATCCTATTGTCTCTGGAATTATAGCTAACAGTATTGATAAGGGTCTAATAAAACCTTTTGATCCCGAAAATAAGTCCAATAAGTACGCAAAGTATATACCATTTTGGGCGTAATCTATAGTAATTAAATCTACATTAATCGCAGTCAATGTCGTGTTATGGGTATAGGGATGCGGTTAATCTTATGTAATGGTTATGTAATTTATATCTGTATCCTTTTTTGATAGTTGACATTCACTTGTAACTATTGGAATTTTTCTTAGTCTGAGAATGAGATCATTACTATCACAAAAAAAAATATTATGGAAACCATAGAAAATATTGTAAAAGAAATGTTTAAAAGCAGAATTTTTGAATCTAGCAAAGCTATATCCGAAGAAAATCGGAAGGACTCTACTAGTTTTGATGGGCTTGAATTGAGCTTGAACGAAGAGCTTAGAAAAATGCTTATAGAACGTATGAAAGAAGACATCTTTTCCAGAGAAGAATTTGCTGAAAAAGGTATTCAACTACTTAACTTAAATCCGCCAGTGCCTTTTGGTATTTTCGCTTTGTCCTTAGGTATGGCATTGTCATTAGAAACTAACCATAAAAAGAATTTACTTACCATCAATCAGTCAAATACTGATTTATTAAAAAAAACAAAATGTATACTATTGACAGATTTTTTACGTCAAGAAACTTTGGATGATGTTAGAAATTTGCTAGAAGATACTAATGCACCGGAAATACATAGTGTAGTTAGTATTCTTACATTTGATCAAGACTTCGCATCAGAGTTAGAAAAACTTGGAGTAAAGTCTTATTCTTTGATTAATTTTGATGAGTATAAACACTTACGATCTGAGGTTACTATTCTGAAAAGAGATTCTGAAGAATTTATGCGTAAGCAGAAAGAAGAACTAGATCATATAATAAAAGAAAATCATGACTTTATCGATGAAGAGTTCAAAAAATCTATCGACAAATACGCAGAGGATGATAATAACAGTGGGATAGTGAGATTATATCCATCTACACTCTATAAGTTTGGTGTTACAGTTGAAGAAGTACTGATTTCAGTCTTTGATGTAGTAGATGAAGGAGATACGATTTTTGAATTCCAAACAGATAAGGCAACAATGGAATTTCCCGCAAACTTTACTGGAGTAATTGTTGAAGTGTATGTTAAGAAAGGTGATGAAATTAGAGCAAATCAAAAACTGTGTAGAATCATTGATTCAGACACTGTTGATGAAGAGGTTGTTCTTATTCCAGTAGAAGGAGTAAAAGTACTTGCGTAAGTAATTCTTATGCAACAAGAATATTAATGAATCTACCATGTTATGGTAGGTTTATTTTTTTTGATTTATTTTTTTGATGAAGAAAAACTCCCCAAAATACCTATAAACAGTCTAATGTACATCCGTTTCCAAACATCTGAAATAGATCTAGAGTGAAGTACAAAATTGTTAGGAATTTTTCAGTTTGCCTATAAATTGTTACATAGTTGATTGCCTGAATATGATGATTTTAGACTGAATAAGATATTAGTATGGTTTGATGAACATTTGCATGTTCCTAGTAAGTTCTCTCGCAAAAGAACAAGCTCTTACACAACCAGATGAATTTCATGGTACAAAGATACCGCCAAAGAACACCTACAAAACATGTATGAACTTAAACAAATCATGGAAGAGCATGACATCTTTGTTGAAGTAGTAATGACGGATAAACCAGGGTATATTGTGTATGAGGATGAAGTGCAGATTGTTGCTGAGCCTTATAAGTAATCAGAAAGTCTGACTTATCTTTGAAAATACCTCAACATTCACTACTATACAACCAATCAAAAAAACACAAACAATTTTTATCTTGTACAAAAAACCAATGTTAATAAAACATATCGGATCAGAACAAGTCGATCAAGAACTCACCCTAAAGTGACGAATAGCTCACTCTAGAGTATCAGGAAAAATAGCCTTTGCTAATCTTAGAGATGGGAGTGGCTATATGCAATGTGTGATTGTGAAAGAAGTCGTAGGAGAGGAGGCTTTTGAGGCCTTCAAGGAATGTGGGATCGAGTCGGCTGTTGCCTTGACCTGAACCATCTCCAAACATCCCAAAAAAGAAGAATACGAACTCCAGGTTTCTACCATCGAAGTGCTATCCATAGCGAAAGACTATCCTTTGGGAACCAAAGAGCATGGTGTAGAATTTTTGTTTGATCAAAGGCATCTGTACCTAAGATCTAAGACGCAACGAGCAGTGCAGAAGGTACGTGACACCATTATTCATGCAACCTATGATTGGATGAGAAACCATGATTATATCAAGATAGATAGCCCGATCTTTACCCCTACATGCGCAGAGGATAGTACGGAATTGTACGAAGTGACGCATACGAATGGTGAACAGATGTATTTGACTCAGACGGGACAAATGTATATCGAAGCTGCTATTGCAGGTCATCGTAATGTGTTTGACTTTGGTCCCGTGTTTCGTGCAGAAAAGAGTAAGACAAGACGTCATCTAAATGAATTTTGGATGATGGATGCTGAGACTGCCTTCTGTGATAACGATCAGAATATGGATCTCCAAGAATCATTGATCAAGTTCATCGTAGCTGAAGTGCTGAGAGTAAATACATCAGAGCTAGAAGCGCTAGAAAGAGATATAAAGCAATTACAAAAGACTGTGGCAGAACCGTTTACACGCAAGCTTCACGCTGATATCGTGAAAGAACTCCAGTGAATGGGAAGCGATATCAAAGACGGGGAAGATCTATGAGCTGATGATGAGGAAATGTTGATGAATAAATATGAAGTACCAATGTTCGTGACAAATTACCCAGCTGATATCAAAGCATTTTATATGCCAGAAGATCCAGAACATCCAGGGACTGTAAAATGTGCTGATCTCCTTGCTCCAGGTGGATTTGGTGAAGTAGTATGATGATCAGAACGTATTGCAGACTATGAAATCTTGAAACAAAAAGTCATCGATCAAGGATATGATCTAGCTGACTATCAACGATATTTGGATATTAGAAAATATGGGGGAGTGACCACAAGTGGATTTGGATTTGGGCTAGAAAGGCTCGTTAGATGGATTTGCGACTTGCATCACATCAGAGAAACCATACCTTTCCCTAGATATCACAATAGAATCACCCCTTAGGGGTGAAAAGTAGAAAGTAAAAAGTAGAAAGTAAAAATCTAGATTTCTACTTTTTACTTTACCACTTTCTACTTTATTTGTCCCCATCGTTCAACAGGATAGGACACGACCCTGCGAAGGTCGTAATGCTGGTTCGAGTCCAGCTGGGGGCAAATTAATTCAAGGTAAGTTTTGTTTCTATACGAATGTGGTTCGCACTTCTTCGCTGCGCTCATCGTGGTGCATATGATTATTGTGGACTATAGAGATTTTATATAGAAAAAGCAGAGGAATTGATTTAAAAGATCTGTAACGATTGATTAAAATAATATTAATATCAAATTAAGAAGATTTTTAGGACGTAAACTTAAGTTATGCTTGTTCATCATCACTTAATATATCAGGCTGAGGTTTCAAAAGTCTTTTGAGAAAATAAATGAAAAGAGTTGGAGGTATTTTTATATAATTTAATTAATCATATAGATATGGAGGTTTTGATTGAGCCAAGATTAGCATATCTTGACTGAATTGAAGGAGGTCGAACATGAATTGTATGAATAGTTACTTCACACATTTCTTTCCACTATCGAATTGAGAAGAAATATGTGCAACTAGATATATATTCTTGTAAGGAATTTAATTCCAACGATGCAATCGATTTTTTAAATGAGTTTTGGTGAGTTAATAATTATAAATGACTTCGGGTAAATAGAAACACTGATCAAGATTTTGTTGTAATGAAAGTCTAGTTTTGAAATATATTATATTGATTTTCTCAAAAAATCGTTTGACATTTTCTATGGAAGTACTATTAATTAAGTTAGTGCTTTTATTTCATAGTTAATAATCATGGAATGAAGAAACACGAACTTGAGTGAGAAATTTCCTTTTCATAAAAGAGTTTCGCTAGCAACTCATCAAGACTTGATGAATTGATTAGGAACACTCAACTCACTTAAAAACCAAAAACATATTCAAGTTCTTGAGAAAAAGAAAGAAATTTCATATAGTAGAGAACAGTTGTGATATGTTGATGCTAGTACGTATCCAATCGAACAACTCAAAAGTCAGTTAAGAGAAATAGTTCTTTCTTTATGATATCCTATTGATAACGCTGATTGGATTGAAGTGAGTTTTATAGATCGTAAACAATTTGATTGAGATGTTACTATAAAAGTATCTAAATTACTATCTATGTTATGATCTGAGTATTGATCTAGATTTATTCCAGCTTTAATAGAAGCGATTAATAATAATGAATTACTATCGAAGATAGTTGAAAAAATTGAAATTAAGAACAGAATTTATTTAAATATAAAGTTCAAAGATTCATTTCTTTTGGATTCGGTAGAATCAGTAGAGATGTTATGAAGCTTATATGGACATAATGATTCACATCGTTCTGATAAAGTCGTTATAGATTATTCTAGTCCAAACGCAGCAAAAAGATTACACGCATGACATATTAGATCAACAGTTCTATGAAAAATACTATGAAATATTTATCAAGCTAATGGTTATGAAGTACATTGAGTTAATCACGTAAATGACCGAGGATGATTCTGAGTTTATCTTGCTGGTATAAAACAGCGGGGAGAGGTACTTTCTAAGAAATGACTGAAAGAGAATGAATTAATGGTCGAAATATATAAGATATATAGACTAGCGCAAAAATGTTATTCAAAAGAAACAATTTATAATAATTTGGAAGAATCTGATATAAATTTATTTTCAGATTTGTTTTGAGATATTACTACATTTGAAAAATTTCAAACAAATTTTGATCTATTTAGTATTAAGGCCAACGATCTTTTTCAACAACTTGAGTCATGAACTGAGGAGATCGTAAAGCAGTGGAAAGAAATAGTTGATTGGAGTCTTGCAGATTTTCAGTCTTTCTATGATGCATTTGATATTCATTTAGATTATTTGATCTGAGAGAGTTTTTATGCTGATAAGTGAAAACATTTAGTTTTAGATTGAGTAGATAAGAATGAAATTGTATATTTCGATTCCTGAGAAGTAGAGCGTGCAATTCAAGAAATTAACTCAGATGAAACTTTGAACGAAAATGAAAGGATTAAAAACAGGCTTCTCGAAGAAGTAGTAAATGATGAATGATCATATGTGATTAAACTTCCAAATCATGAAAGATATGTTGTGATGAAGAAAGATGGAACGAGTATATATGCTACGCGTGACCTATGAGCTGTAAACTATAGGATCGAAACATATGATCCTAAAATGATGGTATATGTAGTATGACAAGAACAATGAGACCATTTTCAAAAACTATTTGATTCGTCTAAATCACTTTCCTATGTAGGAGATGTTGAGATGTGTCATATACCATTTTGATTTTATGTGAATGCTAAAGATAAGAAAAAATTATCTAGTAGGGAAGGAGCTGCAAATGTTCATTTTCTGATTGATGAGAGCAGAAAATACTACTTAAATAAATATGAGTGAAAGGATGATTTTACTGAAGACGAAAAGCTTGAAATCGCAAATAACCTAGCTGTATGATGAATAGTATTCAATGATATCTCGAAATGAAGAATGCAACAGGTAGGGATTAATTCTGATATTCAAGATACAGTTAAAGATTTTGAAAGTAAGGGGGGAGTATATATTATTTATACCTGCTGTAGAGCAAAAAGTATTCTATCAAGGTATAAAAAAGAATGATCTGAGTCAATTGAAAAGCCTTCAATAGACGGAGTTTTATTGAGTTTGCAAGAAATTGATCTAATCAAGAAGTTAAATTCCTATCCATTAATTATAAAAAAAGCTAGTGAGAAACATGAGCCTACTATAGTTGCTCAATTTTTATATGACCTATCTCAATCATTCAACACATTTTATAATGCAAATCAAATTTTAAAGTGATGAGAGGCTAAAATGAGAAGATTATGGCTTACAAAACAAGTTATTCAAACGCTAGAAAATTGATGCAAAATTTGTCATTTACCTATGGTTGATAGGATATAAGTTTTCTTTACTTGCTTTTTTATGTTATGAAACAGTCTTTAGAAGAATATTTGTCAAATCCTTTAAGACTTCAAAAGTCAGAGATTCTATTAAGAAAAGTTAAAGAAAAGCTGATTTCACTTATAGATAGTGGTTTCAGACCATGATATGTTGTAACTAAAGATCAATGTTCTCAAATCTCTAAGAAAATTAAAGAGTTTAATATAAATGTAGAAAAGAAAAATAAATTAATAGAGCAAGGTATTCTGAAAGAAGAAAAAAAATCTAGAATGCTAGAATGGACATGAGATGAGTTATATAATCATGCAAATGAGAATGGTTGTGTAATTATTAGAAAATGAGATGAACTATGTTGATTCATTTCAGCAACAAAATTAACTACTACTCTAGATAGTTGAAAGGACGTTCCATTGTTTGAGAGAGGATCATTGATTGTTTTTGAAGAATTTGAGAATCAAGGGTTATGAAGCACATTAATTGCAGAGATGTTATTTAATCGTCAAAAGCTTCCAATGTATTCAGTTACTGATAAGCCTAAAGTAGTAGCAATAAATAAAAAGTACTGACTTACTGAATATAAAGCACATGAATTGCCCTCAAATATTTTTAAAACTATTAATGATGTTTGAGAGCTCTGAGAAAATGATGTTGTATTTGGTAACCAAGTATTTGATTTTATTATTGAGTCTCAAAAGTAATTTTATCTTCAATGCATATATTATGAAAACTGACCTTATTCTAGTTTCTCCACATGAGGATGGATTCTATAAGAATTGAGTGCGCAAAACAACATATCAAGATGATGGTAAAAATGAAGCTGTTTCCAGGGATGTTTCTGTATATCAAAATATTGCTTGCAGTCAACACAATGCTTTAGTAAAAACTTTGACTAGTTTATGACAATGAGATGTTATTGACTGTGATTTTCCCGATATTGACAATAACGATAATTTGCAATCTTTATTGAAATTAGTGGAACAAGAAAAATATGATGAAAGTCTATTGATGCTTTGAGTTTCTGCTAATGAACTTGAGAAAGATCTACAATGATGTATTAAGTCAAATAGTAAAAATAAATGAATAAAATGATATATACATAAGCCAGAGACGAAAGAAGACTATATAAAAAATTATCTTGAACGCATAGATGACAATAAAATTAAGTATAGAAATGATTCTATGGTTTATATGCGTGATGCATTTATTTCAAATCAAGAAGATAAGATATTGATTTCAAATTTCAAACTAAGAAGTAGGCGCTTAGAGTCGATTTTAGCAAAAGAGATTCTCGATAATCTAGTTAAGAATAATGCTCTAGATAGAGAAATAATCGTTAACGAAAATTCGAAAGAGTATTTTGAAGGTTGAGATTTTCGTTTTATTCCAAAGGATAAAATATTGTTTGCTTGATACTCAAAAGGTCAATCCAGAAATTCTTTGGAGTGAATTGATTTTGTTAAAACTCATTTCTGATTAGATGATAAGAATGTACTTATTTTAGAATGAAAAAATGCTTTTCATATTGATACGTTTTTTTCGGTTGTGACAGATGATAGCGGAAGATTAATCTCCTGAATTATTTGTGATGAAATTTGTACTCCAGACACATTAGACAGAACAAAACAGTTTTTCTCAGATAGAAAATCGCCTTTATATACCGTTCCATGGGAATATTGAATCTGACTACCTGCAACCAACAAAGAGCAAAAATGACTTCAGGAAATATGAGCAGGAATTATTAATACACTACAGTTACAAGAACATTTAGTTTCATCGGACCGATTTCCTCATGATATTGAGGTGGCCTTAGATAAGATGGGTGTTAAAAGAACTGTTACGCCGACTTCAGAATATCGAAAAGCATGAGGATGAGTACATTGTTTAACCAATCAGCTTTAATTGTTTTATTATTATATTATGCAACAAACAACTAATTCTATCGTTATGGTTAGACCATCAAATTTTTGATTCAATGAAGAGTCTGCTGAGACGAATAGATTTCAAAATAATACTATGCCTCTAGAGGAGTCTCAGCAAAAAGCCTTAAAAGAGTTTGATTGATTTAAGAATATACTTGAATCACATTGAGTAGATGTAATTATTGTACAAGATTCTGAAATTCCCGTTAAACCAGATGCGATTTTTCCAAATAACCGAATATCTACGTACAATGATGGTAAAGTAGTGCTTCACCCAATGAAAAATACTAATAGAAGTCTTGAGAGAAGTAATGATGTAATAGGAGAATTAACTTCTAAATATTGATATATAGTGAGTGAAATTTTATCATTAACTCATCATGAAGAGAAAGGAAAGGCACTTGAGTGAACAGGGTCTTTATTATTAGATCGCGTGAATAAAGTAGCATATGTTGCGCTATCTCCACGTTCTGATGAAAAAGTTTTAGACCAATATTGCGATATTGTTTGATATGAAAAGATTCAATTTAACGCAATAAATCCTTTAGTAAAAGATTGAGATGATAAGAGAATCTATCATACTAATGTTATGTATAGGAGATGGTTTTGCAGTAATTTGTTTAGATAGTATTATTGATGAGGAAGAAAGAAAACAAGTGATGAATAGTTTGGAAAAATCATGACATAACATAATAGATATTACCTTAGATCAAATGAGCAAACACTTTGCATGAAATATGTTAGCTCTTAGAAATAATGATTGAGAACAATTGCTTGTCATGTCTGAAGAAGCCCATGGTTGCTTAAGTAAATCACAAATTGAGCTTATATCTGAATCAGCAAAAATTGTAAGTGCTCCGATCCCAACTATTGAAGAAATTTGATGATGAAGTGCGAGATGTATGATCCTTGAAAATTTCTTACAAAAGTCTTAGTGAGACGTGCTAGTTATATCTTTATCGTTTTATGTATCTTCCATGAAAAAATTATGCCTCAATGATTATCAAAATATTGCCAGATGATCATCATTTTATGGTACATGATGATGAATAAAATATAATAAACAGTTAGATCAAGCAAAAAAAATTATTGAGCCAGTTTTTTTAAAATCAATCGATGAAATTTCGGATAACGAATATGTTGCTTCTATGTATGCTATTTGAGCTGCATGATGAAGTATGGATGGTGTAACTGATACGATCAAAGCTATTATTAGCAAAGTAGAGCATGATATTGGTTGAAAAATTTGATGATTATTTCCTGTAGAAGTAAGTATTGAGGCTCTTGTTGCGGACATATGTGCCAAATTAAATATAGCATTGATAGATGCGGATGCATGCGGATGAAGAGCTGTGCCAGAGGCGACATACGATAATTTTCATCTATACAATAAAAGCGTCGCACCAATCTATTATGGGAATGCAAACTGAATAGACGTTATTACAAGAGACATTGTACCAGATGAGATTGACTGAATATTAAGAGAATCAATCAAAGACAGTTGATGAAGTATTTTTTGTATTGATCATATCGGACAAGCTAAAGATATGAAAGAGTATCTAAGTGTATGAACTATTTCAAGAAGCATGAGGCTCTGAGAAAAGCTCTCTCAGACAAAAACCTCAATTTCAGATATTTTGACTGCTGAAAATATTAGTATTATAGACTATTGTGTAGTCGAAAAAGCTGATCTGAGTAAGGAAGACTGATTTTACGCATGAACAATAATATTGAGATCTGATGATAATGAATACTCAATTAACGTACAGAATGAATATATGCACTGTTTTGATAAGCATTGATCACTAGTACTTAATTTTCCTGATTTACTTATGCTGGTAGACGAGGAAAAAAAAATGTGAATACACAGTACAGATATCCATGAATGAATGTCGTTATTGTTGTGTTCTAAGCTAGCTGAAGAAAGATGGCAGTGATTTGAGTATAATAGATAGTTTTAGTTTTTATAGAATAAATGATTATAGATCTGCATCAAGACCGATCTGACAATGCTTTGTGTACGACACATAAAGATTTTTTTGCTAATAAGAAAGATTCAAGTAATTGGAATATGGAAGAGATGAATTCAGTTAATCAAGTTAATTATAGTTCTCTTAAAGAATCTAATGTTGCTGCTGTAATCACGGCTCTTTTTGTAGATCCAGCTGTGATGTCTGAAGGTGACAATATTTTTTCCTGATGAAATACTCCTTATGAAGCTGCAAAGTATGAGCTTTATCGCCATAATAAATACTATGATGATTTGATTAAGAAATCCGAATGATCTATTGTGCAGATCTTAAATTGAGAAGATTTAAGAGATTCTATTAATAATGGAAATCTATGAATTATTAAACATATCGAAGGATTTTACTTTTTAGATTCTAGCGATGTTAAGAATATTATTGATAATGTTCATAATATGTGAGTGAGGTCTGTGGGATTGACACGAAATGTAAATAATAACTTAGCTGAATGATCTAATGATAAATGAAAAGATTACGGACTTACCAATTTATGACGTGAGTTTATAGACTATATGTGAGAAAAAAGAATGATATTAGATTTAGCGCATTTGTCAAGAAAATCAGTAGGTGATGTCTTAGATCATGTAGACTATCCAGTGATGGCATCTCATAGTTCATTAACATCTAATTTAAACAATCACAGGTTATTAACTGAGGAACATGCGAAAAAAATTGCAGACTTGTGATGAGTTGTGTGACTCGTTACAATGAAAAATTATGATAATAAGTATAACCTTACTAACATAATTGAGTATGTGCAGCAACTAAAGTACCTTGTTAAAATGTTATGAGAAGATCATGTATGTATCTGATCAGATTTTGATTGACTTGAGAAAGACCATATTGTAGATTGATTAGATTCAGTAGATTCTCTTCCGTTTCTTATTCAAGAGATGAAATCACAATGAATGTGACCTAAATTGATTGAAAAGATACTGCATAAGAACGCTAAAAATTTTATTATTTCAGTCTTGTAGAATGCTTACTATTCAAGAAGGAAAGTATCTAGAAGAGGAGTTTGCACTAGCTGACGCTAATCTAGAAAGAAGTGTTGATGAAATATTAAGTCATCACGAGCAGCATTGATGAGTAGTTCTAAGGTCAAAAGATTGAACTATAAAAGGCTATTGAACTATTTACCCTTGCTTAATTAACTATTCTTCAGATAAGGTCTTTGAACTCTTTTCATTATGGGTTCATCCAAATTCTAGAGGAAAAGGTTTATGAAAGAAGCTATTTAATGACATATCAATGAAATATTCTAACGAATCTCAAATTGCTATTACGGAAAATGAGTTAGTGGTAGCACTTTGAAAGAAGCACTGATTTGTTGAGATACTCAAAAGAGATATTCCATCTAATTTATTAGAACAATTAGAGTCACAGTGAGCACTAAAAGATTCGTACTCATATATTGTTAATAAAAATTTTGAGAAGAATATTATATTATAACTTAAAACCTCGGAAAAATAGAATAGAAAAGTCTTGAAAACGCTTTAATTAACTGCCATAACGAGTAATATAGAAGTGAGAAACTTTAATCTTACTCATAATGTTATGACAGCTACTACTATCGTAAACAAGCTACT